>CAYLRT010000277.1:0-1502 GCA_964385885.1 uncultured Anaerolineales bacterium | reverse complement strand
CCGGTGGATCCAATAGGGATGGATGGCTGCGATCGTACTCAGCACAACCTGCAAGCCATGTTTGTCGGCCAGAGCGACCAGCTCATCGTAGTCGTCGAAGACAAATTGCCCGGGCTTGGCCTCCACCCATGCCCACACCACCCACAGTTGAATGGTGTTTAGACCCGCATCAGCCATGCGCCGGATGTCCTCCTCCCAATAGCGACGGTTGGGAAAGGGCGGACGATAGTACTGCGTCCCTAAGTGAATCATGCTCTCCTCCTGGTAATGACCACAATCCATCAACTTGCCCACCGACTCAAGGCGCACAGCGCTCAGGCAGTGGCCCTTTGTAGGTGGGATCGAACCATAGTAAGTGCTCTCTCTCCAGCTCCCAGAGCTCATCAAACAGCTCGCGGATCTTGTGCAGCGGCAGGACCGCGGCTGTAAGCGGATCCAGCGCACAGGCATAGAATGCAGCCTCGCGGTCCTTGTGTAGCACAGCCTGCACCGCCAGCTCCTGGACAGCGATGTTGGACCGGTTCAGCGCGGCCAGTTGCGCAGGCAGAGCGCCCACGTGGCAGGGATGTACCCCCCGGGCATCCGCGATGCAGGGGACCTCCACACAGCAGCCTTGAGGCAAATTGGGGATCAGGCCATCGTTCATGACATTGCCGTTGAAGCGGAAGGGCTCGTGAGTTACCATGGCTTCCATGATCCCGGTAGTGTACTCGCGCGAACGCTTCAGCTCACCGATCGGCCTCTCATCATCGTTACCGTCCGCGTCATACATCCACGCTCTGACCCGCGGTGGTTCCGCCGGCACGTTCCGGCTTTCCAAGCCGAAAGACGCCCGCAGTTCAGAAGTTCGGCGGAAGTAGGGCAGATATTCTGAGTTATGGCGAGAGCTCTCCGTGACGAAGTAACCAAACTGCCTCATCATCTCGAACCTCACGGCATCGTCCGCCACCACAGCAGGATCCTCCATCACTTTGCGCAACTTGGGGTAGAGGTCCTCCTTCCCACGGTAGAATTCGAGTACCCAGGCCTGGTGATTGATGCCGGCGACCCAGTACGAGACCTCCTCATACGGCACCCCCACCAGGCGCGCCAGCTTCTCGGTGGTCCCCTGAACACTGTGGCACAATCCGACATTGCGGATGGAGGAGTCCACAGAGTGCAACCAGGTGAGCATCGCCATGGGGTTGGTGTGGTTGAGAACCAAAGCATCAGGGCAGAGGGCCTCCATATCCCGGAAGAACTGGTGCTGCACTGGCCCCGTGCGCAGGAAACGAAAGACCCCGCCCACTCCCACCGTATCTGCCACAGCCTGGTCGATGCCGTACTTGCGTGGAATCTCGATCTCCCATCTGAAAGGCTCGCCCCAATAGGCCCCGCCTCCCGCAGCGATGGAGGTGATGACAAAGTCCGCACCTGGGAGCAGCTCCTTACGGTCTGTGGAAGCGATCACCCTGGTTGGCAACTGATAGCGCTCGGCCGTACGCCTCACATACTGCGCAACC
>CAYLRT010000276.1:0-1565 GCA_964385885.1 uncultured Anaerolineales bacterium | reverse complement strand
GTGCACCAGGCCTCGATCTCCAGGGGAGCCACCTCCACATAGATCGCCCTGCGAATGAGCTGCAGGGCCATGTCCAACTGTCGCTTGGTATAGGGTTGAAATTGAGACACAGCTAGCTACTCCTTTTCTTATGGATTATATCGAGAGATGCTACAGATCTTTGGAATCCGATGACGCGTCCCGCGCCAGTTGGGCAAGCACGTCAGGACGCACAAGCACAAAGCCCGATCCCAACCTCTGCTGGACCTCCTGCAGCATATCGATAGACCAGGCCCAGTTGAGAACCCATGCCTCGATGAAGGCTGGACGCTGAACTCGTGCCGCCGCCTGTCGAATCTCGCTCACCATGGTGTCGATGAGCTGCTCGCGGGACTTCCCGTGTACCATGCTTGTCGCAGGCCGGAAGATTGCCACGCCGTTTGGACCTATCCGAACAGACGCCAGGTCGGGATGCCCCCCATAGCCAGTGAAGATCCCCTGCAGTTGACCATCCGACCCTCTGGCGTAGATATCTTCCTCAGTAGCCGTACCGTTGATGAGCCAGAGGCAACTGGTATCGATCCACTTGAGCGCCTCATTGGTCATCCGCGCATAGTCATCATAGAGAGTCGCCCGAAACTCTGGGAATGCCCTCAAGTAGATGACGGGCTCGGTGTAGCCGACGCCCAGCCCTCCAACCAGCAAGTCCGCCTCCGATGCCGTCCGAAGATAGTAATTGAGCACCGGGGGTGCCATGCGGGCCGCCGCCGGCGCAAAAGACCAACCCATCGGTATCTGTCCCCGCTCCTCACGATCCCACTGCAGGTCGCGAGTGCGCATCATCAGCGCTTCTCCCAGATTATCGCCATCGGAGAGGAGGTAAGTGTAATACACCTTTGCGGGGTCAAGCTCGGGAACCTGGCAGGGCTTGTGGTGCCAATTTCCTACCGCCACGCCAGAATGCACAGACAGGTTTGTCGCCTCGTGGGATGGGGTCAACACCTTCCCGAAGTACGAACCCCTTAGCAGCCCCGGAGTCTCCATCACAGCATCAGCATGCCTGTGCTCGGGATCTTTCGGATTGGGCATCCAATCAAACCACCAGCCGATGATGGGTGTGTTCGGCGGTGTCGAAGCCAGGATCCCCCGCAGGAGATTCTCCTCACACAGAGTGCGATACTGGGGAAACCAGAAGGTGAAAATCTTGAACTGCACCAGGTAGTCCGTAAGCAGGAAGATGCCAGGATAGTTCGTTGCAAGGATCCGGTGGTCCATCTGGGGGAACAGCGTCTCATAGGCCCACCGCATCATCTCATATTGCGTGGCCCACTTGCCTCGCGCATCGAAGACCACCTGAAGCCCCAGGGCCTGATTCATCTCCGGCGTAAGAGGGACAGCCGACTCCAGAGCGCCGATCATCATCAACACATTGGTCTGATTGAGTTGGTCTGAGTGATAGGCTCCGATCTCGTCCATGATTGAGCCATCGTAGAGGATGGCCCCGCGCACCTCATCCCGGAAGAGATCCCATGCCTCGTTCACACTGATGGGCCGGGCCCGATAGCCTTCAAAGACCAGCTCGTCCA
>CAYLRT010000275.1:0-1580 GCA_964385885.1 uncultured Anaerolineales bacterium | reverse complement strand
CTGTCGCCGGGATCATCGGGAATCCGCTGCGTGACAACGCGTACGGTGTACGTGCTCGACGGCACCGCCTCCACCGTCTGCCTAAACTCTGCCTTGCGACAACAGAGGTGCCTCAGCGATGCGCAGCTTTGCCCATCGTGGCACTCATACACCCTCACCAAATGCCGAACCGAACAGCCCAGCCGTTCCGCAAAATCGAATTCATCACCGGCGTCTTGATCTCCTGGGGGGTGAATTTGTAGTCGTAGACCTTGCCTAATTGGAAGTTCTCTTTGATCCCCCACTGCTTCCCAATCTCGTAAGCAAAGATAATGCCCCTGAAGAAACCGCCATAGAGCCGCACCTCCGTCGGCCCTGCCCGCCACGAGACGGATTTCTCCACATCGATAAGTGTGGCTTCCTTCTTTCGATCATCGAACTTGATATGCAACTCGTACACCTTCTTCAGACCCGCGTGCGCCAGGATCTCCCACCACTTCGCATCAACGTACCTCCACGTCACAATGAGTTCTCTACCACGCTCTCGCACCCACACCGGCACATCGAGACGGTTGACATCCTTGATTATCGCACGCAGCTTCTCCTCAGGGACAGGGTGCCCCTCCCCCGCGAAGTAAAACACCTTCTTGCTCGCGAAGTTCAGATAGGGAATGAAACCAATGATCATCACCACCATCGCACCGAGGAGCCCTATCGCGATTGCAGCATCATTGCCACGCCAAAGGGTTATCCAAATGAGAAGCGGAGGAACCCAGGCAACCATATAGAGCAAAATCAGCCCGAACGCCGCGAGGAATCTCTTGACCTGATCCACACCATCCTCCTCTACCAAAACATAGACGCAAGATCAACCCTGAGCCCATGTACAAGGGCTCAGGACACTCACGGAGCCAGGACAGAGCATACCCCCTCCTGACCCATCACGGGAAACTCAGCGTGTCGACGCAAAGGCCAGCGCATCCCTGACGGGACGCATCGAAGTCCCTTGGGCTCAGTATAACACGGCCCACTCAAGGCCACCAAGACTCGAACAGTACAGCGGAAGGGCAAAAACTCGGCCCATAGCGCCATCCGACGATCACTGCCAGTGTGGAGCACTTGTCCCATCGAAGCCTAACCAGAGAAGTCCGCCAACAGACGCCTCGGGGGAGAGCGTTGCCGGGTTCTCTGCCACCAAAAAGGTGTGCAGCGCGGGCACCTGCGCCGGGGTGGTAACCGCCTGAATCGCCAACCGTATATCGTCTACCAGCATGTATGAGATCCGCAACCGCCACGCCAATGCCTGCGCAGCGACAGACTTCCCCACCCCCGACGCGCCGCCAATCAGCAATACCTGCCAGTCTACTGAACCTGAACTCCACACAGCACAGTTCCCCTTCAGCCCCAACTCTACCGGAACTGGCACCGCCTGTGTCTGAACACAGCGGACCCACATCGCTCGCCAATGATACCCAGTTCCACCCCGCCGGCCATGAGCGTGACACCTTTGCCCCTCCGGGGTAAGATACGCAAGAACGTTTGCCCCACAACATCAGGGAGGAGCCGATGAAGCTCAACAATGTCACCATCTACCGGCCGGA
>CAYLRT010000274.1:0-1647 GCA_964385885.1 uncultured Anaerolineales bacterium | reverse complement strand
ATCTCGATAAGCCCAGCCCGAGGTGCCCACCCGCAGACCCATCACTCATGCCTCTTGTTGCAGCGCCTGCGCAACCATCTCACTCAGCTGACGCAGATCAGGCGGTTTCAACAGCCATCCATCTAGCCCGGCCTCGGCTTCTAGTCCCCTCAACTGGGCCTCCATAGGATGCCCCGCCAACATGATGACAGGCATAGTCCAACCCTCTTGAGCCGCGACATATTCCAGCACATCAATCACCAATCCTCAAGGTATGCCGTCCTCCGACAACAAGATCAAGGGAGGTGTATCGTAGACGCCAACCCGGACCACTGTGGCAGCGCCGGCTGGAGCACAGACCAACGCTAACACCGCCCACGCAGTGAGAGCTATGACGGCAACGCGCATGCCCGACATGGAAGGCACCTCCATCACCAGGAGGACATGGTTTAAATAAAGTATAGCACAGCCGGGGAAAACGTTAAAGAGAAGCACAAGATCAGGCGTGTACGCCCCCCGAAGTGAAAGTTGCCGGACAGGTGGGGTTGACACCCTGTCTCTCTATCATATGCTTCGTGCGACTCAAGAACCATGGATTGAGGGACAGCATGCCTCGCGAGCCCAGTCGAATCACCCGCGACGCCGAGACCGTGGCGCCATCCCTCGACCTCGCACACCTGGAGGCACATTTGCGCGCTGCCGCGGCCTCTGGATTCAACGGTATCGCCCGGATAGCACAGGGCGAACGCGTGGTGCTCCAACGTACATGCGGTTGGGCTGACGCTAACCAGTCCATGCCCCTGACGCCTGACACGCCATTCTGGATCGCCTCTATCTCTAAGACCTTCGCGGCCGCCGCCGCGCTGAGGCTGACCGAACTGGGGGTGCTCTCGCTCCATGCCCCACTGACACGCTTCTTTGACGCTGTGCCCCCTGACAAAGCGCCCATTACGCTTCATCAGCTCCTGAGCCACACGGCAGGTCTTGGGCAACATTACGCCGCCGATGGCATCGCCGACCGCGAGGCAGCTATAGCAGCCATCCTCAGTGAACCGCTGCTGAACCCACCAGGTAGTGGATTCAGCTACAGCAATGACGCCTACACCCTGGTTGCAGCGATCATAGAACTCGCCGCCGGAATGCCCTATGAGTGCTATGTCCGCAAAGTCTTCCTGGAGCCTGCCGGCCTTGCGCACACGGGCTTCTGGGGCCTGCCCGAGAGCACCACTGTGGCTGCGATCTTGAACCATCCGGCCCGCCCACCTGCCGTCATGCGCCCCAACTGGGGCTATCGGGGTGCAACCGGGATGTACGCCACTGCGGAGGACCTCCACCGATGGTACCGCACCCTTCAGTCAGACCGCATCCTCAGCGCCGAAAGCTGGCATCTCGTGACTAGAGCGCACACCATCACGTCGGATGGCACTGGCGTCGGCTACGGCTGGTTTACCTCCAGCACGCCACGGGGTCACTTGCGGTTTTGGACTCGGGGCTATGAGGACTTCGGCCATAGCGCGGTATTGAGCGTGTACCCGGATCAGGACTTGGTGTTAATCCTCATGTCCAACAGCGGGGAATATGCGACAGGCGTGCCCGTCAGCCATGCACTGGCTCAGGATCTGGACGAGCTGATCTGCGCTCATGGCGTCACCTGAGACACACACCCCC
>CAYLRT010000273.1:0-1656 GCA_964385885.1 uncultured Anaerolineales bacterium | reverse complement strand
CATTGACATACTGGGCCTCAATATGTCCATTGGGTGTGCCGTGCTCAACGCCGTTAAGACGCGCCATCTCCACGATTGCCTGGCGCACAGCCAGATCGGCTGCAGCATCTCCCTCGCCACAGTGGGCGATCACCACTGCGAGCTCACGGGTGCCTGCCATGGCAGCAGCATCTGCGGCGTTCTGAGTTTGTCGCCGCTGACTGTAAAGCCGCCCGCCATCGATCGCGAGCCCCACCATGGCAGCCAGAGCAACGAGGGCGAAAGCCATCAACACCAACGCCTGACCTTCTGTTTTTTCCCTCATGCTAATTCCTTTACTCGGATGAGCGATGATGAATCTCACCGCCTCTACTCCAATCGTAGTCGGAACATGATCACAATACCATCCCCCAAAGGTACTATCTTGCTAAGATGGGCTTCCTGAAATGCTCTTAATCCCACAGGCGGATGCCAACCATCAAAGGCGCTGTGCAGTAACTGGCTCCCACGCCGTCTCCTGGCGCAATCTGCCCTTCACCGATTATCGCGTTCTTGAAAGCAGCCTCGACGTACTTGGAGCTCTTATCCACTTCGGAAAGCTCCACCGCCACAATACCGATGATGTGGTAGTAATAAACCGAGCTACCAGACATCCAGGCGTTAGGGTCATTGTCAGGTGGTCGGTCAGCAAATATCGTGCTCATCTCATCCGCCCCATAAACGTAGTCAAAGACCGGGGCATAGACGACATCGCCAGGTCCAAAGTGGGTGGCAATCTGACCTAACGCAGCGCTGTTCGTACCCGCGACACCCGCGATATAGTCGCCAGACAGCGTACCCGGCTGCCCCGCATAAAGCAGATAGGGATAGGGGCACTCTCCGCTAGCCCATCCCGCCAAACCTGTCTGAGCTGGATCTGGCGGCTGGGGAGGTGCCGGTTTGCACCCGGCCACACTCAAGCTGTCGACGAAAACCCGGTTGGGGGGCTTGCTGGAATTCCAGAAGGCAGGATTGTAGATGTGTCCAAGATGAAGCCATCCACGCTGCGCTGCCGGTCCTCCATTGTCCGTGCCGAGAAAGCAATAGTCGTCATGCTGGCGACAGAAGACCCCGGTGCTGTCGAAGACATAGAACGGCTCATTGACCTCCAGACCATCAACTACGGCCTCTGGTACCGCGATGGGCAACAACCCCCCGCCATATTGGATGACCCGTCCCGTCATCGCCGTAGCCTCTCCCACCGCGGTGAGATACTGGATGCCCAGCACACGCATAAACGTCGTTGTATCGGTTGCGACCAACCGTGTGGACACTCCCGTGCTCCGGTTAGGAACCGCTGTGTCAAAGCGTACATAGTCCAGGAACTGTGCGTCCTTGTCTACATACCAGGCCTCCACATCGCCGTTTGCCGCATCTTCATCCACACCGTTGATGCGAGCAAAATTCAACACAGCCTGCCCGACCCGAACGTTGTCCTCGACAGTACCTCCCCGGCATTCCGAGACTACCGTTGCCAACTCGCGCGCGCCCGCCAGAGCTGCTGCATCAGCAGCATTCTGCACCTGTCGCCGCAGCGCATACAGTCGTCCACCATCTATCGCCAACCCAGCCAGAGCGATCAGAGCCACCAAGATCAAGGCCACGAGGACCAGGGCTTGCCCCTTTTTCTCACGTTCT
>CAYLRT010000272.1:0-1699 GCA_964385885.1 uncultured Anaerolineales bacterium | reverse complement strand
CAGCCGCAGGCCTGATCCGATTACATGGGCAAAGACCAAAACTGGTAGCCCCCACCACCCATGGTGCTTGACGTAGAAATAATAGGTGGAACGGGTGACCACGCGGTAGCGCTCTGTGCTCCACTTCCGATCGGCGCTGGCACTCTTATGGTGAACCACTGTGGCCTGGGGTACAAAGTGTATTTCCCACCCTGCCTTGCGAGCACGTAATTGCCAGTCGTACTCCTCTCCATACATGAAGACAGCGTTATCCATGCCACCTACTGTCTCCAGCACCTCCCTTCGTACCATGAGGCAAGAACCTGTTACCCAATCCACAACTGTTGGCGACCGCAATCGTCGTGCAATGGCTCTCCCGCAGATGCGGTAACGCCATATGTCTGTGAAGAGAAGGTTCCTCAGGATCTCTCGCCCCAGTGTGACATCGTGGTGGACTGTTAACATCGATTCGCCTTCCGGTGTGACGTTGGCGGGTGCAGCGATACCCACATGGGCATGGGCCTCCATGTACGTGCTCAACGCCTTGACTGTTCCTCGCGTCAATCGGACATCGGCGTTGAGCACCAGGAAGTAATCGCCGCTTCCAAGACCAAGCCCCTGGTTGACAGCCTTCGGGTAGCCCAGGTTTTGGGTATTGGCTATGATGCTGACGGACGGGAACTCGGAGCGGACCAGTTCGACACTTCCATCGGTTGAGGTATTGTCGACGACGATGACTTCAGTGCCTGCGGGTGCTTGCTGCAGTATGGACAGCAGGCAATCCCGCAGCAGCTCTCTGGTATTGTAGCTGACCACCACGACTGTGAGAGAAATCCGCCGGCTAGACATGCGCCCGTCAGTTGACTCCTGTTGGCTCACCAGAGGTACGCTGATGTCTGACCACTGCTTCGGCGCTGGGAGTGTAGTCACGTCCCACTTTCTGGTAATAGTAGAGCCTCCCCGCAACCTCGACAATTCGCGTTAGCAGCAACAATGCCAAGAAGCTCAGCAGATCTCCCTTCCTGTATGCTTTTCCCCGCGCTTTTCTGAAGTTCCGCCAGGTTTGCAAGGCGTGCTTGGGGTTAACCAGTGGCAAAAAACGCCGTATGCAAAGGGTGCCGTACTTGATGTCTGTCAGCACAGAGCCACAACCCCTGCGAAAGCGGGTGTGTAGGTAAGAGCCCAAGGTGTCCACTTTGAGATGCTCTACCCGTAGCTTTGGATCTCGGATCAGCGTGTAACCTGCTATGGCGACACGTCGGGTTAATTCTGGATCTGCCCCTGTGAGGAAAGCTTCGTCGAAGAGCCCCGCATGATCGAACACCTCCCGTCGGATGCTCAAGTTATTAGTGCCGAACCCTCGGACGGCTTCCACACGGCAGATGCGATGGAATTCGGTATAGACATCCAGATAATGCGCTATCTGAAACTGCTCAATGAAATTTGGGCGGGCTGTTAACTGCAAGCCACCGACGCCTCCCACCTGTGGGTCATCATAATACGGCAGATGAGACGCGAGCCAGTTGGTGGGGGGAATGCAGTCGTCATCTGTGAAGGCTATGATCTCCCCCGAGGCTGCTTTGATCCCTCGATTGCGGGCCGCTGCCGGCCCTTGGTTCGGTTCCTGTCGGATATAGCGCACCTGTGGGAACTCCCGCTGCACCATCTCGCCAGTGCCATCAGTGGAGCCGTCATCTACGACGATGACCTCATAGTCGGG
>CAYLRT010000271.1:0-1733 GCA_964385885.1 uncultured Anaerolineales bacterium | reverse complement strand
TAGACCAGCATCGCCAGGAAGCCCAGCGCCAGACCGGCGAGCATGCCAAGCTTCAACCATTTGCGGGCGAAATAACCTGGAGCCGCTAGCCGGTGCACCTCCACAAAATGCCCTGTCATAGCTCTCAGTTGCACCAACTGATACTGACGCTGCGCTTTCGAGTCAGGGAGTTCCTGAAACTCCTCCTCCAACCTGGTTAGCGTGTGCTGATATCCCCGGCAGGTCTCACACCCGTCCGAGAACTCCCTCACACGGTTGGCTATCTTGAGCAGAAGGTCCACACGGTACTTGTCCCATTGCTTCTGGCCTAACTGCTCTCGATGCTCCTCCACCGCCTGGACCAGTTTACGATACCAGATTTCATCCTTGTACGACATCAACACTCCAATCCTGTGCCCGCCGCCACTTCGGGATACCACCGATCAGCGCCACCTATTTTAGCTTCTGGCATCGGGAGTGCAACCACACGTCGCATCCGAAGCGCCTTCAAAACCAGCGGTCATGCGGCCCCTGGTAGCCAAAAGGGCTGTGCTCACACGATCAATAGGAAGCGATCGAGAGCTCGTGAGGGGGCCCGAGTTCACTGCCGTGGCTCAAAAGCCTGAGAAGGCCTCTGTATGCGCTGGGCTCTCTGTTCCTCTCGACCAAGGTGGGGCCACTGCACGCAGGGTTGACTCAACCTACGCCCGCTCCCAGCGCTCTCCCATCTCCTCATCGCCATCCGACTCGAGCCGGCGAGAAGCAGCCCGCGACAGTCTCCGGCACGGTGTGGTGTCACATCAGGAGGAGCTTGAACAGTCACTAGGCGAGCCAGGGGAGCTCATCAAGGTTGACGTTGCCACCCGAGAGGATGACACCAACGCGCTTGCCCTGGAACACCTCCCGGTGCTCGAAGAGCGCAGCCACGGGCACCGCGGCTGAGGGCTCAATGATGAGCTTCATCCGCTCCCAGACCAGACGCATCGCCCTGATGATTCCCTGCTCGGTGACCGTCACAATGTCATGGACACCGGCCTGGATAATCGGGAAGTTCACGTCGCCCAGGAACGTACGCAAGCCATCGGCCACCGTGTAGGCCCCGGTAGGCGGATAGATCCGCCCATCATGGAACGAACGAGCCGCGTCATCCACCATCACCGGCTCCGCGCCATAGACACGGGCATCAGGCAACAACCCTTTGACGGCCAACGTCGTGCCCGCAAGCAGTCCCCCACCCCCAACCGGCACCATCACGACGTCGAGGTCAGCGACCTCATCTAGCAACTCAAGCGCCGCGGTGCCCTGTCCGGCGATGACGTAGGGATCATTCGACGGATGGATGAACACCGCTCCACGCTTCGCCAAGACCTCCTCGAGCTTACGCTCTCGATCGAGGGGATCAACCCCTGCCCAGACAATGGTAGCCCCATACCCTCGTACGGCAGCTACTTTCACAGCAGGCGCATCCTTGGGCATCACCACGGTCGCTGGCACACCCCGGTGCCGAGCGGCGTAAGCCACGGCCTGAGCGTGATTGCCGGACGAGTGCGTCACCACGCCTCGCGCGGCCTGATCCTGCGAGAGGGCAAAGACCGCATTGCACGCGCCACGGGCCTTAAACGCTCCCACCTTCTGGAGGTTCTCGGCTTTGAAAAAGACCTCAGCGCCTATCATGCGATCCAGGGTCGCAGAGGTGAACACGGGGGTCCGGTGGACATACGGCGCAATGCGCTGCGCAGCGTCCAGGACGTCAG
>CAYLRT010000270.1:0-1739 GCA_964385885.1 uncultured Anaerolineales bacterium | reverse complement strand
TTCCGGGGCCTGTTCAGCGTCGGCAGCGCCTACTCGACTGTGTTGGCCCTCAAGCGCAGCCCGGCGCACGCCATGGTCGCCGAGGCCCTCGTGGCTCCTGCTGTGGATCGCGCCGGTCGGGCGGGAGCAGGAACGGTTGCTGGAGGAATGGGACAAGGCCTGGCCCACAGCGGCTCTGTTGCAGTATGGTTGACAGTTGTGCTGTTTGGGATATAGTTAGTTAGTCTAACTAAACCAATTTACAGAAGGACACTCCTATGCCAGTCAAACAACTCGTATACGCTATGGTCATATTTCTACACGACCTGTTCACCGCCATTTGGGTCGGCGGGCTGACCACCTTGGGCCTCGCCGTGCTTCCTGCAGCCAGGAAGGTATTGGGGAAAGGGCCACAGACCAAACAGCTTATGGACGCCATCCAGAAGCGACTGAGCACATTGGTCTATGCGAGCATCGTGGGGCTTGTGCTGACCGGGCTCCTGCAAGCCAGACGCTCCCCGGCCTTCCTGGGCCTATTCAGCTTCGGCAACGCCTATTCGACTGTCCTGGCCCTCAAGCACATCCTGGTGCTGGCCATGATCGCCGTGGCCCTCTACCGCAGCCTGGTCCTGGGCCGTCTGCGCGGACCGTCGAGTCCAGCGCAGGAGAAGCTAAGCGCCGGGTTGCTGTTCCTCAATATCTCGCTGGGAACCATCATCCTGTTGCTCAGTGGCCTCAGCGCGGCGCTGGCCTCAGGGCCGGCTGCATAGCGCCGCCATCCATCTAGGGCAAGAAAAGCCTCACAATGAATTCGGCAGGCTGTGGAGGCCTGCCGAGTAACGCTCCATCCTTCTCCCATTAATGTCCCGCATCACCCCCTGCGCCAGGTGCACGGCGACATTGGGCTGAATCAGGCAATCACTCCTCAAGGGCTTCAGCCTCCGAGAAGACGCTCAGGATGATCTCCCCGGAGCCGTAGCGATCGCAGTCATGAACAGCGTAGATCACGCCGCCGGGGGCCTCAATCGCATCCGGGTACGACACCCGCTCGCGAGCATCCAACAGCAGCCCACGTCTCGCCGCCAGCTCCGCCGGCGATGCCCCGACGGTGGCGTAGAGCCTGCTGCGGCAGCGCGGATCGGGCGTATTGATCAGGAGCAGTCGTCCCGACGCCAGGCGGCGGATGAAAAACCGCGTACCGGGGTTGACGAAGCATGTGGGCGCAGCAGGCCCCCACGTCCGACCACAGTCATACGAGAAGCTCTCCCACAGCACCCCGTCACCGGTGCGGATCAACATCCACAACCGGCCATCACGGCGTGCCACAATCATGTTCTCCAACGCCCAAGAGGGGGCCATAACAGCCCCGTGGAGCGTCCACGTGGCCCCGGCATCAACGGAGATGGCGACGCCCTGCAATTGGGCTGCCCCGGCAAACCAGCCCTCCGGCGCTTCCTGCGCCCAGGTGACAGGCAAGAGCCACGCGCCAGTACGCAACACCACTGGTTTGTTCAGGCGAAAGGCAAACGGCACCGCCAGATCGATCTTCCTGGGCACGCTCCAGTGGGGATGTGCACCGCCCGAATCCTCTGCCGTGATCGCCCACACCGAGAACTCCCGTGTCTCCAGATTGGCCTGGTTGTAGAAGAGCCAGAGCCTCCCACCGGGATCGTGCCACAGCGCCGGATCATACGCCCGCGTAGGACCGGGAGGCGCCACCATGACGATGGGATCGGACCACGTAACGCCGTCATCAGCAC
>CAYLRT010000269.1:0-1746 GCA_964385885.1 uncultured Anaerolineales bacterium | reverse complement strand
CACCCCAGGGCCAGCACCACAGCCACGAAAGCCGCTGTCATCAGCGCCAGACGGGTCAGAGGGCGCCAGTTCAGAGGCTCCTTGGGCCCTGCTGCGGGTGGCTCACGTACCCACAGCGTGGCCAACATACACGCCACGAGCACCCCCATCGTCGCTATAAGCCCGCCCCACAGGTCACCCTGCGCCATCAGCCGGGCCACCACGAAAGAGGTAAAGACAAGGGGCAGAGGTAACTCTAACAGCGCCTTCACCCCCGAGGCCCGCCCCCGCAGATTCTCTGGCACGAGGTCGGGAATCAGCCCTTGGGTGGCGGCATGCGCTGTGTTCGAGCTGACCATGGAGAGGACATAAAGTGCAAAGAGCACCCAATAGCCCTTCATCCCCTGTAAACCTGCGGTAAGGCCGATCAGCGTGAAGACCACCACCTCCGCCAGCGTACCAATGACGATGAAGGGCCGACGCCGTCCCCACCGCGAGGAGCTACGGTCCGACAGCATGCCCATGAGCGCCTGGACCAACAACGCAATCATCAGGGCCCAGAGGCGCATGTGACCCACATAGGTCCCCTTGACACTCTCACCCACAAACCGCTGCACCAGGAGTGGAATCACCAGAGAGCTCAACACCTGAGAGCGGGTCGTCAAGGCAAACCAATAGCTATTGAGGGTGAAGTAGTCGTACCAGCGAAGTTGACGCTCCATCGCCCCTGTCTCCTTCCCGCACCCTGCCGTGCGCTGTGCTCAGCAGACCACAACGACGCCTCAGCCACACGGCCCTCGTGATGCCCCCATCAGTTGACGTAGGCCCACAGCATGGTAGGCTCAGCTTGCGTCGGCCTCCGAGCCAGGGCGGGGTGGCCCTGCCATGATCCACCCAGGTCCCACGCATCATAGCACGAAGTGCACCACGGCTCAAGCCCCCGGTGGGCTCACGGGGAAGGCAACCATGAGAGAGTTACAGAGAAAGCTCAACACCGCCCCCGCCACCATCCGCGTCCCGCGCCGTCGGGTAATTCGTGCCGGCCTGCGAGGGTTAGGGCGTCTATTGGTGGCCGGGTTGACCCGCACTCAGATCTCAGGGCAGGAGCGCTTTCCACCCCACGGGCCACTCATCGTAGTGGGCAACCATATCGCCACCATGGAGGTGGTCCTCATGGCCGTCTGTACGCCGTGGCACGTGGAGATGCTGGGCACGGGCGACATCGCGCCGCCCCCCTTTATGAATCTTGTCGCCCGCCTGTACGGCTACATCCCTATCAACCGTGGCAACCCAGACCGACAGGCCCTGATGCAGGCCCTGTCGATATTGAGGCAGGGGGGCGTGCTGGCGGTCTTCCCCGAGGGAGGCATCTGGGATCCGGGCGGCATGGAGGCCAAACGCGGCGTCGCCTGGCTGAGCTTCCGCGCCCAGGCCCCCATCCTTCCCATTGGGTTCGGAGGGGTCGACGGAGCGCTGCACCAGACCCTCCGACTCCGGCGTCCGCGACTGATCATGAATGTAGGGGAAGTGCTGCCACCGGTCACAGTCCCTCCCGGGACACCTCGACGCCTCGCCCTGCAGGAAGCAGCACAACGCATCCTGGAGGCCATCCGCGACCTGATCCCGGCCGCCTATCGCCAACAGCATCCCGCCCTGGAGGAGGAGCACTTCGAACTGCGGCTCTCTGCCACAGACAGGAGCAGGCGGCCGGCCCCTGTTCCTCGCGACCTGATGATCACCCAGGTTCAGGCGCTGGGCAAGATGTTC
>CAYLRT010000268.1:0-1749 GCA_964385885.1 uncultured Anaerolineales bacterium | reverse complement strand
ATCGAACTGGACGACCGGAACACGCGGGCTGTGTTTGGCGACTACATCAGCGTCTACGATATCCAGCGGGCCGTGCAGGATGGCGCCACGGTACCCATCTACTACGAGAGCCGCCTCGCCAAGCTCGCGCTCGACGAGTCCGAGCGCCCCAAGATTGATCCCGAATTCGAGGAGGTCACCGAGGGGGAAGAGATTGAGCGCAGGGAGAGGCTCAAGACCAAGTGGGCGCAACTGGAAGCCATCGTGGGGACGAAGAAGCGGCTCAGGCTGTTGGCCCGCGACATCGTGGCGCACTTTGAGCAGCGTCTTCAAGTGCTGGACGGCAAGGCGATGGTGGTCTGTATGAGCCGTCGCATCTGCGTGGACCTGTACGATGCCATTGTGGCGTTGCGCCCCGAATGGCGCCACGAGGACGACGACCAGGGTGCTATCAAAGTGGTGATGACCGGTTCGGCCTCGGACCCGCTCGAGTGGCAGCCTCACATCCGCAACAAGGCCCGACGGGAGGCGCTGGCCAAACGCTTCCGCGATCCTGACGACCCGCTCAAGATGGTCATCGTGCGCGATATGTGGTTGACGGGCTTTGATGCGCCATCCCTGCATACGATGTACGTGGACAAGCCGATGCACGGGCATACGCTGATGCAGGCCATCGCCCGCGTCAACCGCGTGTTCCGGGATAAGCCGGGCGGCCTTGTGGTGGACTATATCGGTCTGGCCTACGCCTTGAGGCAGGCCCTGGCCACGTACACCGAGAGCGGCGGCACCGGCCGCACGGCCATTGATCAAGAGGAGGCCGTGGTGGTCATGCGGGAGAAATACGAGATCTGCTGCGGCCTCTTCCACGGGTTCGACTGGTCACAATGGACAACCGGCACGCCGCAGGAGCGCCTATCGCTGCTGCCGGCCGCGCAGGAGCATATCCTGGCCCAGGAGGACGGCAAGGAGCGGCTCCTGCAGACGGTCACGGAGCTCTCCAAAGCCTTCGCGTTGGCCGTGCCTCACGAGGAGGCGCTGCGCATCCGAGATGACGTGGCGTTTTTCCAGGCGGTGCGTGCGGCATTGGCAAAGCGCGCGGTTGCCGACCGGCGGCCTGGAGGGGAACTCGATCACGCGGTGCGGCAGATCATCGACAGGGCCATTGCCCCAGAGGGGGTGATCGACATCTTTGCCGCTGCTGGCCTGGACAAGCCGGACCTCTCGATTCTATCGGACGAGTTTCTGCTCGAAGTGCAGGACATGCCGCACAAGAACCTGGCGGTGGAAGTGCTCCGCAGGCTCCTGGAAGGCGAGATCCGGGTGCGGCGTAAGAAGAACGTGGTACAGGCGCGCTCTTTTGCCGAGTTGCTCGAACGCGCCATTCGTCGTTACCAGAATCGAACGATTGAGGCCACCCAGGTGATCGAGGAGCTGATCGAGTTGGCGCGGGAGATGCGAGCCGCCGACCGGCGGGGCGAGGACCTGGGATTGAGCGAGGAGGAACTGGCGTTCTACGACGCGCTGGAGACCAACGACAGCGCAGTGCAGGTGTTGGGTGACGAGACCCTGCGCACCATCGCCCGGGAGCTGGTCCAGGTGGTGCGCAGGAACGTAACGATTGACTGGACGGTGCGCGAGAACGTGCGTGCACAACTGCGGGTCATTGTGAAGCGCATCCTGCGCAAATACGGCTATCCGCCCGATAAGCAGGAGAAGGCGACGCAGACTGTATTGGAGCAGGCAGAGGTGTTGTCCGAGTTCTGGGCCGCC
>CAYLRT010000267.1:0-1796 GCA_964385885.1 uncultured Anaerolineales bacterium | reverse complement strand
CGCTCCGACGCGACAGACGGCCACGGCCGTCACTCTTTACGGCTCCCTCGCTGTGACCATCGCACCATACCAGACAGCACGGAACCCTTACCTTGCGAGCCTCTCTTCCCCCAGGAAGAACGGGAGCTCTATGGAGCGCAGGTGCAGGCGTACAGGATGACCTCAGGACGTATCCTCTTCCAGACGTCGCGAGATAGCCCGGGCAGCCAACACACCGGAAGCCGAGGCCTGAAGCAACCCACGTGTTACACCCGCCCCATCGCCACAGGCAAACAGATTCGCGACCTCAGTCTCCATCTCAGATGTGACCTTCAAGCGGTTGGAATAGAACTTGACCTCCACCCCATAAAGCAGGGTATGGCGAGAGGCCACACCAGGGGCAATCTCATCAAGCGCATAGAGCATCTCCAGGATATTGGCAACATAGCGGTAAGGAAGCACCAAATTGAGATCCCCAGGTGTCGCTGTGGGCAGCGTGGGACGCACAATGGAGCGGGAGAGCCGCTCCGGCGTTGACCTGCGCCCGGCCTCGAGATCCCCCAAACGTTGCACCATAATGCCTCCGCTCAGCAGATTAGCCAGACGAGCGATGCTCTTCCCATAAGCAATTGGATCATCGAATGGCTCGGTGAAGTTCTTGCTGACCAGGATAGCGAAGTTCGTGTTGGACGTCTTGCGATCGGCAAAAGAGTGACCATTGACCGTCATCACGTCGCCAGCGAATTCCGTGCTCACCTCACCGTACGGGCACATACAGAAGGTTCGCACCCTGTCGTCGAAAGCACGGGAATAGTAGATGAACTTCGACTCATAGACCAGATCGGTGATAGGTTCCAGAACCGCGGCGGGGAGTTCCACACGGACCCCAAGATCCACAGGATTGCGTGTCAGGCTGAGCCCTAGCGTCTTAGCTGTTGTCTCCAGCCAACTCGCTCCCTCCCTTCCCGGTGCCACGATAACAGCCCTAGCTCTAAACACCTCCCCTGAAGCCGTACGCACGCCGCAGACATGCCCCCCCTCAGTCAGGACTTCGGTTACTGGCATCATCATACGCAGCGTGACCCCACGTTCCACCAAGGTGTCCCGCATGCCACGCATAATATCTACGCAGCGCTCAGTGCCCATATGACGAATGGGTACTGAAACGAAGCGTAACCCTGCCAGGGAGGCCCGTTTGGCCAGCGACTCGATCTCGTCGTTGTAGGTTCCGTAGACTGCATCAGGCGCACCGTACGCACGGTAAACCGCGTCAACCTCCTGCAGAAGCTGCGCGGCGGCAGCCTCGCCGATCATATCGGCGAGATACCCTCCTACAGCAGGGGAAAGCGTGAGCTTACCATCGGAGAATGCCCCTGCACCTCCCCAGCCATTCAGGATGGCACACGGCCGACAGTGGAGGCATTCGGGGCTACCCTCACGGAGGGGACAGCGGCGTTGGTCGATGTCTCTCCCTTTGTCCAACACGACAACACGCAGCCCAGGGATCTGCGACAGTTCCAAAGCCGCGAAAATCCCTGCTGGTCCTGCGCCAACGATCACTACATCATAGTAGCTTGCCTTAGCCATGCCCCAACACTCCCTTGCTACAATCGCTACGGACGTGAGCACACCGGGCTTCAGAGTTCCTGTAACACCCGCGTGAGGACTGCAATAGCCCGATGGTACTCCTGCAGCTCTATGAATTCACGCGGTGTGTGGTCTAGACTGGAGTCGCCAGGGCCATAAGCCAGGATGGGCACCTGCCACACCGGCCCCACAACATTCATATCAGACGTCCCACTCTTGACCTTAAACTG
>CAYLRT010000266.1:0-1861 GCA_964385885.1 uncultured Anaerolineales bacterium | reverse complement strand
GACGGAGTATGGTATAATGCAGCCTGCTGCCGGAACCGGCAGTTTCATTATGGCTGTGGGAGAGGATGAAATACAATGAACCTGGTTGAGTCGTTAGAACGCCAGATGACCAAGCCTAATCCGAACGTGCCCGAACTGCGCGTTGGGGATACCGTTCGCGTCTATGTTCGGATCGTTGAGGGAGAGCGTGAGCGCGTCCAGCCTTTTCAGGGCACCATCATTCGCAAACGCGGCGGCGGGGTGAACGCCAACTTCACCGTGCGCCGTATCGCGTCCGGCGGCATCGGTGTGGAGAGGACCTTCCTGCTGCACTCGCCACGCCTGGAGCGCGTCGAGGTGCTGCGTCGTGCCAAAGTCCGCCGCGCCAAGCTCTACTACCTCCGCGAGCGCCGCGGCCGGGCGGCACGCCTCAAGGAACGCCGCGACTAGGCGCTGCCGGCTCTGGCCATGGCGCGCCAGCCTTTGATTGGAATCACCGGGCGGGAGGATACTTCCGCCCGGCTTCATGCTGCCTCCATGCACGCCGTGGGCGTCAGCTACATCCGCGCCATCCAGCAGGCTGGCGGGACACCGTGCATCCTGCCGCCCACGCTAACGGAGGAAGACTGGCCAATCCTGGTCGCTCGCCTGGATGGGCTCCTGCTGAGCGGCGGCGAGGACGTCGCTCCCGCCCTGTACGGGGAGGTTCCCCGACCCTGGCTGGGTCGGGTGGATGATGCACGCGACCACGCGGAGCTGGGGCTGGTTCGCCTGTGGGTGACTACCGGCAAACCCCTGCTGGCCATCTGCCGCGGACATCAAGTGCTCAACGTAGCGCTGGGCGGGACGTTGAGCCAGGACATCCTGGCCGAGATCCCCAGTGCGCTTGACCATACCTATGTGCCCAGCCGCCCCATGGGGTACCTTGCCCACCGGGTGACGTTGGCGCCAGACAGCCAGCTCGCGGAGATCCTGGGCCAAACGATGCTGGAGGTCAACAGCGCTCATCATCAGGCCGTGAAACGGCCAGGAGACGGGATGCGTGTCGTGGCTCATGCCCCCGATGGGATCAACGAGGCCACCGAACTGACGGGCCACCCCTTCTGCCTCAGCGTGCAGTGGCACCCAGAGGCTATGCTCGGGACCTCGGAGACCATGCGGCCGCTGTTTGAGACCTTTGTGCAGCGCGCGCGGGGCGATTGAAGCCCCGCCGGAAACAGGAAGGCGCGGGGCAACCCCGACCGGAGTTACTCCCGCGCCTGTCACGCTGAATCCATCCCACCCCAGGCGCCCGCCCCACAAACGCCCTGCGGTGAGATAGGGTTGTTACCTCACACCCTACTCAGTGGTCTCCTCTGTTGTCTGCAAGACGATGGGCCTGCCCTGCTTGAAGGACTCTAACTGCGCCTCAAGCTCCTCACGCCGGGCATCGGCCGCCATGCGGCCCTCCTCGACCAGGTGCTGGACCCCCTCCCGAATGCGAGCCTGGAGCTCAGGACCCGGTGCCGGTGCGAAGAGCAGGGAGAGCATGCCCCCGGCCCAGATGCCAGCCAGGAAACCGGCCAGGAAGACGAAGAATTTTCGCATTGCTGCACCTCCTTTATCGTGATTGCCCTCATACTGGCACCTATTATAGAACACCGTGCGCCAGGGGCAACGCACGTGGGATTCAGTCGCTGAGGGTCCCTCTCCACACCCTCTGTGGCTCCCCGCCGCCCGGCGCAAGCCTCAGCGCCCGACTGCCGACCGCAGACCATCAACCGCGGTTCATGGCATCACAGCCTGCGGTCCACCCCCCGCGGCTCCCCCTCTCCACTTCTCTCACCCCCGCGCCCTCTGCGGCAAATCCTCATCGTGAGTAATGGCAGGGTCAGGGCGTAGA
>CAYLRT010000265.1:0-1867 GCA_964385885.1 uncultured Anaerolineales bacterium | reverse complement strand
GGTGACAGTCACCGATATGGGGTGTGCCCAATCCGCTCCAGGATCCGGGCCATGGTCCCGCCCAGGATCATCCGCTTGTCCTCTTCGCTGATATCTGCGTGGGTGATGCGGCCAATCTGATGGGCGTTATCGTTGAAGGGCACGTCGCTTCCAAACACCAGCCGGGAGGCGCCAACCGCCGCCACCCACTGTTCCAGGTCCCCGTAGTAGACCTGGGACAGCACAGTGTCCAGGAACACGTTGGGACGCGCCTCCATGAGCACGGCGTAGGACTCGGCCAGGGCTGGATCGTAGGTGCCGGCCACATGGGCCACGAGGAAGGTCACGTTGGGGTATCCGGCGGCCAGGCGTTCCAGAGTAGCGGGATCCCCAAACGTATGGCTGAGCACCAGGCCCTGTCGCACCTGCATGGCGGTGTAGACGCGATGATAGGCCGGGCCGTCGGGTGGATAGTTGTGCATCGTGGGGTGTAGCTTGATGGCGAAGAGCCCCAGCGTGTCCAGACAGCGGTGTAGCTCGGCCTCGATGTCGTCGGGGTAGTTGGGGTTGATCACGCCATAGCCCAGGAAGCGCCCCGGGTAGCGGGCGACCACGCTGGCGACCTCATCGTTGCCCCGATGATAGTCCCCTCCCAGCGCCCGAAACGCCGAGAGGCATGTGGTCTGGATCCCGATCCGATCCATCGACCCCAGGATCCCCTCGGCATCCCCGTGCACGACGTGGATGTTGGGGTAACGGCCCAGATGGGCGTGGGCGTCGATGACGTGATAGTGGGTCAGCGGCGCGCCCTGCGATGCCAGGCTGCGAATGGTCATGTTACATCCCTCCTGGCTGTGCTGTGCTGTACGTGTGGCTCAGGGCCACGAATTCCTCACACATGGCCTGGATCGCCTCCCATCGGTGACCTGCGCCCTCCGGGTCGGCATACCATTGGGCGATGAAGCCGCCCTCAGGTCGGCCCAGCGTCGTCACCAGCCGCCGACAGTAGGCCCGGATCTCCTCGATGGTGCCCGTCACCATGGTGGCCTGGATGTCCACCGGACACCAGAAGGTGATCCGGCCGGCGAAGCGTCCCAGGTTGTCGAGCCCCATGTTCTCCTGCTGGTCCATCTGGATGACATCCAGCCCAATCTCGATGAGATCGTCCAGGATCGCCGTGATGTGACCGCAACTGTGCAGGAAAGTCAACATCCCCGCCTCGTGGGCGGCCTGGTAGACGCGGGCATACCGTGGCTTCCAGATCTGGCGCCAGGACTGGGGTGAGATCATCAGCTTGGTTTGGAGGCCCCAGTCATCGCAGAACATGAAGCCGTCGGCTCCGACCTCGGCGTAGCGCTCGATCGCGTACAGGTTCATGTCGACCAGGACGTCGATCAGACGCCCCAGCTCTTCAGGGGCCTCAAGGATATCCAGCCACACGTTTTCCAGGCCGCGGATGAAGTGCGTCCGCTCGTACAGGGAGATCCCCGAAGCCAGCAGGAAGCGATCACCCGCGCGCTCTCGTGCCCCCTCGAGGGTGTGCCAGCGCCTGGGATCGCGTATGTCCGGGATTCGCAGCTCTGGCCACTGGTCCCAGCGCTTCAACGGCGGATCCTTGACCTGACCGAGGTTGGAGACCCCGATATTCTCCCACACACACCCCCATTCATCGACGCCGCGGCTGGGTCGATCGTCAGGGGAGGGGCTCATGCCCACCCATGCAAAGTCACTGCCGTAGGGCTCCGGCAGATTGTAGGGGATACGTTCGGGCCCCTGGAAGAGGATGGCCCGTCTCACGATCTCACGCGGTGTCATGGTCATCGTTTCCTCCTGGTTTGGGTTGCTCACTGTGCGCGGCCTCGACCTGGGAGAGCAGCCGTGTCAGGTT
>CAYLRT010000264.1:0-1872 GCA_964385885.1 uncultured Anaerolineales bacterium | reverse complement strand
AAGCCCGTTACAAAGCACTGGGAGGGACCAGGGAAGAGGGTGGACTGTACGCTTTCCAGTCCCCTGATGGCATTCACTGGTCGCAAATGCAACCAGAGCCTGTGATCACCACCGGGACCTTTGACTCGCAGAACCTCGCCTTCTGGGACACTGTGCACGGCCTGTATCGCGCATACATCCGCGATTTCCGGGGGTCAGGTGACGCAGATCAGCCCTACCAGGGATGGCGCGATATTAAGACCTGCACATCCCCTGACTTCATCCATTGGTCACAGCCAATGTGGCTGCGTTACGTCAAAGTAAAGCCTGGCCCCGGCGCCGACCAGAGACTGCCAGACATTCACCTGTATACCAATCAGATTCGGCCCTATCCCGGCGCGCCGCACCTTTACATCGGGTTCCCGACCCGCTTCTTGCCCGACCGGGGGTCTTTAACCGAGGGACTGCTCATGGTCAGCCGCGATGGTCATACCTTTGCACGTTGGGAGGAAGCTTTCCTGCCCCCCGGTCCCAGCCCTGAGCGCTGGCATAACCGTAGCAACTACATCTGGAATGGCCTGGTCTTGACCGACCAAGATCTGCCGAGTGCCCCCCGGGTATTTACCCTCTACAGCAATGAACATTACTATCAGGCGGGAGGCACACGCATCCGACGGTACACGCTGCGCCAGGACGGGTTCGTCTCTATTCGAGGCGGTGCAGCAGGAGGCGAAATGGTCACCTGGCCTCTCACCTTCGCTGGACGCTACCTCACCCTCAATGCAGCCACGGCCGCCAGCGGGCAGATCCAGGTGGAGATCCAACGGCTGAATGGCCAGCCGGTCGCTGGCTTCGGGCTGGGGGACAATATACCGTTCTACGGAGATAGCCTGGGCGCCGTCGTGCAATGGCAGCAAGGCAAAGACATCAGCCGCCTGGCCGGTCAGGTGTTGCGAGTCCGTTTCGTGTTACGGGACGCGGATCTCTACGCGCTGCAATTCACCGAGGATGTCTCAGGCCTGTAGAAGCGCCCGCCGACACCGCAGGCACCGTCAGGGGCTTTTTGAGGGGTGCCGTGAGATGCAGATGGGAGGACGCCTCCTGCGATAGATCGGAAGAAAACGCTCCTCGCCGCGGAGGAGTCGCCCGATATTTGGGCGCAGGGCCCACAAAGTCAGGAATGCAACCGGGAGGCCAAATCCTAGCGCGTAAGGCCACATGCCACCCACGGCAAAACAGAGGGGTAACAGAATCGCTACAAGCACCGAACCGACCGATGCATGGCCGAACAACGCCATGGCCAGTACGCCGCTCCCTCCCAGGATCAGGAGCGTTTTTGGCCACAGCATAGCCGCGATTCCAAAACTGATCATCGTGCCTGCCCCCCCTTTGAAGCGGAGATAGACAGAGTAGTTGTGCCCCAAAACAGCCGCTGTTCCAGCCAGGGCCGTCTCCCACGGGCCGTAACCTAACCGCTTTGCCAGCCATACAACGAGCGCCCCTTTCAAAGCGTCAGTGGCAGCCGTCAAAAGGCCCGATGCCGTACCTGCGAGGCGCCAGACGTTAGTAGCCCCAGTACGACCACTCCCGTGCTCGCGGACATCAACCCGTCCCAGCAGCCGCGCCCAGAGGAATCCTGTCGGGATTGCACCAATGAGATAGGCCGGCACCAGAAGGATCACCCATCGGATCATGCTCTTCTTCCCCCCAGATATTGCATGAGAAGTATAGAATACTCGGAGCCAGCGTCAATCTCAGAGCGAGGACAAGCGTGAAAGAAGTCCTCATGACTGTCGGCAGCAGTCCATTACTGAGACTAGAAGTCTGAGGAGGCGAATGTCATCATCACCAGCGAGACCAGATCACCCGCACCAGGAGAATTGCAGAGAGCCG
>CAYLRT010000263.1:0-1880 GCA_964385885.1 uncultured Anaerolineales bacterium | reverse complement strand
GAGACGTCCTATATTTTGTCAAGACCCAATTCTGATACCAGGAACAGCGATTTTTGAAAAACAGCGGCATTGCACTATGGGGGCTTCGACCAAGCATTTTCGAAGACCCTGATAAGCGATATTCAGTTAGCACCTGAACAACAGACCTATCCGACCCTACAACACTAGACGACGGCCAGCGGCTCGGCAGTCTATCGCAGGCGCAGGTCAGTCATCGGAGCGCGGGTTATTCCGGCGATAAGCGCGATAGTCTTCGACCTCCAGGAAGAAGGGGCGCTTGTAGCGCCACATATCGTAGAGCACATTGGTGATGAAGTCACGAGCGATGGCGACGAGGGCGATGAAGTGGCCCTTGCGCGGCGGCTTGCGGTTCTTGATGCGCTTGTACATCTGCTGGTACTTGGGAACGCGCTGGCTGAGGTGCTGGGCCACGTTGACCGCGGCGTAACGTCCGTTCGGTGTGCCCTGCTTGGTGATGTGCTTGGACTGGAAGAGGGTCGTGCCGGAGATGTGCTTGCTGGTGGTGAGGCCCAGGAAGCTGGCCAGGTGTTCGCCGCTCTTGAAGCGTCGCACGTCACCGATTTCGCTCACCAGGGCCAGCGTGTTGCTGATGCCAGCTCCGGTGGCATCGCGGAGCAGTTTGGTTTCCGGTCGGTTCTCGATCAGGCAATAGCCAGTCTTGTTGAAGTAAGTCTTGCGCTTCTGACAAGTTGAGATGTCATCTATCAGATGGAGGACACGTTGGCGGATCACCTCTCGCCCGATCTCACGGGTGAGGGTCTGGCGACAAAGGGTGACCAACTGTTGCGCGTGCTTCCGACCGAAGGCAGTGCGACAATGGTCTTGCAGAATCACGGTGATGGCTTCCACACCGGCAGCAGCGCACTCATCCGGGAAGATGTAGTGCGTGAGCAGGGCGTAGACAGCCTGATGGTGGAACTTGGGGCCTGGGAAGACCTGGCTGATAGCCGGATTGTAGGCTCGCAGCAAGGAGCGCAGTTGGTTCTTCTTGCGGTTGATCTGCTGGGCCAGGTCGCGGGCAGCACGGGAGCAGAAGCGGGCGGTGAGCAAGTCGGCGTCTTCGGTCAGTACCACCTCTGGAGTGCCGCCCAGACGGACCTGTTCGGCCAGGGCGTAGGCATCCACCAATTCATTGCGCACCTTCTTGGAGAGCACCTCGGTCATATGCTCGGTGGTGCGAGGGTTGTAGAGCACGCGGGCCAGGTTGGGGCGACCGGCCAGGAAATCCCACCAGGCCCAGTAATAGACGCCGCTGGTCTCCATGGCCAGGAGGATGATGCGCAGGCGATGTTGGAAACGGAGATCATCCAGCCACTCCCAGGCGTGCTCGAAACCGGCCGGGGTGTTGGAAGCGTTCAGGAGATGTCCCAGTTCCTCACCGGCGGCATCGAGGGCCATCAGGGTGAAGGTTTGATCAGCCACGTCACAGCCAACGAACATCGTGAGACGGTCGAGATAGGACTGGAGCAGGTGCTCCGAGTCAATCCCCGGCCCAGCCGGGGGCAGGTTGGCCTTCAGTTCAGCGCTGAGGGCCTGACGAAGGGGGGCCAGTTTGCGGTACATTTCACACCTCCAATAGGATATGATATGGGTTGGGCCAGGAGCCAGAGGACAGTCTCCCTCGACACTCCCGGCGACGCAGCCTAGTGGCAGATACGGTTCTGAAACAGCGTCCTTTATCCGTGTCCAGCCGGGAAGCGCGAGGCCTCAGTCTCTCGGACGGGGCTGATCCACAGGAGGTGACTCGAGTCTACCCTGGCTCCGGCGGTGACCACGGGGCTATGGCCTCTTTGTGGTCGGTGCCCGGCCCACCCCAAGTGTACCGCGAACTGACCCTTCCCACCAAATTCATGATACTA
>CAYLRT010000262.1:0-1898 GCA_964385885.1 uncultured Anaerolineales bacterium | reverse complement strand
TCGGCACGGTGACTCTTGCACGCTGGCTGGCAGCGGACGGAGCCTGGCGCTCACGGTGGCCGCCCACGACTATCACGCCGTGGCAGGCAGCGGGTGACCAGCAAGGGATCTGCCGCTAATGCGGCGGCCCATATGCGATGCACAGGGGACCATGCTGGCCGAGCTCGAGGCCCGGGCTAAACGCGGCCGAGGGCCTGTGCTATCATCGCAGCCAGCTCCTCAGGCGCGGGGGGTTTGAGCAGCCAGCCCGCCAGCCCTTGCTCCGTCAGGCGCTGCCACTGCTCGCGGTGGGCATAGCCGGTGAGGAACACCATGGGGATGTCAAGCCCACGTTTGCGCATGGCGCGCAGCAGCGCCTCACCGCCCATCTGGGGCATGACCACGTCGCTGAGCACCAGGGCGATCCCGCGCAGTTCCTCGAGCAACTCCAGAGCCTGCTGACCGTTGGCGGCCTCTACCACGCGGTAGTTGTACTTGCGCAGGATCTCGGCTACTACCGCGCGCAGCGAGGCGTTGTCCTCTACCAGCAGGACAGTCTCCCTCTGCCCCATGAGGTCCAGCACGGGCTTCTCCACAACGGGCGCCAGGTTCGCTGCGGCCAGGGGTGGGAGGTAGAGGGTGAAGGTGGTCCCCTCGCCGAGCTGACTGCTCACCGAGACATGGCCATCATGCTGATGGACGATGCCCGCCACCTGCGCGAGTCCCAGCCCCGAGCCCAGGCCGGCCTCCTTGGTGGTGAAGAAAGGCTCAAAGATGTGCGAGAGCACGTCGGGCGCAATGCCTGTGCCGGTGTCGGAGACCGCGATGCCGAGCCACTCCTGGCCACTGATCGGGCCACACGTCGCACAGTGGATCTCCTGTGTGGCGGGGATATGGCTCAGGTGGATGCGCAGCGTGCCCCCATCTGGCATGGCGTCACGGGCGTTGATGGCCAGGTTGAGCAGGGCCTGATGCAGGCTGCCTGGGTCGGCGTCCACCAGGAGCTCACCCTCCCCGTCGCGGGTGAGCTCCACCTGGATGTTCTCGGGCAACGTGCGCTGCAGCATCTCAATCATCTCCTGGGTGACCGCGACCAGGTCGACAGTCTGGCGGTTCAGGGGCGACTGGCCGCTGAAGTCCAGAAGTTTGCGGGCGAGGTCCGCGGCCCGCCGGGTCTCACGCGTGATGATCTGCAGGGGCTCGCGGACGGCGGGGGGCGTATCGGGCTGGCGGTGGGCCAGATCGGCATAAAGGGAGATCACGGAGAGGGCGTTGTTGAAGTCGTGGGCAACTCCGGCTGCCAGTTGACCTACCAGGGCCAGGCGCTCCTGCCGCTGCAGTTGGGCCCGCACCTGCCGCTCGCGGGTAACGTCGTTCAGGACCACCACCCAGCGGTCGGCCTCCTCGGGTGCCTCGATGGGTCGAGCGATGACCTCGAAAGCGCGGTCACCGGCGTGGACCTCATGCCACAACCCCCTGGTGGGAGGCGAAGTGAGGATCTCTGCCAGGGAACGGTCACCAAGGTGAGAGAGGGTGTCGCCAGGTTGGGCGCCGGCCAGCGTGGGCAGATCGCGGCGGGCGACGGCGTTGGCCTGCAGGACACGGCCCTCGGCATTGAGCGCCAGGAGACCAACCGGGATGCTCTCCTCAATCGCCTCCATAAACTGCGCCTGTTGGCGGACCTGTGTCAACAGGCGCTCCCGCTCTCTCTCCTCCTGCTTGCGCCGGCGGATATCGCGGATGATGGCCGCGGCGTGCTGGCGCCCCTCGATCTGGAAAGCCGAGAGGGATAACTCCACCGGGATTTCCTCCCCTGCCTTGTTCCGGGCGATCACGTCGGTCGTCCTGCCTATCAGGGCGCCCTGCCCGCTGCGAGCAAACGCTCGAAGCTTCTCGACCATGGCCTGACGTGCCGGCTC
>CAYLRT010000261.1:0-1948 GCA_964385885.1 uncultured Anaerolineales bacterium | reverse complement strand
GCAGTTCTGCGCGCCGCAGGCGAATACTATCTGCGCCAGCAACAGCGTTCGCTTGGCATCCCGGAGCGCGAGATCCTGCACATCGCCATCCGTTCCCTGGGCCTGGAGGAGTTCGGCCCGTTTGATCCCGAAGAGCGTGTGATTGAATATGCAGTCGCCCGGCTGGAGGGCCAGAGACCACAGCTCCCTGCCCGCACGCTGGCTGATTTCATCGATGATGTAGCCTCCGAAGCCCCGGTGCCCGGCGGAGGATCAGTTGCCGCAGCCGTCGGCGCGCTGGGCGCCGCCCTCGGTACAATGGTCGCCAATGGGTCAGCTCACAAGCGCGGCTGGGATGAGCGGTGGGAGGAGTTCTCGGACTGGGCGGTTCGTGGCCGGCGCTGCCTGGAGGCGTTGATCGCATTGGTAGACGAGGACACCCAGGCATTCCAGGAGCTCATGGCAGCGTACGGGCTCCCCAAGGCCACCGAAGAGGAACAGACAGCACGACGTCAGGCAATCGTCCGCGCAACGCACCGCGCCATCGAGGTGCCACTGGAAACCATGCGTGTCGCGCTGCAAGCTCTAGACGTGCTGGCAGCCATGGCTGAGCATGGCAACCCCAACGCCGTGTCCGATGCCGGTGTGGGCGCCCTGTGTGCCCGAACAGCGGTACGGGGTGCCTACCTCAACGTGCAGATCAATGCCGCCGGCCTCGCCGACGATCCGGTGGCGAGGGAGGCTCTCGCCGAGGGTGCCCGTCTTCTTGACAACGCGCAGACCCGGGAGAAGAAGATTCTGGCCATGGTGAGCCAGCGGATGCGGAACCCCTAGGCCAGTCTCACCCCAGCGTGTCCTCGTCACACGCTACCAGCCGCTTGGCGAGTTGCTCACATGAGGGATAATCATCCCGAAGAACAACCTGTTCTCGAGAGCAGCATAGCCACACAGTCCCTGGAGGAACCATGCCAGACCGGGTCGATCTGATCATTCACGACGTCGTGGTCGCTACGATGGTCCGAGGCCATTTCAACCTGATCCCCCATGGCGCACTCATCGCCGATCGTGGCGTCATTGAATGGGTCGGTATCGCCGAAGGCCTGCCAGCCGTGCGCGCACGCCATGAGATTGCGGGCCGCGGTCGTCTCCTGACCCCTGGCCTGATCGACTGTCACACCCATCTCGTGTACGGCGGCAACCGGACCGATGAATTTACCGCGCGCCTTGCGGGCGAAAGCTACGCCGAGATCGAGCGCCGCGGTGGTGGTATCATGGCGACGGTGCGTGCAACCCGCAGTGCTACCGTCGAGGCCCTGGCTGCTGCAGCCCGTCCCCGTCTGCGCAACCTCCTGAGTGAGGGCGTGACGACGGTGGAGATTAAGACCGGCTACGGCCTCAACGCCGAACACGAGTTGAAGATGTTGGACGTGATCGACACGCTCTCCGCCAGCACTCCGCAGACGCTGATCAAGACCTACCTGGCCCATACCATCCCTCCCGAATACCGCGCGCTACCCAATGTCTATGTGACCGAGATATGTGAGGAGATCCTGCCGCAGGTGGTTGGGCGAGCGGATGGCTTCGACGTGTTCTGTGAGACCTTTGCTTTTGCGCCCGAGCAGGCACGCCGCATGCTGCTCACCGCCCGCGCCCACGGCCTGCCGCTGCACATTCACGCTGAGCAACACACCAGCCTGGGCGCAGCAGCCATGGCCGCCGGATTAGGAGCCCTCTCAGCCAGCCATCTGGAGTACCTGGACGAAGCCGACGTGCCACGCCTGGCAGCGGGCGGCACGACGGCCGTCCTATTGCCGGTTGCAGCCTACGTCTTGCGGGAGCCCCATCGTCCTCCCGTCGAAGCACTACGGCTACAGAGTATCCCCATGGCAGTGGCGACTGACGGCAATCCCGGGACGGCTCCCTGCTTTTCGCTCCTGACAGCGCTCAACATGGCTTGCGTCCTTTTCGG
>CAYLRT010000260.1:0-1965 GCA_964385885.1 uncultured Anaerolineales bacterium | reverse complement strand
GCGGACCCCTACCGTAGGGACAATCAATGATCGCCCTCCTATACCCTGCGCTGCCCCGTGTGGCAAGGACTGCAAAGACATGTACAATAAGGCGAGGAGCCAGCCGGCCCTGATCACCCCCAAACAGGAGCCATATCGATGATCACTTGCCCGTGGTGTGGCACAAGCTACACGACGTTTCGCAGCAACTGCAAGAACTGTGGCGGGCCACTGCCGCCCCCCACCGACCAGGAAGCCGTCCCGCCCCCTGTCCCCAATCTGCTCCCACCGCCCCCTGCCCCTCGGGCGTTCAAGGGCAGTTTCGTCTGGAAGAAACTCAGCGCCGACGGGTGGGCGATCGCAGCACTCGTCTTTCTGCTGGTAGGGGGCAGTTTCACCGCGTCTGGCTTCCCCTTGATCTTCGTCTTCTTCCCGATGGTCCTCTTCACGTTCATCGGATTGGCGTTCCTGGGGGCCGGCGCCCCCATCCTCATCTGGCGCTATCAGAAGGCACAGCAGGCATTGCAGGTGCTCCGCACGGGACAGGCGACGCTGGGCAATATCGTGGGGGTGAGCCAGAACTACAATGTGACGATCAACGGACGCAATCCCTGGACGATCTACTATACCTTCCAGGTCGGCGGCCGGACATACGAGGGGGAGACAACCACACTGCGTCCGGTCGGCTTCACCCACCAGCCAGGACAATCCACCTACGTGCTCTACCTGGAGACGGACCCTTTGCAGAACACGATCTACCCGCCCGTGATCTGATGGCAGGGCACCACGTCCGCGGGCCGGGTACGCCGCACCTTTTCCACGACCTCAGCGACAACTGCCTCGACGTTTGCCATTGCCCGAGCCCCGTTCCGTCGTAGGGGCGACCATGGATGCCCCACGCCGATTTCATGCCTTCTTTTCCGCCTCCCAGGCCGATCCTGCACTCTATTTCTGTTGACGATGGCCTTGTCGTCCCTATACTAGAAGTAGACTGAAGTGGTGTCCGCGCCTCATGCTGCAGAGTGGTCTGAGGTCGGAGATTATTCCAGAGGGTTCTCGTCTTCTTGGCTTCGAAGTGAGCAGTTTCGGAGGTGGCATGCGCAGATTCCACCGGTTGCCTCCCTGAAGCACAGGAAATGTCTCGGGCTGATCGGTCGCTCGGCGAGCGCTTCGACACGTTCGCTGGACGACATGTCCCCCCCGACCGCTCAGTGGCCCGGACTCCTCATCGCGGTCCCTCGCACTCAAACCGCACTCTCTTCCTTCGTCCCAGACATGTGCCCAGCGCTGAGTCCTTTCCTCCAACTTGTCTCACGTTCCATTGAATTGTGTGAGTCAACCCCAAGATAAGGAGGGTAGCAAGATGCAAAGGCAAGTTTGGCAGATCCTGATCATAGGCTCGGCGCTTACCCTGACCCTGTTGATGTGCGCTGGGTGTGCCCCCGGAGATAGCACAGAGACGCCAGCGGCCAGCCCAACCCCGACCAGCACACCAGAGGCACCGGCTCAAGCCACACCCACACCGACTAACACAGCAGAGGCGCCAACGGAGGTCCCGCCCACACCGACCAGCACACCCACGCCCGGCAGCTCGGCAGGCCAGGCGACCCCGGAGTCCACCTCTGTCCCGCTATGCCCTGACCTGGAGTTAGAGATCCACTTCCATCAGGAATCCGCAGGCGTGATGCAGAGCGTGATCGATGCCTCAGGGACAGTACCCCTGTCGGTTGAGCTGGGTGCGGAGCCACCCAGGGTGAGCGGGGAGGGAGAGATGCCAGTCACCGGGCACGCTAAGGTGGGTGAGTGTGCGATGCAGGTCTCCGGGGATCTGGCGTATCAGTTCGAGGGTGAGATCGTGCCAGGCACCGATGGGTACCCGGAGGTACACCTGCGGGGGCACAGGACGATGAGCATGGCCATGACAGGAGAGGGCTGTGGAGGGGGCGGCGGAGCACCGTCCGAAAGCATGGAGGAGTCGGTACTGCG
>CAYLRT010000259.1:0-2031 GCA_964385885.1 uncultured Anaerolineales bacterium | reverse complement strand
CCGCCGGTCAGGATGGCGATATCCTGCAGCATGGCCTTGCGGCGATCGCCGAAGCCCGGCGCCTTGACTGCCAACGCGGTCAGCAGGCCGCGCAGCTTGTTTACGACCAGCGTGGCCAATGCCTCACCGTCGACGTCCTCTGCGATCACGACCAGGTTGCGTGCCCCTTTCTGCACCAGCTTCTCGAGAATGGGGACCAAATCCTGAGCAGCAGAGATCTTCTTGTCGTGGATGAGGATGTACGCATCCTCAATTACGGCTTCCATGGTGTCTGGGTTGGTCACGAAGTAGGGGCTGATGTAACCACGATCGAACTGCATGCCCTCCACATACTCGGTCTCGAACTCCAGACCCTTGGACTCCTCGACCGTGATGACGCCGTCCTTACCGACCTTCTCCATGACCTCCGCGATCAACTCACCGATCTGGTGATCCTGGGCGGAGATGGATGCCACGGCAGCGACGTCCTCCTTGGTGTTGACCTCGATCGATGAATCAGCGATGGCATCAGCGACTTTCTCGGCTGCCTCGAGAATCCCTCGCTTCAAGAGCATCGGGTTCGCACCCGCGGCTACGTTCTTCATGCCCTCTTCGATCAGTACATGGGCCAGCAGCGTGGCGGTCGTGGTGCCGTCACCCGCGATGTCATTGGTCTTGGTGGCCGCTTCTTTCAGAAGCTGTGCCCCCATATTCTCAAAGGGGTCCTCGAGCTCAATTTCCTTTGCCACTGTGACACCGTCGTGTGTGATCGTGGGAGATCCCCACTTCTTGTCCAACGCGACGTTGCGGCCCTTGGGGCCCAGGGTTGTCACCACAGCGTTCGCCAACACATCCATACCACGCTTTAGCTGTGCACGTGCCTCAGCGCCAAATGTCAACTGCTTAGCCATATGTCCCTATCCCTCCCAAATGATGTAGACTCTGTGTTCTTGACTTATAGCGGAACTGTCTGTTACTCTTCAATGACGCCCAAGATGTCATCTACACGCAGGATCAGCATTTCTTTGCCATCTCGAGTCTTGAACGTCGTCCCCGCGTATTTGGCGTAGATCACAAGATCCCCGACCTGGGGGCCAATAACCTCGCCATCCTCATTCTCCACCTCAACGTCCGGACCGACGGCCAGAACCCGCCCCTGTTGTGGCTTCTCTTTTGCTGTATCGGGGAGGACCAGCCGACCACCGGCAAAGGTCATCTCATCTTCCTCGACGGGTTCGACGATTACACGATCACCAAGGGGTCGAATCTTGACGCTCATACCATACCTCCATCTCGGATTCTGTTTAGCGCACTTAGCACTCATAGTTTATAAGTGCTAATTTCGCCGTCAATAATAGCATGGCTTGCGTCATTTGTCAAGCACTCTCGGGCGGCGAGTGCTAATTCTAAGATATTTCTAATGTGCTGAGTGTCGATTCTAGGGAACTTGCGACTCTGATGAAAGCTGGCTCTGGAGGGCCTGGATGAGCACCTTGTGCTCGGTTTCATGGATACGGGCTTCCAGGGTCTCCAGTGTGTCCTGTGGGTAGATGGGCACAGTGGCCTTGGCAACGACTGGCCCGGCGTCCACGGCCTCATCGGGTACCAGGTGGACCATGACGCCGGTTTCCTGGATTCGCCCCTCCTGATAGGCCTGGTAGGCGCGCTCGATCGCGTGGGTGCCGGGGAAGCTGCCGGGGAGAGCGGGATGGAGGTTGAGGATGCGATTAGGAAAGTGTTTGATAAAGGCATGACTCAGGATATGCATCCACCCCGCAAGGACGACCCAGGTGACGCCGAATCCCATCACGATGCGAACTAGGTCAGTGTCATAGGCAGTGCGTGGCCGGCCGGCAACCGTGTATGGGCGTAGCGGGAAATAGACTGTGGGGATCCCATGGCGAATGGCCCGGGTGATGGCGTAGGCCTGGCGCCTGTTAGAGACGACCACGGCTACCTCGATGCCGGGAAGCTTGCCCCCCTCGATTGCATCGATGATAGCCTGCAGGTTCGATCCGTGTCCGGACACAAGGATACCAATGCGAGTCTTCG
>CAYLRT010000258.1:0-2042 GCA_964385885.1 uncultured Anaerolineales bacterium | reverse complement strand
TGGTCTCGGAGCAGGGTGGCTGGATCACGGGCAATCAGTTGTGCGCCAGCGGCGGATTCCAGTGTTTCTAAGCGGGAGGCGAGCTGAGTGGACCTGACACTGTGGTATGACAGACCGGCGACAGAGTGGGTGGAGGCGCTGCCCATCGGCAATGGCCGCCTGGGCGCAATGGTTTTCGGCGGTACGCCGCGGGAGCGGCTGCAATTGAACGAGGACACGGTGTGGAACGGCGAGCCGCACGATTACGCCCACGAGGGTGCGGTGAAGGTGCTGCCTACAATCCGCCAATTGCTGTTCGAGGGGCGTCAGGAGGAGGCCGAAGCGCTGGCGCTGCAGGAGTTTATGAGCGTGCCGCTTCATCAGCGCGCATATCAACCGCTCGGTGACCTGCTGCTTCATTTCCCCGGGCACGCGAAGGCTGAAGCATATCGTCGAGCTCTCGACCTTGACACGGCGATCACGTCTGTCCGTTATCAGGTGGGGGACGTTACCTATACGCGGGAGATCTTCGCCAGTGCGCCGGATCAGGCCATTGTGATGAGGATCACCGCGGATCGGCGGGGGGCGGTGACGTTCGAGGCGACGCTGCGCAGCTCCCACCAGGTTTGGCGCAGGCGGGTGGTGGATGCGGGGCAATTGGCGTTGAATGGGCGGGTTGATGATGGGGTGTTGGCGTTCGAGATCCGCCTACTGGCAGCCACGGACGGTGGCGAGATCGGCACGACGGCAACCAGCATGACGGTGCAGCAGGCCGATGGTGTCACGCTGATGCTGGTTGCGGCGACCAGTTTCGTGGACTTCCGGGACGTGAGCGCCGATCCAGGGGCGCGATGTGATGGCTATGTCCGCGGACTGGCGGGCAAAGACTATGAGACGCTGAAGTGGTCCCATGTGCAGGACTACCAGCGGCTGTTCCACCGTGTGACGCTGGATCTGGGCAGCACTGAGGCAGCAAAGTTGCCTACCGATCAGCGCATCAAGGCATTCGCCAACGGGACGGATCCGCACCTGGCCGTCCTGTACTTCCAGTTCGGGCGCTACCTGATGATCTCCGGATCCCGTCCAGGAAGTCAACCACTGAACCTGCAGGGGCTGTGGAACGAGAGCAAGACACCACCGTGGGACAGCAAGTATACGGTCAACATCAACACCGAGATGAACTACTGGCCGGCGGAGGTCACCAACCTGGCCGAATGCCATGAGCCGCTATTTGATCTGCTCTCCGACGTCGCAATCACCGGGTCGCGGGTGGCGCAGGAGCATTATGGTTGTCGCGGCTGGGTGCTTCATCATAATACCGATCTCTGGCGGGGCGCTGCGCCGATCAACGCTTCCAACCACGGCATCTGGGTCACAGGTGGCGCGTGGCTGTGTCAACACCTCTGGGAGCATTACCTCTTCTCGGGGGATACGGCGTTTCTCCGTGAGCGAGCGTATCCGCTGCTGAAGGAGGCGGCGCAATTCTTCGTGGACTTCCTAGTGGAGGATCCGAGAACTGGGTGGCTCATCAGTACCCCTTCTAACTCACCGGAGCAGGGTGGGCTGGTGGCAGGGCCGACCATGGATCATCAGATCATCCGCGCGCTCTTCAGATATTGCATCGAGGCCAGTGAGATCCTCGGTGTCGATGCCGATTTCCGTGCCAAGCTTGCGGACATGAGGGCGCGCATCGCACCCAACCAGATTGGACGCTACGGTCAGCTTCAAGAGTGGTTGGAGGACAAGGATGATCCAAACAATCACCATCGCCACAACTCACACCTGTGGGGCGTGTTTCCGGGGAGTGAGATCACGCCGCGTGGGACGCCAGCGCTCTGTGAGGCAGCCAAGACCTCACTGGAGTTTCGGGGGGATGGCGGGACCGGGTGGAGTCGGGCATGGAAGATCAACCTATGGGCCCGCTTCGAGGATGGTGATCGTGCCTACAAGCTGCTGTCAGGCCTGATCAGTGAGGGGACGTATCCCAATATGTTCGATGCCCACCCGCCATTCCAGATCGACGGCAACTTCGGTGGGACATCAGGCATCGCCGAGATGCTGTT
>CAYLRT010000257.1:0-2042 GCA_964385885.1 uncultured Anaerolineales bacterium | reverse complement strand
TAGCTCTGACATTATAGCTGGAGGCTGAAGAGTCACAACGTGCTGGATATTCGAGTTTCTCGTTCTATCCTCGGTCGTACCCGGTCGTACCCTGAGCCTGTCGAAGGGTACGACCTCTGCGCACATCCGAGCTTTGCCCTGCGCACCCTGAGCTTGCCGAAGGGTGTCGCAGGGCAAAGCATCTCATGTGTAGCGCCCCAGGTGACAGTCACCGATTGCTGCAGCCTTCCGGAGCCCCCTCACCACAGACCGGGGATCAGCCGATAGCGCGTCGTCTCAGCGTAGCGTGTGTAACCCGCCAACCCCTCCCTCAGCATCCGATCCTCCACCCTGGTGCGGAGCACCAGAGCCACGGCCGTGAGCAGTGCCGGAACGAGAGTCCATAGCGCATCAAGCATGAAGGGCAGGGCCAGCGAAGCGATGAGCCCTCCGGCATACGCAGGATGGCGCACCAGGCGATAGGGACCCGTGGTCACCACTACCTGTCCCCGGTCCTCCTGGAGCCGCGCCACGGCCGAGAAATAGGGATTGATCACCATCGCCCACACACCCAGGCCGTATCCGATGACAACGAGAAGAGCCGCCAGGTACTGCGCCGGTGCGGGGACATCCGCCGACCACCCGAAACGGTGGTCCAGGCCAGCCACCACCGCGGTCACCACCGGACCAAGGAGCCCCACGACCACCACCAGTACCCGATCCTGGGTCGGCGTTTCCCTGGCCGTCGCGAATCTGGCACGTTCGCGCAGCGTGTCAGGGCTGCGCTTCCAGACGATCAGACGGCTGCCGATGGTCGACGCCAGCAGGAGCACCACATAGACCCAGGCCATGGGCCACCGCACCGTTCCGGCCGCGATGAACAGCAGCACGGGTGTAAGGAACAGGTAGAGCGTAAAGCCAAGGAGGGCAGGCACAAGCTCCCGCCATCCCATCCGAGAATCTGCGTATCTGGGTTGCGCCATGTCAGGACACCTCCTCGGTAGCCAAAGACACACTGAGTAGGGAGGCAATACCTTCCGCTACCCCTAAAGGGCCACCCCGGTAGCCGTCGCCTGCACGTGGACCAAATCAGCCCCGCCCTACGGATCTGCCTCACAGTAGGCGCGGTATGCTGAGCTGGTCTCCCTGGCCCCTTGCAGCGGCGAATGGGGGTTCAGGTAGTTCTGGTACTCCCAGCAGGCGTAATCCTGGACGTAGGGGGCGGCCGCCGCCATCTTGGCCCTCAGGTCGGCGAAGCTGATGGCGCGGGTCATGTCGGGATAGCCGGTCCTGTGATCGCGCGGGAAAAGCTCCACCACGCTCCAAAGCTCGACATGGTGCTGCGCACAAACCGGGGCCACGGCCTCGAACCAATCCCCGATCTCGTCAAAAGGCGCCGTAGAGTCCTGGATCGCCAACACGTCCAGGCCCTCTATCTCCTGCAGCATGGCGTCCCACTCGGCGGCGAACTCAGCCGGCGTGGTAGCGTCCTGCCCCACTGTCAGATGAGACGTGAACCACGGTGAATGGGCCACCGGACGGTCCGGCGTCAGGGTTTTCAGAAACGGCGGCAGCGCCCGCAAGATGGTCATCACATCGCCGCGGTGGACGCGGTCGCCAGTCTCGTGGGGGATATACCACCCCCAGAAGTTCGGGCGCTGGCCATACAACTCGTACAACTCGGCGCAGATGCGCTGGTTCATCTCCAGATCGGCCTGCGGATCCCAGGCTTGCCCCTGGAATTGCAGGTGGTAGGTGTACGGGATCCCCGAGAGGATGACCGCCATGCCGTGCTCAGCGGCCAGGTCGAACAGCCGCCCTACCCAATCACACTCCGCTTGGGGTTGCAGGATGCGGGACGGATACCAGACTTTGTCACCAGTGCCGGTCGTGGGCACGATGAGGTTGATGCCATCGCGTTCCATCTCTGTGAAGAGCCGCTCGATCTCCTCGGCCGTCCATTGCTCGATTCCCCAACGTGCGACATCCTCGTATTCCGGCGCCGGGAAGGTCAGGACGACGGGCGTACAATGGATGCGTTGGGTGCCTTGGTGCTTATCCTC
>CAYLRT010000256.1:0-2069 GCA_964385885.1 uncultured Anaerolineales bacterium | reverse complement strand
GGCGAGATCGTCTCGCCTCTAAGACGGTGCCCTGGGACCGCAGTCCAAAAGAGGGAAGGCACGTTCCGAAAATGGTGGATGATTTCCGGGTTTTTGGGGTCATAGCTCTTGACAAAATAGAACAAATGTTCTATACTTGGATCGTAGGCAAGTCAGGGGCGTGCGTTCGCCGACAAGGAGGTTCTCTGATGACGCAAGTTGTCCACTCCCCGGATGCCCCGCAACGAAGGCAGGACAGGCCATGATCACCGCCTCGCTCCAACGCTGGCTCTACACGGCCTGTTTTCACCTGATCTGCACCTGGAGTTTCTCGCATGACCAAAACCACGGTTCACAAGACACCCCCGCGGCGCTGTGGCGCCCTCACGCGGCAGGGCCTGCCGTGTCGGGCCTGGGCCATGCGCGACAGCAACCCGCCCCGCTGTCGTGCTCATCAGCCTCCGGCCCCCGGCCCGTCCCAGGCCCTGACCGCGTCTGAGGGCCGGCCGATGGACGCTCCCGTGTCCGCCACGCCGGCCGTGGGCCGGCAGAGCCCTGCCCCCACCATCGACGAGGTGATCGCCGACCTGGCCGCCAAGCAGGTGCAGCTTTCGGCCTTCATCGATGCCTGTGTGGCGGAGGGCCGCGACCTGCTGGCGCTGGTGCGCCTCTTCGCCCTGCACGGGCAGAATGCGAGCCGCCTGGGCCGCCTGCTGCGCGATCAGCGGGCACTCTCCGGCGAGGCCGCCGACGGCGTCCGTGGGGCTATCGCCCAGGCGCTGGATGAGCTGGGCGAGGCGCTGGAGACGGAGCTTTGAGGCCCCGGCCTATGTTTGTGCCCATGCCTGTGACAGGAACCACGCCATGTCCAATGCCCACCGCCTAGCCGCCGCTCTCCGCTACTGGCTGGCCGACATCCGCAACTTCTCGCGCCTGGTCCTCAAGCGCCCGCTCCGCGCCTACCAGCTCGCCCCCGCCGACGCCATCCTGGACAGCATCCTGCACGGCAAGGGCCATACCTTCGCCGTGATGATGAGCCGCCAGGCCGGCAAGAACGAGCTTTCGGCCCAACTGGAGGCCTATCTCCTCAACCTCTATCGCCGCAAGGGTGGCGGCCTGGTCAAAGCCAGCCCCACCTATCGCCCCCAGACCCTCAACTCCATCCTGCGCCTCTGCGACCGCATGGACAACCCATGGAACAGAAACCAGTACCGCAAACGGGAGGGCTTTATCGTGGAGCTTGGTAACGCCCGCGCCTTCTTTTTCTCGGCTGAGCCTAACGCCAACGTGGTGGGGGCCACCGCCTCCATCCTGCTGGAGGCCGACGAGGCCCAGGACATCCGACCCGACAAGTGGGACCGCGACTTCACGCCCATGGGGGCCAGCACCAACGTGACCACCGTCTTCTACGGCACGGCCTGGACCAGCCGCACCTTCCTGGCCACCACCATTGCCTATCTGGAGCAGCAACAGGCCCGCGATCACACCCGCTATGTCTTCCAGGTCACAGCCGACCAGGTGGCAGCCGAGCTGCCCGCCTATGGTGACTTCGTGGCCCGCCAGGTGGCCCGCCTGGGCCGCAACCACCCCCTCATCAAGACGCAGTTCTACCTGGAGACCATCGACGATCAGGGAGGGCTATTCCCCGCCAGCCGGCGAGCTCTCATGCACGGGGATCACCCCCGCCGCCACGAGCCGGAGCCAGGCCACCGCTACGCCCTGCTGATCGACGTGGGTGGCGAGGACGCCCAGGTCGCAGGCGGAGCCCAACGTCAGGCCCTGGCCAACCCACGCCGCGACGCCACCGCCATCACCGTGGTGGACATCATCCTGGACCGCACCACAGACCCCGTCACCCGCCTCTACCACGTGGTAGACCGAAAGCTCCACGTGGGCCGTGACCACCGCGCCCTCTACGCCGAGATCCTGGCGCTCTGCCGGCACTGGCACGCCCGCATGGTGGTCGTGGACGCCACAGGCGTGGGCGCTGGCCTGGCCAGCTTCCTGGCCGAGGCCCTGGGGGATCGCGTGATCCCCGTGACCTTCTCCGTCCGCGTCAAGAGCGATCTGGGCTGGGACTTCATCAGCAT
>CAYLRT010000255.1:0-2097 GCA_964385885.1 uncultured Anaerolineales bacterium | reverse complement strand
GGAGCCCCACAAGGACAAAAGAGCTGAGTAACCCATCCACGTGTAGGAGCTGGGTGTGAGCCACGGCAAAAGGGTCAAGGGCGACAAAGAGCATTCCCAGCATAGCAGAACGTGTCCCGATCAGTATGCGTAGCATGACGAAGGATAGAAGAAAGCATAATGTGATGACGCCAGTCACGAGGGCGCGGCTCATCACGAGCATAGGCAGCGGGCTGCCAAGTTTCTCACGCAGCGTAGCTTCGTAGCTTGCACGGTCTATGGGCTTGGGATGCTCACGAACATAGTCCGGGTAGATGAGTCGCTGAGCCAAAGCTCCGAGCCACATGGTAGTCACACCCGGGTGTTCGATTTGGAAGGTCGCGGCAAAGTCTCTTCTGTGGAGTGCCGCCGCAAAATTCGCCGATTGTGTCAGCCAGGTATGTTCGTCAATCGTAACGTACTTGCCTAGAGAGAGGTAGCGGGGGGCGGCGATGGTAATGGCCATCGCAAGCAACATCAGGGCTTGGGAGGCCCTACGGCTCCGACCATGCAGTGTCTTACTCACAGGTGCCACATGTAACTCCTGAGATCAGCTATGGAGCGGGGTATTTCCTGGCCGCCAGATATACGCTAACCAACAAGTCATTGATGTCAAGCGGCGGGTCTATGATATTGAGGAGAGGGATAAGACATTTCAAGATCCTCTTAGCCAGTACGGTGTGTTCTGGGCTCCGGGAGACCTCTCCTGACAGTCATGAGGCGTTCTTCCAGCGGCGTGGCGGCAGAAGTTCTGCACCTCGCTGGATGAACTACAGGCGGACCTGGATGAGTGGCTGCGCTACACCAACTACGAGTGGCCCCATCAGAGCCTGGGCTATGTGGCCCCTGTTAAGGTTCATCAAGGTGTGGTATCCTTGCTATGTTAACAACCAAGTTTCACTTATTTTCCCCTTGCCGTGGTCCAAAACTTGGGGGTTACCTCAGATCCCGTCGTTTGCGACTTGCAGTGATCAAGGTAGAATACTTGCCCGTGGTCAGGAAAGCAAGCCTCTTGTTAGCCCTGGTGGTGTTGCTGGGTGGGGCTCTCCTGGGCTGTCGCAGCGGGGGCGGGGCAGCGACGGTCGAGGGGCAGCCTCAGCCCCCATCCTCTCGGGCGATCGAGAACAAAGGCTCCGATACGATGGTGAACCTCGCCCTTGCCTGGGCGGAGCGCTATCAGCAACTCCATCCTGAGGTGCGCATCGCCGTCACCGGAGGAGGCTCCGGCACTGGCATCGCCGCCCTCATCAACGGCACGGTGGATATCGCCAATGCCTCGCGCGCCATCAAGGAGGAGGAGATCGAGGAGGCCCGCGCCAACGGGATAGAGCCCGTGGAGCACATCGTGGCGCGGGATGCCATCGCGGTCGTGGTCCATCCGGATAACCCCGTCGATGCCCTCACCCTGCAGCAGATCTCCGATATCTACAGTGGAAAGATCACCAATTGGCGCCAGGTGGGGGGAGAGGATCGTCCCATCGTCCGCCTCTCGCGGGAGACGAACTCGGGCACCCACGTCTATTTCCTCGAGGCCGTGGTGCGGCTTGGCCAGAAGGACAATCACACGCTGTTCTCTCCGGATACGCTGCTCCTGCCCTCCTCCGAGGGGATCAGCGCCGAGATAAGGCAGAACCCCAATGCCATCGGCTATGACGGGTTGGGCTATGTGACCGACGACATGAAGGTCATCGCGGTGGGGGCCTCCCCAGAGGGTCCCTTCTGGCTGCCCAGCGTCGACACGGTCAACAGCGGCCTCTATCCGGTGGCCCGCAATCTCTACATGTACACCGCCGGTGAGCCCACAGGACTTGTCCTTGAGTACCTGACGTGGATCCTGACCCCCGAGGCCCAGGAGATCGTGCGGGCGTTGGGTTTCGTGCCCATCAAGGAGTAGTGCGATGACGAAAGACGAGAAGCAATCCCTGGGGGCTGAGGCTGGCACCCAAATCCCTGTGGACCAGGAGCGAATGCAGCAGGGCGCTTTTGGGGCGAAGATGGGGGAGGTCCTGATCGAACGGGCGATCCAGACGACCGGCGTCAGCGCCATTGCCCTGGTGGTGATGATCTTCTTCTTCCTCA
>CAYLRT010000254.1:0-2143 GCA_964385885.1 uncultured Anaerolineales bacterium | reverse complement strand
GGCTACTCGCGGCTTCTGCCACCGTTCTGCCTGGCATCTCTTACCTTCTTAAGGTGTGACTACTATACCATGCCTTGTTTCTTCTGTCAAGACGGCAGAAACACTCTGGTTTCCACTTACATCCCAACGCTCAATATCTTACCACACGATCGAACGCTGTCAACCACGGAACTGTTACCCTCAGAAAAACGTCTCAAAGACAGAGTGTGGTGCACGTTGAAGGAGGCAAGCCATGAGCAATACCCACCACAAGTACATGATATGGCTCGGAGCCCTGATCCTGACAACACTGGTCACTATATGGCTGCCAGCCACGGCATTGGCTGACGGTATCATCATCATTGACCCGCCTCCAGTTCCACCCCCGGCCCCCATCTGGCTCACCATACGCTATCATCACGTGAAGGTGGCCATCGAGGGGCAGATTGCGACAACGCGGATTGATCAGGTTTTCCGCAACGACACCCACACCACTGTCGAGGGCACATACATCTTCCCGCTGCCCACCGATGCCATGGTGCAGGACTTCATGATGTGGGTTGACGGCAGACCCTTGGAAAGCCGCATCCTCCCCGCAGACGAGGCCCGCCGGATCTACGAGGACTACGTTCACCGTAACCGCGACCCCGCGCTCCTCGAATATGTAGGCAGGCAAACCGTTCAGGCCCGGATCTTCCCCATCCCACCCGGTCAGGAGCGCCGCATCCGACTACAATATACGCAAATCCTCCCCCTCGACCAGAGCATGCTCCACTACCGATACCCCCTCGACACTGAGCGCTTCTCCAACTATCCGCTGGAGCATGTCAGCATAAGCGTAGATATCGCCAGCGAGACTCCTCTGGGAGCGCTTTACTCCCCCACCCATCAGGACAAGATCCAGATCACCCGCATTGACAACACTCATGCCCACATCGCTTACGAAGCTAAGGACCTCCTCCCCGACCGTGATTTCGAGCTTTTCATCGGTCAGAACGTCGAGGATCTAGGTGCACAGGTCCTGTCTTTTAGACCTCCCGGCGAGGACGGTTACTTCCTTCTCATGCTGAGTCCGCCCCACGACCTACCGCAGGCCCAGTCCGTCCCCCGTGATCTCTTCCTCATTTTGGATACCTCAGGCTCGATGGAAGGGGAGAAGTTGGCTCAGGCCAAGGACGGGCTGACCTATATCCTGCGTCACCTCAACCCCGAAGACCGATTCAACATTATCGCTTTCAGCAGCCAGGTGCAGCGCTATGCCTCCACTTGGGTCCCGGCAACCGAGACCGTGGCCGCCCTGGACTGGATCGAAGGACTCGAAGCCATTGGGGGAACCAATATCTACCTAGCTCTCTCTGAAGCACTCAGAGACGTAGAACCTAATCGTTATACAACGCTCATCTTCCTCACAGACGGCCTGCCGACAGAGGGTATTGTCGATGAGGACCTCCTCCTCGCCGCCGTCGCTCGCGAGACTCCCTCTGACGTCCGTATCTTCCCTTTCGGTGTAGGATACGATGTGAATGTAGTCCTTCTCGACCAGTTGGCGTTGGAACACCAGGGACGCGCGACCTATGTAACCCCAGACCAGCGGCTTGACGAGCGGATCTCCGCCTTCTTCGCCCGGATCCAGAGTCCCGTTATGACCTCCATAGCGGTGGAATTTGGTCCAGGTATCAACATCTATGATCTCTATCCCACCCCCCTGCCCGACCTCTATCTCGGCACTCAACTCATCGCTGCTGGACGGTACCGAGGTGATGGCCTGACAACACTTATCGTGACCGGGACCATGGGCGATCGCACCGTGAGCTACCGCTACCCCGTAACATTATCCCCTCGCCATGGCGATTCCTTTGTGCCAGGCCTCTGGGCTACGCGCAAGATTGGCTATCTGCTGACCCAGGTGCGTCTTTACGGCGAACGCCCCGAATGGATCGAGGCCATCGTAAAACTCAGCCTACGGTACGGCATCATCACCCCTTACACCTCCTTCCTCATCGAGGAGCCAGAGCACGTCATGACGCGCGAAGGTCGCGAGAAAGCAGCCGACACCATGCAGCAGCGCTTAGCAGCAACCCCCACTGCGGTCTCTGGTGCCCAGGCCGTGGAGGATGCCAAGCTGCGACAGGAACTTGGTGGTGCCGAAAGCGCTCCGGCCTGG
>CAYLRT010000253.1:0-2147 GCA_964385885.1 uncultured Anaerolineales bacterium | reverse complement strand
GGCCTTGGTTATCCCTGGCTTTCCATCTTTGTCAAGGCATCAGGCCCAGCAGTTTCAACAGAACGGGAACCAGGATCGCAGTGAGCACGCCGTTCAGACTCATACCCAGTCCGGAAAACGCCCCAGCCTCTTCATCCATCTCAAATGCGCGCGCGGTGCCAATGCCATGAGATGTCACACCAATGGCGAAGCCGCGTACTGCAGGTTCGTGCACCCCCAGCCAGTCCAGCAGCCCGCCGGCCATGACGGCGCCCAGGATTCCCGTGAGGATTACCAGGACGGCAGTCAGCGAAGGAAGCCCTTGCACCTTCTCGGCGATCCCCATGGCGATGGCCGTGGTGGCTGATTTAGGCGCCAGTGAGCGCAGGCTCAAGGGCGAGGCGCCAAGAGATCCTGCGATGCCGATGGCTGAGATGACTGCAGTGATGGAGCCAACGACCAGACCACCCGCGAGCGGCCCAGCCATCTGTCTGAGTCGGTGAATTCTCCGGTACAGGGGCACAGCCAGGGCGACCGTGGCCGGGCCCAGCAGGAAATGTAAGAGACGGGTTGCCTGAGCATAAGATGCGTAGGGTGTCTGCGTGGTCAACAGGATTAGACTGACAACCGCGATGGAGATCAATACCGGGTTGAGCAAAGCGGTATCCCAGCGTCGCTGAATCTGCTGAGCTCCGTAGAATATCAGGAGCGTTAGAGAGAGCCAGAAAACCTCGCTTCCCGAAAAGCGGGTCCATATTGATGTTAGGTTGACCACGGTGCCGTTTTCTCTTCCTTCTCCGGGCCCAGCCTATAGCGCATCAACGTCTGGGTGGTCCATGCGGTCAGGGCCATGGTTAGCGCTGTGCTGCCGACGAGGGCCGCCGAGAGCGGTAACCATTCCCTGCCGATGAGGGAGAGATAAGCCACGACACCCGCCCCTGCAGGTACGAAGAAGAGGGACAGGTGTTTCAGGAGCCCCTGGGCTACCCGTTCCAGACCCGGTGAGGGACCGCCAGTGGCGAGCAGGATTCCCAGCAGCAGGAGCATTCCAACTACCGGCCCTGGCACCGGGAGGTGTGTGAGGGACACTACGACCTCCCCAATGAGCTGACAGATGAGAAGCAGCAGGATGCCCCCCATCATCGGTATCGCTCCCTAACGCCATACTTCAGAAAGGCCTCGCACGCGCAGTGTTGCCACTGTGGGTCTAAGCCGATGGAGCGGTTATCGCTGTAGTAACCTGCGATGAATCCGCCACGGCCCCGCCATAGCTTGTCGAGCATCTCTCTGGCCTTGGCTTGGATGACCTCACAGTCTCGTGTCTGGAGCGTCGTCTGGATATCCACCGGGCACCAGAAGGTGATCTTTGATGTCTGTTGGTGTGTTGCCAATGTGTCGATTCCATGGAGATCGGGTTGATCAAACTGGAGCACATCAACCCCTGCTTTGATGAGTCCAGGTACGATAGCCTCCATTTGCCCACAAGAGTGCATGAAGACCCGCAGCCCATGCGCATGGGCTGCCGCAAACAGACGCTCGAAGCGGGGATAGAACTCCTGGAACCATAGGCGTGGGCTAATAAGAGTGGTCCGTTGGGTGCCCCAATCCTCCGGTGCCATGATTGCATCAACCCCGGCTGACGCATAGTTGACGATCATGGCTTCCAACAGGTCATCGATACGGTCATGGAGGTGTCTGATTAGATCGCGTTCCACCAGGAGGTCCATCAGGTAGCACTCAAGCCGTCGCATCTTGCGCGCGATGTTGAAGGTGAAACCGGGCAACGCCCCGATAAGCCATGAGTCTGGGTGCGCCTCTCGTTGCCGTTGAACGGGTCGGTAGCCTTCGGGATCAATCAGGTTTGGGAATGTGTAGTCCCATAGCTGCGTGAGGTCGTCCAGGGCGCCTTTTACTACTTCGCCCATCGACGTGGCGTCGACCCGCTGCCACACATTGCCCCAGATGTCGACCCGCTGCCATCGGTGCTCATCAATTTGCGTCCATGGCGTGATCTGTGCCAGGGTGTCACAGCTTGTAAACACGATGTCGGAAGGGGCGAAAGACCGCGCTACCCGCGGTGGATTGGCGAAGTCAAGCGTCGCTTGCACTATCTCCCGTGGGGTCATCTCAGCAAAGGCTCTTTCTCAGCTGCAGAGTATCGAACGACA
>CAYLRT010000252.1:0-2187 GCA_964385885.1 uncultured Anaerolineales bacterium | reverse complement strand
TCGAAGTCCAGGCGTGCGTCCTCCTGCTGGTTGTCGTAGCCCAGCAGGATGGGCTTGATGTAAGCGGTGGTGTTGCGCCGTGGCGAGCTGAGCAGCAGGTCAGTCTCGATGCCGCGCTCCGCCATCACCTGGCGCAGGATGGCACCGCGCCAGTCCTCGCCCAGCACCGAAAAGGCCGTCACCCGCGCCACGCCCAGGGCCGAGAGGTTGTCGGCCACGTTGGCGCCCGCGCCCGGCGAGTAGACCTCGCGCAGCACCGGGCGGGGGAAGCGTGGCGTCTCGCGTGAGAGGTGCGAGATCGTCATGTCGGCGTACCAGTAGGCGTCCAGTCCCAGATCGCCGACCACGCCGACGCGCAGGGAGGCCGCGCGGTCCAGCAACGTCACCAGGCGGTCGCGCGATAGGTAGGTCAGGAGGGAGTCTGTCATAGCGGTTTACTCCTGCGGTCTAGGAGGGGCCAAAGAAGGTCAGTTCCAGCATCTCACACAGCGCGTGATAGAGCACCAGGTGGAGCTCCTGGGCGCGATCGGTGCGCTGCGCCGGGGCCCGCAGGGCCACGTCGGCCAGTTGGGCCAGCCGCCCGCCGTCAGCGCCGGTGAAGGCCAGCGTCGTCAGGCTCAGCGCGCGCGCCGTCTGCACGGCATAGAGGACGCTGCGCGCGTTGCCGCTGGTGCTGAGCCCCAGCAGCACGTCGCCCGGGCGGGCCAGCGCCAGCAGCTCCTGGGCGAAGCGCATGTCGCGGTCGGGCATGTCGTTCTCCACGGCGCTGGCCAGGGCGGGATTGGCCCCCAGCACCACGGCGCGGAGCCCGGGCTGCAGGTTGGCGGCCAACTGCGCCCCGTCGGGCTGCGACGCCAGGCGGGCGCGCAGGCGCGCGGGCAGGGGGCGCGGGTGGGCATAGGCCTTGAGCAGTTCGCCGGAGATATGGAGCGCGTCGGCCATGCTGCCGCCGTTGCCGCACAGGAAGAGCGTGCCCCCGGCCTTGTAGGCCTGGACCAGGGCGCGGTAGGCGCGCGTTAGATCGGGCACCGTCGCCGTCAGCTCGGGATGGCGCGTGGTCAGCCCCTGGAGCACCGCCTCCACCGCCGGGGGCAGCGACTCCCCGGCTGGGGGCGTGACGGGGGCGGGCACCCGGCCCAGCGCCGCCACCAGCGCGTGGTGGAGATTGGGGATGGTCACCCGGTGGTCGGCGGCGATGTGATAGCCCTGCCCGCCCAGAGAGGTGGGTCGGTTGACGACGTTCTTGCGGGGGCGGTAGTAGTACACGGGCTCGTCCTTGGAGACCGGCTTGCGGTAGTCGCCCAGGGGCACCAGGTCGAAGTTGGCGGTGGTGATGTGGGCCACGGTATGCCCCAGGTTGCGGGCGATGGAGAGCGCCTTGAGGAAGACCTCAGCGCCGGTCACGGCCGAGCCAAAGTTGAGATAGACGCCGCCCTCCAGCTCGGCGATGGCGGCGGTGAAGAGGCGGAAGTCCAGCCCGCTGGCGGCCCCCAGCGCGGTGAAATCCACCTCCGGATGCTGGTGGATGATGTCCGCGCCCAGCGTCACATGGATGGTGGCGGGGACGCCGAGCCGATAGGCGTTGTAGAGCACGCTGACCTCGCGGTGGGGAAAGCGGTCGGGGTGATCGGCCATGAAGCGACCGATGGCCGCGCCGTACCCCAGGCCGTCGCGTGCCCCCTCCTTGACAGCCTGGTTCATGAGGGCGCCGGTCTCATGCGCCATGCCAAAGCTGCCGTCCTCCAGCGCGGTAGGCACGTCCTCGCTGGTCTCGCCGATGAGCGCCAGCTCGAAGTCGTGGATGGAGACGGCGCCGTTGCCCGCCACGTGGGTGATGATCCCACGCTCCATCAGGTCGATGATCAGGCGCGACAGGCCGCACTTGATGACGTGGGCGCCCATCATCCAGACCACGGGGCGTCCCGCGCGGCGCGCGGCGATGATGGCCCCGATGACCGCGTCCAGGTCAGGGTGGCTGAAGGGCGGCGCCGGGGCCTCGGGGGCCACCAGGTCGTCCAGGTGCACCAGGTTGGGTCGCTGGGCGATGGGGTAGGTCGCGACCCGGGTCAGGTCGATGGGTTTGAGCACTTGCATAGTCTCGTCTCCTGGTCAGGGATGGATGCTCCTCCTATTGTAGAGCCTGCCGTGCCGCTGACCAGAGAGGCGGTGGCGGTGACAGTCACCAGG
>CAYLRT010000251.1:0-2201 GCA_964385885.1 uncultured Anaerolineales bacterium | reverse complement strand
GCCTCGCCGCATCGCGACACCGGATCGGCAAGTGGATCCACCACCTGATCTCTCAGAGCAGCCAGGGCCTCATCCAGGCGCGTCAGGAGGCGTAGCTGGCGCGTGACCTCTCCTGATTGCTGGACCCCCTCAATAGCCTCCCCCTCCACCAGCCCAGGTCCGGCCGCAGACAATTCCTCCTGGGAGGGTCCACTCACCATCTCCTCCAGGAGAGCCTCGGCTTGGGATACCGCGCTCTCTTCGGCCAGAGGAGCCACCGCTGCGACTTCAAGGACCAGGCTCTTCAGATCAGCCAGGGCAACGGTGATCTCATCCTGTAATGCCGCTCGCCAGGCACGTAGCGTGGCCATGCACCGGTTCACCCACTGGTGCACCTGATTTGCCTTGCTCATGACCGTGCCGGTCCCTGGATCAGAGAGTGCTAGCTTCAATGCATATCCTTCATCAAGCAGGCTGCGCACCTTTCGCCAGTGGTTTCGCTTCTCACGGAGCGATGTCGGCAGGATATCATCGGCCACCAGATCGAGTTGATCAAGTGCCCCATACAAAGCCTCAAGTTGCGAGCGGGCGGCTTCCTCAGTCTGTTGCAGCACCTGCAAGCGGCGGGTCACCCGGTCCAGACGTCGTTCGAAGGTCTCGATATCGTCGAAAAGCGCCGTCACTGCTTCTACGCGCTGAGTCAGAGTTCCGGGTGACAGCCGTTGCTCAGCCTGGTTGGGCACCCATCGCTCATAGCGCCGCGCCAACGCCATTACGTCAACAATGAGATCGCCCACGCGCAGTTCATCGGGGTCTTCCCAGTTATCCTCCGCGTACGGAGAGGCCTTCTCATAGAGGTGCCTCACCCGTTCCTCCAGCTCCGCCGGGGTGGCCCCGGCTGTGCTGTCCAACAGCGCGATAAGCTTGGCCCGGGCCTCACGGGCCTCAACCACGCGCGCCAGCAACGCACGGCCCTGCTGTTGAAGCACCTCCGCCCTTGCCAGGGCTTCCTCAATCTCCTGAGGTGTGCGCACACGCGTGGTGTCTCCCAACGGCTCGGCGGTACGCTTCAACTGAGCCAAGGCCTCATGAAAAGAGGCAGTCTCCAGAGGATAGGGTGCGGCAGCCCCGAGTTGAGCCAGGTGACGCTCGAGCTCGGCGACGCGGTGACTGTGATCGTGTAGATGGGCGATCAACCGCGTCCGCAGGGCCTCTACCGCTGCCAGCCGGCCCACAAGCCGATTGGCTGCCTGCGTCACTTGATTGATGGAAGCCAAGCGCGGTAGGTCCTCTACGGTGGGAGAAGCGTACAGGAGTTGGAGAGCCTGGGCCTGTTCATGCAGATGTTCCCACGTTTGAGCCAACTCAGTGACGTCAAGCATGGGATTGGCTTGATCCAGAGAGGCTCGTGCCAGATCCACAGCCTGCCGCATTGCCTCCAGGTCCTGCCCAGCCCGGCCATACTGCTCCTGCCATGTGTGGACTTGGGCTGCCTGATGGCGGATATCCGCCTCGTGAGCCATCAGCAGGGCCCATGCCTCAGAGATCTCCTTTGGCTCCGCCCGGCGCATAATCTGGCTCTCGGCCCCGCCCAGCAGATAGAGCGGCAAAGCCTGGAGTGCTGTCAGATGGGTTCCCAACATACGCTGCGCCCCATCGAGCAGCTCACCATGCAGTCCGGCCGCCTGTAGTTCACCCGCGGCATCCAGGGCCTGGACGGCCAGACCGTAGAGCTCCCGCGCCCAGCGGGCCGCTTCCAGCGGCTGCCCCCGAAGCTGCCGCAGAAGTTCATCGGCTTTCGTCAGGAGTGCCTGTACCTGCTCCGCCCTGCCGATCTGAGTGGTGTAGTGTGCACGCCTCAGCCACCAATGCCGTGGCTCATACCACACGGTAAAAAGGCCTCGTTGCCAAAAGCTCCCCGTCGGCTGCAACGGCTCAGGTCCCATATCAGTCTTCCCGGTGGACAGTGCTATGAGAAGGCTGCGAGCCTGCTGCAGGGCTTGATGCAGGGTCTGGGCAAAGGGACTGTATGGGGGTCTGGCGTCAGGAGGGTAGCGCTCCGCTTCAGCTTCCAGGCGATCCAGCTTCTCTCCGAAGCCACGAATGCGTTCCTCTAACCTGTCGCTCAACGATGACGCCTGCCGTGACCAGAGACGGGTCAGCCACCGCGCGACGCCCCAGGCGAGCCCACCCAACGCGCCAAGGGCCAGCAGCACAACCCC
>CAYLRT010000250.1:0-2213 GCA_964385885.1 uncultured Anaerolineales bacterium | reverse complement strand
CGCACGTGCCATGGGAGGTAGCAGTCATCCTCCATCAGTGCCTGCTGTAACTCCGGCACAAGCCCACGCTCATAGACCCCTCGAGGATCAACACCATGGGTCAGTGCGATGGACGCGGCTGTACCCACAGCCTGTCCCAGCGTTGCACACGTTGCCATCACACGTGTGGCGCTCATCGCAGCGTGAGTGACACTGATGTTGCGCCCGGCGAAGAGGAGGTTGTCGACATTACGGGAGTAGAGCGCCCGATAGGGCAGGCCGAATGGGGACGGCGCCGGATGAAAGATCGTAGGTTTTCCCTTCCAGCGTATGCCTCCGGGGTGGTGGTCGTCCATCGTCCAGCCGCCATACGCCACCAGATCTTCGAAGTGGCCCCCGCTGCGGACGTCGTGTTGGGTGACGATGACGTCTCCCTCGTAGCGTCTGCTCTCCCGTTTGCCGGGCAGGAAGCCCACCCAATCGAGAACCCAGTTGTCTGCACCATGGTCGCCACGATTCTTGATGTGGTCCCATACCCCAAACGCAACCTTGAGTAACTCGTCGCGGATGGCCTCTGTATCGTGGATGGTATCTTGCTCACCACCAAGCTCGATCCACCAGAAGTTACTTGAGGGCGGTTGATGATCCCGGAAGGGCAAATCATCATCGGTTTCGTAGACGTTGGCCCAAATCGGCGGGATGAATGGCTGAGGTCTGGGGGTCTCACGGGCCTGGATCAGACAGCTCATCCCCATCGTCTTGCGGTCTGCCTGCTCTGGCTCGATATCCTCACCAAACTCAGCGCGGCTCTCTCGGCCGAGCCGATAGGCGGCCCCTGACAAAGGGGCAAGGATAGAGTCACCTGAGCAATCGGCGAACAGACTGGCTCTGACGGTGTGCCACGTCTGGGTGGTAAGTTGCCAGCCGGTGACCGAAGCGATCCGCGCGCCCTCCATCTCCGCTGCATTGCAGGAGCAGTTCAGGAGTAGAGTGATGTTGGGCTCGAACCGCACTTTCTCATAGAGGATGCTGTCCCAGATGCTGTAATTGCGCAGGGGATTGCGATAGCGGTTCTCCAGCAAGATCTCCTCTATGATGCCTGTCTCTCGGTTGTTGGGGCCATGTGCGCCGCAGATCCACATACGGATTTCCGAGGAGGCGTTGCCACCCAAGACTGGCCGATCCTGCATCAGGGCCACCTGCAGACCATGCCGTGCTGCGGCAATGGCAGACGCCATGCCTGCCAGCCCTCCTCCTACCACGCACAGGTCGACGTTGTGATGGACGGTCTTCATCATTTGGTCCTCTTGCCGCTTGTCTCGTACCCATCACACACGGTCCAGTTCATTGGATTTCGTGCCTGGGGTTAGTGAACTGGACCGTGGATTCTGAAACGCCCTCTCTTGTTCGTGGCGTTTACGATCTATTACTATTCTACCGTTTTACCAACGAGTTGTTGGTCGGCGCCTCCGCCGGATGCGGGTTAGGGATGTATTCGACCGAAGGGCGTCGCTGGGTGGTCTGTGGGTAGAGCGCCATGATGCGGTAGATCTCCTCCGGCATCTCGGTGCTAACCGGCAACCCCAGCTCCTGCGCCTCGGTGACCGTAATGGGGTAGTCGTGTGTCCAGACGCCCGTAGCTAGGGTCTCAGCGATCTTGGCTGCGTCGTCAGCATCCATCTTGTCCTCGAGGAGGGATGTGACCGTAGCCTTGACCTGGCGGATCGCTTTCTCGGCGATGTCGGCCAGGATGATCGTGTTGTCATCGACCTCTGCGATGGGCTTACGCTCGATGACCTTCAGGATTGAGGCTGCGGGCTGCTGCCCAAGCTGGGGGTCAACAGGGCCGAGGACCGCGTTATCGTCCATCACGATCTCGTCAGCGGCTAGCGCGATCAGGGTGCCACCTGACATCGCGTAGTGGGGGACGAAAACCGTGACTTTGGCGGGATGTCGTTTGAGGGCGCGTGCGATCTGCTCGGCAGCCAGCACCAGCCCCCCTGGGGTATGCAGGATGAGATCGATGGGTATGCTCTTGTCGGTCATCTTAATGGCACGCAGGATAGCCTCAGAATCCTCGATATTGATATAGCGTACCAAAGGGAACCCCAACAGACTCATGGTCTCCTGGCGATGGATGAGCGAGATGACGCGGCTCTTGCGCTTCTTCTCCAGTTGCTCCAGCATGCGCAGCCGCGCCATGTCCAGCATTTTCTGCCGAATGATGGGTTGCA
>CAYLRT010000249.1:0-2218 GCA_964385885.1 uncultured Anaerolineales bacterium | reverse complement strand
TCATGCCAGGCCGGAGGACGGCGTCAAGTCCATCGGTTTGAGTCTGGTGACACTCAATCCGCCGGTACCTCACTGGTGTTCGCATGACGCTTGGTGAGATCGTGCCAGCCTTCCACGGTATCGCCAACAAGATCGTCCCGGATGCGGTCCCGGCGCTCGACTGTCCTATGATCTTCCCCTACGGGCCTAATGCCTTGGCCATTGGCTTCCCCATCGCGATGGCGGCCTCGCTGGTCACGCTGGTCATCTTCGGCCTGGCGGGCTTCAAGTACGCTCTGTTGCCCCTGGTGGTAGCGGCGTTCTTTGACGTCGGTCCGGGCGTGATCCTGGCTAACAAGACCGGCGGTGTGCGCGGTGCGATCGTCGCAGCGGTGGTCGGCGGCGTCCTGTTGATCGTGTTCCAGGCGCTGTCACTGGGCTTCGTGCAGAACACGGCGGCAGGCTTCATCAACGCCTTTGGCGGCAACGACTTCTCCATCATCGCAATCGTGGTGGGCGGCCTGGCCCGCTTGCTGGGCCTGTAAGCTTCAAAGGTGTCCTGCGTCGTCGGGCGGCTCCTGACGGCGCAGGATCATCTTACGTCAAAGGAGAGAATGCACCATGGTGCGAGCGGTAGGCATTCACCTTTCGAGCTGGCAAACCCTGTGGTCGGATCCCTTGCTGCCTTTGGTAGCCTGTGCGCGAGAGGCTGGCTATGACGGGGTGGAGGTACCTCTACTCGATCCTCAGAGGGTGGAGGTGGCGGTCCTGCGCGCAGCGCTGGAGGCGAATGGTATGCAGGTCACCTGCGGGACCGGGCTGGGACCGGCCACCGATATCACCCATCCTGACGCAAGCATTCGCCGTGCAGGGATTGCGCACCTGCGTGCCTGCCTGGAGGTGGCGGAAGCTCTGGGAGCGCATGTACTGGGTGGCGTGACCTATGCCCCCTGGGGGGTCTTCCCGACAGACAATCGGGCTGCCCGACGTCGATACTGTATTGCCTCTCTGCGCGAGGTCGGCGCCATGGCTGCCGACATGGGTATCACGCTATGCCTGGAGGTGCTCAACCGCTTCGAGGGCTGGCTGCTCAATACGGTCGCGCAAGGTGTGGCCTTGTTAGCGGAGCTCGACCAGCCCAGCCTCAAGCTGCATCTCGATACATTTCATCTTAACATTGAGGAGAGCGACATCGGTGCTGCCATCCGACAGGCGGGCCCTTATCTGGGGCATGTTCACTGTTCGGAGAACCATCGGGGGTTCCCGGGGACCGGGCATATCCCGTGGGCGGAGGTGCGCGCGGCGCTCGATGCGATTGGCTACCAGGGTTGGCTGGTGGTGGAGGCCTTCGTGCGACCAGAGGGTGAGGTGGGACGCGACCTGTACATCTGGCGCCCCATCAGTGAGACGCTCGATGCGGACGTCAGAGGTGCAGCGCAGTTGCTGCGTCAGGAGGTGGCTGGTGCTTGATCTAGACGGCGCACGCACGCTGGTCGCGTTGCTCCGCCAGCGGTTCGCGGAGCAACAAGGCTATCTGGATGCCCTGGACCGGGCTGTGGGCGACGGAGACCATGGGACCACCATGGCTCGGGCCTGGCGACAGGCGGAACAGGATACCGCCGAGATAGAATTCGACGATCTTGGGATGTTCTTCGATGCGGTGGCGACCAGCGTCTCTGAGAGCGCGGGTGGAGCCGTGGGGCCATTGCTGGCGGCGCTGCTGGCGGAGGCCGGGAGCACGCTGCGAGGGAAGACGACGGCAGGCCTTGCGGACATTCTTCAGTGTCTTGAGCGCGGGGCGCAGGCTATCAGCGAGATCGGTGGGGCGCAGCCAGGTGAAAAGACCCTGATAGATGCCCTCTTGCCGGCGGTCGAGGCCATGCGCCAGCGCGCAGGGCGCCGACCGGATGTGGTGCTTGCGGGAGCCGCGGCGGCAGCGCGTCGGGGAGCAGAGGAAACGCGTTCTATGCGAGCGACACGTGGTCGCGCTCGTTTCCTCGGAGAGCGGTCTGAGGGCCACCAGGACCCAGGTGCGACCTCCATCGCGATCATGTTCTCGGTGTTCGTCGATCTGGCCTGGCATGTGCGGCCTAGACCGGCGGAGGCCACGGCAGAGACGGCACTTCATCCGGTGTCTGGGAAGTTGGTCAACGACCCGGCCCGGATGATTGTAGAGGAGCTGGAGGGGCTGGCTCTGGCCCATCCGCGTTACATCCGGCAGACAGCGACACCTGGCGTG
>CAYLRT010000248.1:0-2220 GCA_964385885.1 uncultured Anaerolineales bacterium | reverse complement strand
CAATCAAGCGCATTAGCAGCAAGTTTAGCTCACTCTCTTGAACAGGTGTGTAGTAGAATGTCGCTCGGTTCAAGCCAATCAAGTCGCATTGCCGACGAATGCTCAGTTCCGGATGCTCGGGCTCGATCATCGCACGCTTGGCCCGGACATCATCCGGCAAGTTTTTTTTTCAACCATTCCAGCTCCATCTTCAGCCGCCCGATTTGCTCGTATAGCTGACCCTGGACTGCCGCCTGTTCCCGCTGCTCACGGGCAACGCTGGTCTTGAAGACACTGGCCCCTTCGTCCAGCAATCGGTGCTTCCATTCACTGATCTGGCTCGGGTGTAGCTCGAATTCCCTGGCCAACTGGTTCACCGTCTTGGTTCCCTTGGCCGCCTCGAGGGCCACCTTGAACTTGAATCGAGCACTGTGCCGCCTTCGTTTGCGCATCACTTTGACCTCCACATGCCTCAGATTATACACGCCATTTTTCACTTAGCATGTGGTCTAGTTTTTGGGGTCAATTACAGGAGTTACGCAGTTAGATATTTAGCATATTAACAACTTGAAAAGGGACGTCTCCAGGGTAGAATAGGGTGTCTGACCCACAACCCTGGAAGGTGTTTCCACCATGACGTCCCGACTCTATCCTAGCACGCGACGGCTTTTTGGGCAAGTGGCACGGGTGTTGAAGACGCTTGGTCTGGGGGCGATGCTGTCGCCGATAGCATTCTCCTTGATGGCTGTCTACATCACGGGCTTGCTCCTGCTGGACCGGCGGCAGAATGGGACCCGCATTGCCAATTGGCTGCCTGCCCGTGCCCACGATGCGCTGAACCGCCTGTTGCGCACACACGAAGTCTCGACCCGCGCTCTGATGAAAGCTATCATCGGTTGGGCCAAGGGTCTCGGTGCAGGGTTTTTGAGCGTAGATGACGTGGTAGTCGCCAAGCCTTCCTCCGTACTCAGTGCCTGGGTGGGCTGGACCTACTCGACGAGTGAGAAACGCGTAGTGCGCGGGTTCCACGTGGTCGTCTTGCTGTGGTGCAGGGGATGTTGGCGTATTCCGGTTGCTTTTCGGCTCTGGCGACCCAAGAGCAATTGCCAATCCAAGAAGTATCGTAAGAAGACTCAGTTGGCCTGGGAGATGATCGTTGAGGTTTACCAAGAGGGACTGGACATCGAATATGTCGTTGGAGATACCCTCTACTCGGCTGGCTGGATGACCAAGAAGATCAACCGGCTGGGATTGAAGTGGGTGGGCGTCCTGCACCCCAGGACAACGGTCTACTATCGGGAGCGACGCTGGCGTGTGGCATCCCTCGGGGAGTGGTTGAAACTGAAGTGGCGCGCTCGCCTGCAACTGCAGGCTCGCAGTATCGTGGCCTACCTGCCCAAGTATGGCACCGTGAGATTGGTCGTGACCAGAAACCGTCACGGGAATACAGAGGTGCTCGCGACTAATGACCTGGACAGTGATCTGGCTACCATTGTGCTGCGCAAGCGCAGCCGCTGGTCGATTGAGACCCTCTTCCGGGACGCCAAACAGTTCAGTGGTCTGGCGGCGTGTCAATGTCGGGTGGATCAAGCCTTGGTACGCCATGTCGCCTTCGTCCTGATCGGATTCATTATCTTGCAGCGACTGCGCCTGCACTCGAAAGAAACCTTGGGTGAGGTCAAGGATCGCCTGCAACGAGAAGTAATAACTGGTGGCTTGCCCGCTCCTGCACCGCTGCGCGGCAAGACCGCTGTAGCTCAATTGCTATAACTGCGTAAGTCCTATCACTGATATGTTGTTCAACGCTCTCATGTGGGACTGGTTCGCATGGGGCTGGTGAGAGTCTGGGGCAGTGCATCTATCGCCACATGGGCCAAAAAGGGGTCTTCGTGGTGGCGCGCAGATCGCCGAAGAGGGTTGACAAGAGACTATGCGCCTGACGATGCGCTATGGCCGAGGGTCAGAAGGGGAGCTTCACGGCTGCGGTTCGCTGGCCGCATAGTCCTGCCCCAGGATCAGACGAATGTCCGCTTCGGGACTTGATTCGGATCGGGAGATGATGTTCTGAGGCGCTACGCCGAACATGCTCGCCAGGGCCTGGGCGGTATAAGGATTGCCGGTGAGGTCAATGATCACTGTGTGAGTGTAGTCTCCGCGGTCCGCGTTTCCGAAGCCCGCCACCTGGTACCCCGCCTCCCGCAAGCGGGTGGCGGTGCGTTGTGCCAGGCCAGCGACCAGCGT
>CAYLRT010000247.1:0-2227 GCA_964385885.1 uncultured Anaerolineales bacterium | reverse complement strand
TTCTTTGCCCACGTCCTGTTCATTGCCCGAGCCACCTCCATGACCATTGATGAGGGGCTACACATCGCCAGTGGATACACCATATGGCGCACGGGTGACTACAGATTGATCGAGGAACACCCCCCTGTCGTGAAGCTCTGGTTAGCGATCCCTGTCCTGCCGCTCGCCGGTCTCCCCGACCCTACAGAACTGCCTGCCTGGGAAGAGGCAGCGACGACAGAAAGGACCGAAAGTCTCCCCCTGCTCCACATGGCGCAGCAACTCCTTTACCCCTCACTGCCTGTCGACAGGTGGCTGATCCCGGCACGCGCCATGAGCGCACTGCTGGGCTGCCTTCTGCTGGCTGTTATCTTGCGATGGGCTCGCCAGCGGGTTGGTCTTAAGACGGGGCTGGCAGTGATGCTTCTGGCATCTCTGGATCCCAACTTGTTGGCCCATAGCGCCATCGCCGGTACCGATCTGGGCACGACCACTCTCATTCTCTGGACGTTGTGGGAGGCGACACGCTGGTTCAGACGCCCTACGCTCAGCCACGCTGTGCGTCTAGGCATTCTCCTTGGATTGGCGCTGGCCGCCAAACTCACAGCGCTGACGCTCCTGCCGGCGATGGCCATCGTGGGTGCAACCCATCTGCTGCTACCACGGCGCACAGATATGAGTCGCTGGCAGTTCATCCGTCTGAGTAGCACGGTCCTCGCGGTCTGCGCTCTTGTTTTCTGGGCGGCCTACGGGTTCCAGGTCGGCAGGCTTCCGGGCCTGCCTCTCCCCGTGCCTGCCGCTGCCCACGCGATTCCCGTGTCACGACTGCTCTCCCACAGTGCGGGAGGGCACCAGGCCTACCTTTTGGGTGAGAACAGCGACCATGGATGGTGGAGCTATTTCCCGCTCGCATTTCTGCTCAAGACGCCCATTCCCCTGCTCCTCATCCTCGCTGGTGGGGCACTCCATTGGATCCGAGAGATTATCAAACGCAGGAGCTGGGCACAATGGTTGTTGTCGGTACCCGTGCTCTTCGTCATGACCTACGGAGGGATCTCCCTGCTTAGCACGCTCAACATCGGTTATCGCCACCTGTTACCCCTGGTACCACTTGGCTACATCGGCGGTGCCAGTGCCTTGACCGGTGTGGTCCAAAAGAAGACTGCCGCCTCACGCAGGTGGGTAGGTAGCGTGACAGCTCTGCTCGTTGCAGTCCAGATGGCATCTGTCCTCAGCCTGTCACCCTATCTGCTCAGCTACTTCAACGAACTCGTGGGAGGGCCCAGGCAAGGCTGGCGCTACCTCGCCGATTCCAACACCGACTGGGGGCAGGGGTACAAAGCTCTGTCCAAGTTCCAGGATGAGCAACACATCGACCGCGTGAAACTGTCGGCCTTCATTTTCTATGATCCAGCTATCTATGGCGTGCGCTATGAACCTCTCACGCCACTGCGTGGAGACACCCCCCCGGTCTTCCCCTCCCGTTTCGCACCACCGCCTGGTGACTACGTCATCAGCATGACGCCCCTGGATGGGATTCCCTTGGTGGACGGGGAAATGTATGACTGGTTCCGATGGCGTACACCAGATGCCGTCATCGCCCATGCCCTTCACTTCTACCATGTCACCCCGGAGGAAGTAGAGACAGACTGGGTTGCGCAATGCACAACACCGGTGCCCCCCCTGAACGCTCAGGCGCTTACCGAGGGGCTTGGCAGCTCTCCGGAGCGCTCACTGCTATTCGACTGCACCCAGACATGGGTGATCCCAGGGGGAAGAAATGCGCCGGGCATGTATATCTTGCACGGGGCTCTTGTAAAAGACACGCTGGCCGCGCGACTGCATTACGCCACCCCCCCGCTTACGCATGCTTTTACCGCACGCCATTTGGACGAGACCCGCCTCATCTACCGTCAGCGCGCCTATCGCGCCGAGCCAGCATTCGTGCTCTATCGCAGCTCCGGTAGCACGGAGACCCCGGCCCCACTCGAAGTGTGGGCCCAACCCGGGGATGCGGCCATGCCCCCATTCAGTCACAGCGCAATGGTGAGCACCCCCTTGGCCCTCGATGGGCCAGCGGATCTGATCTCCGTACAAGTCATTGCCCTAAGAGAGGCTCTTGAGGTAGAGACGTGGTGGCGGATCACAGAGGGCCCCATCACCCGTCCCTTCTCGGTCATGGGGCACTTCCTCACATCCGATGGAGAAGCTCTCCAGGTGTCCGACGGGCTGGGGATCAGCCCCGGAG
>CAYLRT010000246.1:0-2254 GCA_964385885.1 uncultured Anaerolineales bacterium | reverse complement strand
CCCTGAAGCGCTTGTCCCTTGAGGTTCAGCGCCCGGGTCGTCAACTCGACCACGTGGTAGGGCATCATCTCGTTGGTCTCGGCGGCCAGCTCGATAAATCGGGTATAGAAATCGTACTCCTTGGCCTTCCACAATAGATAGTACGGGTCGATGGGGATACAGTGTCCCCCCACGCCCGGGCCGGGTTGGAAGGACATATAGCCAAAGGGTTTGGTGCGTGCGGCCTCAAGCACCTCCCATATGTCGATCTCCATCCGCTCGGCCAGTTGGGCCATCTCGTTGACCAGGGCGATGTTGACAGCGCGGAAGGTGTTCTCCAGCAGCTTGGTGAGCTCTGCAACCTCAGGGGAGGAGACCTCGTGCACGGTGGTCCCCATCTGTCGCAGGAGGGTGGCGGCCATCCTGGTGGCCTCGGCTGTCACTCCCCCCACAACCTTGGGCGTGTTATAGGCGGTCCACTGTTTGTTGCCGGGATCGATCCGTTCGGGCGAGAAGGCCAGGTAGAAGTCCCCCTGGGCGCTGAGGCCGCTCTTCCTCTCCAGGATGGGGCGCACGATCTGGTTGGTGGTGCCCGGGAAGGTGGTGGACTGCAACACGATGAGTTGACCGCGCTGCAGGTGAGCGGCGATGCCCTCGCTGGCAGCGGTTACAGCGCTCAGGTCGGGGGTGCGTTGGGTGGTGTAGGGCGTAGGGACGCAGATGAAGACGACATCGCATCGCCTCAACTGTGTGTAGTCGGTGGTGGCTGCCAGTTGTCCGGCTCTTACATAGCTGCTGAGTTCCTCGGTGGTAACGTCCTCGATATAGCTGGAGCCACGGTTGATGGCGGCGACCCGTTCCTTGTCGATCTCAAGCCCAACGACGTGGAACCCTGAGCGGGTGAAGGCTATGGCCAGTGGCAGTCCCACATAACCCAGCCCGATGACCCCCACCCTGGCACTGCGTGCGTTGATTTTGTTCAATAGGGTGTCTGACATGTCCTCTATCCGTAGCGAAAAGTCAGAGGGGCGGAGGGCGACGGTGGCCTATGTCCGGCGCCGGGTCCTGGCCTGGTAGCGGCGTGCCAGCATGTCCAGCCGATTCTCCGTCTCGTACCAACTGATCTCTGAGAGCCCCAACTTGCGACGCAGGGTGTCGTGGTCCATGCCCTCGATATAATCCCGTACCGCACAGGTCCAGCGCAGGATCTCGAAGGTGAGGCGGGACACCTGCGCGGCTGCTGCCACCTTCGTCAGGACGTATTCGAGATTGCGCCCCGTCCAGGGGAAGAGGTACTGCTGCGTTGGATACTGGGCGAGGTACTCATCCAGCACTGCCGGCCACGTCACCGGGAGGGGGAGGCGGCGCTCCTTGTGCCGGCGTCTTGGGTTCTTGTAGCGGACCCACAGTGCTGGGTGTTGCGGGTCCGAGAGATCGAGATGATTCAGTTGGATGTTCGTGCACTCGCTCTTCTTGATGCCCGTGTTGAGGATCAAGGTGATCAACAGGTGGGGGCGGGCGTCGGGCTTTTGTCCCTCACCGCCCCGGCGTAACGCCTCGGTGACGTTCAGGATGGCGGCGATCTGGGCGTCATCCAGGACCTCCGGCAGGGGAGCAGACACCGTGCGATGGATGAGCGGCGCGGCAATATCGCGGGGCAGAACCCCCTCTTCGGCCAACCAACCGAAGAAGACCTTCAATGTCGTGGTCCGCCGTTCCAGCGTCTTGGGGCTACAGGGGACGCCACGCCCCGTCTCCATCCACCTGAGGAAGGCACTGAGGGTCACCGTGCTGATCTCGTTGATGGTTGCGTCTGGCCCCAGATACTCGCCCAGGAGCAGCATGTCAAGTCGGAAGGCCTGGCGTGTATTCTCCGTGAACCCGCGAGTCTCCATGTACCGTTCGAAAGCGCCGATGGCCTGGGTCAGCGACGCGTCAGGGGAAACAGGAAGGGGAGCGACATGGCGGTCCGTATCCGTCTCCTCGGATGGCAGAAGGGATAACTGTTGAGCTTGATCTTCATCCATATCGGACATTCGCCATCACCTGTTGGAGTGTAAGGGTTCTCCAGGCTGCACACCACAATTATAGCCCAACTCTGCCCAAAGAGGATGCTCACTTTCAAGATGCTGACCGAGCCTGCCGAAGCCACCGCCGCGCACCCTTCGACAAGCTCAGGATCCGGTCACACGGTGGCTGAGCCTGTCGAAGCCACACCCGCGTACCCTTCGGCAAGCTCAGGGTCCGGTCAGGCGGTGGCTGAGCCTGTCGAAGC
>CAYLRT010000245.1:0-2257 GCA_964385885.1 uncultured Anaerolineales bacterium | reverse complement strand
CGAACGCAACTATAATTGTGCACCCGGATGAAACAGGAAAGGAGATCGTATGACGTCTCTCTGTGGTAAGGGTGTCTGGTTGGCTTACAGTTATGACCTGCCACGGGCGGTCGAACTGACCACCCAGATCGGTGGCACGCACCTGTTGGTCAAGGTAGGACATGGTGCGTTTTACTTCCCAGAGAGCGCCCGTGAACTGTACCGCCGGACCCTCGCCATGAACCTCGAGCCCCTGGCCTGGATCCAGATGACCGCCGGCAGCGACGAAGGGACGCTGAGGATCATCGAAAAGGCTCTGACCCTGGGCTACCAGGCCGTGGTGCTGATGCTTGATGATGCCCGTCTGGCAGCCGAGGCGATCCAACCCCTGGTGGAGACGGTGCTGGGGCAGGAGGAGATCGAAACGCGGCTCCTGCTGGCCTCCTCACCGCCTGCGTATCTGATGGACGACGGCGCCTTCAAGCAACTGGCGAGGATCTGCCACGGGGGATGGATGCCGCTCTGTTTTCCCAGCCTGGAGGCTGACCCCGAGCGACTGGTGAACCAGGGTATCTATCAGGCGCTGGGCGACCTGGCCCTGCTCTGGGGTGAGGCCCCGGCCATCTACCCGGTGTTGACCGCTATGAATCCTGCTACGGGGGAATCGCTGGACACCGAAACGATGCTCCGCTGGGCGGACACGGTGACCCAGCATGGCCTCGATTTCTTCAGTATCTTCCATGCCGCGAGCACGGAGAAGGCCCACTGGGACCTTTTCAGGGCCCTGAGCCTGCCATGCCTGGAGGCTGCCGTGCCTGACAAGCCCAGCCCCGACGAGCCGCCTGAGATCTGGCACGGTGTGCCCTCCATCGCGCGGCCTGTCTACATCACGGTGGCCCCTGGCGATTCGGTGATCAGCATCATCACGCGCTACGGGATGACGCGCGAGCAGTTCTGGCAATGGAATGCCCATCTGTGGGAGAGCCGGGGCTTCCCCCGTGATCCCGACTATCTCCAGGCCGGGTGGCGCGTGCGCGTCCGCTGACGCCATGTTCGATGCGCGGATAGCCCTCGGTCTGCCCTCGCTCGCCGGTTACAGCCTGACCGAGGCCCTCGCCACCGCCAGACAGTTGGGCTTCCAGTCGATCATGGCCCTACCCGGTGGCCCCTACGCCGAGCACTCACTCGGGCCATTCCCCACGTTGGGTTGCTACGACCTGACCCCGCCGCAGAGACGCGGGTTGACTGAGATGCTGGCCGGGTTCAGGTACATCGCCATCCATCAGGCCTGGGATACCCGGTGGGCACAGTGGATCGAGTGCGCCGCGCTGGTAGGGGCCGGGGTCGTCACCATCCATGCGGGACGCCCCGACGCAGGGCAGACGGATGCCGCGTTCATCACTGCGCGTGCGGCGCTGCTGCGCCGTATCGGCGACTACGCCGCCGAGCGTGGCGTGCGAATCGGGATCGAGAACGAGGGCGGGCCCTGTGCTCGCTACCTTGGCCTGGTGGAGGCGGTGGACCACCCCTCGGTCGGGGCTACGCTGGACGTGGGCCATTGCGCCTATGTCCCCCGCGTGTTGGCGGTGGCGGATCCTGACGAACGTGCGGTGGCCCTCAACGAGACGATCCACACCATGGTGGAGGCCCTGGGGCCGCGTCTGTTCTCGGTCCATGTGCATGACGTCGGATCGGGCGACTGGCGGGATCACCGCTGCGTGGGCTCAGGCGTCATTGATTTCCCGGCGCTGTTCAGGGCACTGCGTCGGGTGCGCTACACAGGCCTGCTGGAGATCGAGCTGGAGGAGCCGGACCGTCAGGCAGCCGCTACCAGGACAGGAGCGTACCTGACGACGTTGTGTCGCACGGTCCTGACAGATCCCTCATGAAAGGAGGCAACCGATGACTCAGAATGCCCATCTCTATATCCTGTGGACAAGTGGTGATCCGATCACTGCCAAGAAGATGGTCTTCATGTATGCCATAAACTCCCTTATCCATGGTTGGTGGGAAAACGTAACCCTTATTATCTGGGGGGCATCCGCCAAATTGGTGGGCGAGGACACCGCCATCCAGGAAAGAGTCAAGGAGGCGCTGGAGGCCGGCGTTCACGTGACGGCGTGTAAGGCATGTGCTGATCAGTTAGGCGTAACGGAGACTCTGGAAGACCTCGGAGTCGAAGTCAGATATTGGGGAATCTCTCTCACGGAGGTTCTGGCAGGCGAGGGAAAACTGCTGACAGTGTGAATCCCTATCCCCCGTGGTGACTGTCACCCCG
>CAYLRT010000244.1:0-2269 GCA_964385885.1 uncultured Anaerolineales bacterium | reverse complement strand
GTGCGTGTTCAATATACCGAAACGTCGCATCCGTCAGATCCAGCATAAAGATCTTGCGCTCGCCGGTGTGAATCGTGTCCACCGTCAGGTAATGCCCGTCCTCCGACCAGCGGGGGTGCAGGTCACAGCGCAGATCCCCCTGGGCCCCTGGCACCTGGTGGCGGAAGCGTCCCAACGTCACCCATGCCCCTGTCGCCACCTCAACCAGCGCCAGTCGCTGGATACCCTCTGCATCGGGATAGGTGTCGGCTACCAACCAGCGCCCATCGGGGGAGAAGTTCAGATGCCCTGCCGGTCCCATACCACGTGAGATGCGCTGCGCCTGCCATGGACAGCGGCCCTCGTCGAAGACCACGTACTCATGGCCCCGCCCGCCCCAGTTGGCGTCCACCAACACCTCCCCCGGGGTGCGCCCCCAGATCTGATGGGAGATCATGCCCCGCCAGTAGAGATCACCAAGGCTGCAGCGCAGCTCGCTGCCATCCAGGCACATGGTGAACATGAAAGTGCGCCATGGCTTCGGCGGATCCATCTGCGGCGCGTAGCGCAGGAGCACCATCACGCGGCTGCTATCGCAGTTAAAGATCGCGTGATTGAGCCACAGGTAGGCGCCCTCCAGATCGTAGGGGAAGGGGTGAGCGGCGATGAGCTGCCGGTAGCTGGCGATCAGGCCCACCTCGCCCGTCGCCAGATCCACCAGGAATAGACCATCGTTATCCAGATCGGGCGCCGGGTCCTCACGGGGCAGCGGGGCCAGGGCGTAGCTGTACCCTCGGCGTGGGATACGCCCAAAGTTGAGGCTCACCCCCCACCGCCCATCGCGCGAGACCGTGTACAGCGGTACCTCATAACGGCCGACCTCGCCCTCATCCAGGCTGTGGATGCGGGCGATGGGGCGCCACGCCCCACCCTCCCTCACGAAGTCATTGTAGACAAACGTGCGTGGGCGCTGGCGCAGCCACAGCGTCATGGCACCCTGCTGGTGGCACCAGGCCCGGGTCTCCCCCACCTTGGTGAACGAGCACGTCACGCGGTCCACATACCCCACGTCAGCCACCTCACCGGGGAGGGGCAGATGCTCCTGCTGCAGGATGCGCAGGGCCAGGTGCAGGCGGCCTTCCGCGTCCCAGGGAATACGATCGTAATAGCCAAAGGTGAAATGGCCCGGCTCAGGCGTCAGATTCTTCCAGGCGAACGTGCTCGAAATCTCCATCCTATCCTTTGCTAGACCAGGCACCCCTCGATGATACCCACCGATCCCACAGTGTCCGACATCGCTGCGTATTGTACAGCCGCCATTTGACAAAGCCAAGACGCCATGCTATTAAAGAGAACAACGACATGATCCCTTCCTTGCTCGTACAGGCGGCCCAGGAGCGGGGAGCGTGGAGGGGGTTCACCTCGGACACGACCCACATCCATCCCCAAACCCCTCTGCGACAGCAAAGGGACCCGGAGGTGACAGAGCAGTGGTCCCCGGAGTCAGAAGGCCCGGGAGCCATAACACATTCATCGTATAGGATGCCACCACATCGATAGGAGGTCAGCCATGGCCGTGATCACCATCTCACGTGAGTTGGGCAGCGAGGGCGATCGTATCGCTAACCTGGTGTGCGAACGCCTTGGCTACCAGCGGGTGGACAAGGACGTGTTGTTGGGCATCGCCGCCGATGCCGGGGTGGACGTCGACGCCGTCCACGAGTTTGAGCAGAGCTTCACCAAACGCGCCCGGCTGGTGAGCGGCGAGATGACCTCGCTCTACCGCAAACGGACTTCGGACTTCGAAAAGGCCACCACGCTGGACCGCCATACCTATGCCCAGGTCCTCCGCGAGACGGTGGAGGACTTCGCCCGCCAGGACAACGTGGTGCTCGTGGGTCGGGGCGGCCAGATGTTACTGCGGGACTGGCCCAATGCCATCCACGTGCGTATCTATGCGCCGCTGGAGGTGCGCGCCCAGCGCGTGGCCGAGCGCGAGGGCCGGCCTCTCGCCGCCGCGCGCCGCGCCGTCCGACAGTCCGACGAACAGAAACGCCAGTACATCCGACACATGCACAACAACGCCGACTGGCGCAACCTGAAGTACTACCATCTGGCGATCGACACCTCGCGCATCGATCCGCAGACGGCCGCCGAGATCATTGTCCTGGCCGCCCAGTCGATCGGCAGCTAATGGTCACACCAGGCTCGCGCACGATCCCGTTTCCCCGCTTTACACCAGGGCGCGCGCGACCTCCACAGCGGCAGCGATGTCCCGAGCCAGACGCCC
>CAYLRT010000243.1:0-2314 GCA_964385885.1 uncultured Anaerolineales bacterium | reverse complement strand
TCAGGTTGCAGCTCCCAGCTCAGATCGAAGGTATGAGCGATGGTGTCCGCATTCTCCACGCTGACGGTGCGCGACATCACCACAGTGTCTTCCCCGGTGACCAATAGATCACTGATGCTGACCAGGTTCGCATCTCCCACGGCCACCACGGGCGTATCCGCTGCCCGACGGGCATCCACGCGACCCGCACCCTGGCGAGGGATCGGCGAGCCATCGGCCAGATCAACCGCTGTGTTCATGAGCACGGCCTTGATCTGCTCGGACGTCCAGTCCGGATGTGCCTGCGCCACCAACGCCGCCACGCCTGCCACATGAGGTGCCGCCATGGAGGTCCCGTTGAAGCTGACGCCGCCTGTCCCAGACCCCATGTCCGCGGCAAAGATCGCCACACCAGGGGCCGTCACCTCCGGCTTGAGCTTGGAGTCAAAGCCACGTGGACCACGCGAGGAGAAGCTCCCGACGCTGTCGGCGGGCACATAGCGGTTCGCCACCGTCCGAACGTTATCCTCGGCATCGATCACTACGTCCTGCCCATCGGCAGTGATCAGATTCAGGCCATCATCATAGGCGATGAAGGCCGCAGGGATGGCATTGGGATCACCACTGTCAGCCATCGTGATCAGCTCATTGCCACCATCGGCGTGATTGAAGATGATGGCCGCAATGGCACCAAGCTGCTCGGCGTTGTAAGCCTTGAGGGAGAAGGCACACCCGCCCCGCTGGATCAGAGCGACCTTGCCTGTCAGCTCATCCCCATTCCACCCTGAAATGTCACACAGGGTATCCGTTGGCGTATAAGCACCGACGTAGGCGAGAGGACCCTGGACCGAAGAGGTGAAGTGCGCCTCAGCCTCATCAAAGGCGTTGGGCTGGTAGATGATGTTGGTGAGGGTCATCGCCGTGGAACCCACGACGTTGATGGTGGGGGCCGTGGCATAGCCCGTGGTGCTGGCGGCCACCGAGATGGCGGAGTCGGCCGTCGACGGCGAGCCGACGATGTACGGGACATCTGCTGCGTTGCCCGCCGAGGTCACCACGACAATGCCCGCGGCAGCGGCGTTATTGGTGGCGACGATATCGGGATCCAGAGGATCGTCAGGGCCGTAATCCGATCCCAGCGACATGTTGATCACCTGCGGATAACCGTACAGCAGGTAGCTGTACGTGGCCGCATCGATCGCCGACATCGTCAGGTTGGTGGACCCGGCCTTGCCGAAAACTTTGAGAGCGATGAGCTTGGCCGCAGGGGCTACACCGGTCATCACGTCACCGGCCGCGATGCCGGCCGCGATGGAGGCCACATGGGTACCATGGCCATACTCGTCGAGCGGGTCCTCATCAGGGGTGGGGATCGCTGAGTCGACGTCGCTGGCGTCGTAATCCGTTCCTGCGAAGTCATACCCGGCAATCACTTTGGCGGTCGGGAAGGTTCCCGGCTCGATGATGTCCGGGTCGTTGCCTGTATAGTCCGCAGGATCCCCGCTGCCGCCAAGGGCCGCGTGCGTATAGTCAATCCCCGTATCGATGACGGCAATGGTCACGCCATCGCCGTCAAAGCCCAGCTCCTCCCAGGCCTCTGTGGCGCCGATCAGCGGCACGCTGGCACCCAACGCGGGCACGTGCTCGGGGGCTCGATAGACCCCCACGACATGAGGGATCGCACGCAGCGCCGCCAGGTCCTTGGCGGGCACCCGAACCATAAGACCGTTATAGGCCGCTGTATAACGCGCGATCACCATCGCGCTGGCAGGCAGCGCTCGCTCAACCTGCGTCTGGATCTCCTTCAGACCCGACTCATACAACCTAAGAGCCGCGGCCTGCACCGACTGATCGGACGCCTTCTGCTGCGCGTAGTAGGTGGCCATAGGCGCCCGATCGAGCTCCAACACGACCATAACGGGTTTGTCGACAAAGTCGCGCAGCGCCGCAGGCACCTGACCCGTGAGCTCAACGAACTCATCAATGCTCATGCCACCCTCGAACATCGCCAGCACCTCTGGGGACACAGGACGGGCCCGGCTGACCGGGCTCGCATGTCCAAGCTCGGGAGGACCAGAGGGTGCTGCCACAGACACCGAGGGCAACGCCAACGCCAGGACAACCAAGAGCATCAACCAACGAAGCTTTCTCATAGACAATCCTCCTCACAGATGGAACCCACAAGAACAGTAAGAAGCACCAACCTCATCTCCACGCTATAGTGTACTACACACCTCCTCAAAACACGCTAAGGACATCCTCTGCATGAAATCAAGGTGCCTCTAGCTTAGCGAAAGAAGATATGATTGTCAAATGCCTATCCAGCCGCAGTTGC
>CAYLRT010000242.1:0-2319 GCA_964385885.1 uncultured Anaerolineales bacterium | reverse complement strand
GAGGCTGCTGTCCCTAAACCGCGCGACGGGCCTCGATGACGTTGGGGATCTGCTCGAGCTTCGTCAGGATCTGCGTCAGGGTCTTGAGGTCTGGCACCTCCAGCGTCATGTAGACGGGGATGATGTTGTACCGGTCACGCTTGCCTGTGCTCAGCGCGGGGATGTTGATCCCCCGGTCCGCCACCACTCCAGAGATGTCGTGGATGAGGCCGGAGCGGTCGTACGCCTTGACCACCACCTGCACGGCAAAGGTGTGCGGCTCCTCCCCCCAGCTCACTTCGATGAGGCGATCGTGATCCGAGGGTGACATGTTCAGGATGTTGGGGCAATCACGGCGATGGACCGTGACCCCGCGTCCCCGCGTGATATAGCCGATGATTTCCTCTCCGGGGAGCGGCTTGCAGCACTGGGCAAAATGTGTGAGGTAACCGCGGGCCCCCAGGACGCTGATGTTCGTCGTCTCGATCTCGGGCGCCGGCGGGATGACCTCCTCCTCCACCACATCCGCCGTGGTCTCCTCCTGTTCGCGGACAAACTGCTCCAGCCGGTTCACCACTGCATCACTGTTGATGTCCCCCATGCCCAGCGCAGCCAGGAACTCGTCAAGCGTGTTGAAGCGCTTGCGGAACAGCCCGGCGATCTCCTCGTGGGAGAGGTCCAGGGACAGGCGCTTGAGGATCCGCTCCAGAGTCTCTCGTCCCCGGGCGATATTCTCCTCCCGACCCTGACGGCGGAACCATTGACGGATCTTCTGCCGTGCCCGGTTGGTTTTCACGTATCCGAGGTCCTCGTTGAGCCAATCCCGACTTGGCCCGTCCTTGCGCCCTACAATGATCTCCACCTGATCACCGGTCTGAAGCTGATAGTCGAGGTTGGTCCAACGACCGTTGACGCGGGCGCCCCGGCAACTGTGGCCGATCTCGGTGTGGACGTGGTAGGCGAAGTCGAGCGGCGTCGCGCCAACGGGCAGGTCGATGACCTTGCCCTTGGGCGTAAAAGCGAACACTCGATCCTGGAAGATGTCGAGGCGGATCGAATCTATGAACGCCCGCGCATCGTGGGTCTCATCGGTAAGCTCCTGCACACTCCTGCGGATCTCCGAGATCTGTTGCATCAACTGGGGGTTGGCCGTCACCCCGCGCTCCTTGTAAAGCCAGTGGGCCGCATACCCATATTCTGCGAAGTAGTCCATCTCGTGGGTCCGGATCTGCACCTCCAGCGAGGAACCATCCTCTGTGATCACGGCTGTGTGCAGGCTCTGGTAGCCATTGGACTTGGGGTGCGCGATATAGTCGTCGAACTCCCCCGGGATATGCTGCCAGAGGCGATGTACGATTCCCAGGACCTGATAGCATTGGGACTCCGTGTCCACGACCACGCGCAATCCCTCGACGTCGTAGATACGAGCAAAGGGCACGTTCTTGCGTCGCATCTTGTGGTAGATGCTGTAGATATGTTTAGGCCGACCCTTGATCTCGGCGCGGATGCCCTCGTTTTGCAACGCCTCTCGCAGACGTTGCGCGCATCGCATCACCCGCTCCTGCCGCAGTTCCCGTCGCGTCGCCAACAGATCCACCAATTGGAAGTACATCTTAGGGTTGAGGTAACGGAACGACAGGTCCTCGAGTTCCGCTTTCCATACCCAGATGCCCAGCCGGTTGGCCAGTGGCGCGAAGATCTGCAGTGTCTCTCGCGCCATACGGATCTGGCTGTCGGGGGTGAGGTACTCCAATGTGCGCATGTTGTGGAGGCGGTCCGCCAGTTTGATGAAGATGATGCGTATGTCGTCGGTGGCCATGGCGATGAGGAGCTTGCGGAGGCTCTCCATCTCCTGCAGATCCCGGGTCCGGCCGGCGTCCGCCTGCACCTGACGTTCGACTTGCTCCAGCTTGGTGACGCCCTCGACCAGTACCAGCACCTCGTCACCGAATGCCTCTTGGATCTCATCCCGGGTGACGTCGGTATCCTCCAGCACGTCATGCAACAAGCCAGCGGCGATCACCGCTGGCTCGAAGTGGAGTTCTGCCAGAATCTGGGCCACGCTCACGGGATGGATGATGTAGGGCTCGCCGGACTTCCGCACCTGTCCCTCGTGGGCGCGCGCCGCCATGGCGTAGGCGCGGCGAATGAGATCTCGTGCCTCAAGGGCCGCGATGCCCTCCGGCAGAAGCTTAAGGATATCTTCCACCCTGGGCTCTGTTGTCTCTACCTCAACCATGGTTTGCCTCGGAGGATCTGCAACGGTAGTGCCAGGCCACCCCTCAAATCTCATTATAGCACAAAAGGGGTCCTTGCGAGGAGGTGGTTTATCTATGTAGG
>CAYLRT010000241.1:0-2337 GCA_964385885.1 uncultured Anaerolineales bacterium | reverse complement strand
CCCTTCATATTGGTGTGCGTCTCGACCAGCACGGTCACCCCATGCTGCCCAGCCCACTCATCCACCGATGCATACGACTCCGCCGCGAGACTCAGAACCCGATCTCGCAGAGCGGGATCCTCCTCCGGAAGGGGATCGCTGAACGTACGAATATATGGCGCGCCAATGAGAGCTGCCAGCGCAACATACCGCCGCAGGGCCTCGCGCTGCGGCAGGTGGTCCGCACGCTCGGGCGAGTTGAACTTCACACTCGTGGCCACGCAGCTCGCAGCGATACCGTGGCCTACCAGCTTCTGGCGTACTCCCTTTAGCTGCGCCTCTGTAGCGTCCAACTCAACGCCGTGGTGATGTCCCCACTCCACACGGAACTCGATCCCCTCGTAGCCATACCTCTCAGCCGTCTCGATCAACTCAGACAGCGTTTGCTCGGGACAAACAGAGCTCATAAATCCAGGTCTCATTCAAAGCCTCCCAAAAACAAGACTGAGTCTACATTCCCTCCTAACGGTCATCGAACCGCGGCGTGGGCGCGCCATCCCCGCACAAGAAGACGCTCTCAATGCCGTGCAGTTCCCCAGCATTTTGCGCCCAATGGAGATCAAATGCAACTGATCCCTGCGCAAACCCGATGATATCTGGGGCACCGCCAGCATCAGTTGATTGCCCTCAACCCGGAAACGCGCCGCCCCGACCTCCTGCCACGCCCAACCGCTGGTGGCAGCCATCAGAGTAGCACGCGCAGCGTCCAGCACGCTCATGTTCCTCACGCGGTTTCACTCCATCTGTGCGACCCGGCTGTCTTTGGTCGGGTTGAGGCACGGCAGCATCCGAAGGGAGCAGTGTAGACCATAACGGGAGCTTGGCATGGTAGGCAGCTTTGAGCGTCCCAAACTCATTACGTCCAGCGACAGGGATTTGGGGATTTGCTCAGCCCCGTCCGGGCCCGTCACGGGGAAGCATACCCAGGAAACAACTGCGAGATTCTGGTCCAGGTATCACTCAACACATCATGCTTCACGATCCCGCCGCGTCTACCCGCGACGCTATGGCGCATCTCCGCAAAGCCGTCGTCACATGCCGCGCGTTCGCAGTCCTCGCACCTGCGGGCTTGATAGACCGGTCAACCTCGCACAGCGACAGTATCTGATAGAACAGGTGCGCCCCAGCGACAATCGGTGACGAAGGGCCACAGCCGGCTTTGTTCGGTGACATCGCGTGCGCTCTCACAAAGCACGAATGCCCCATCCCCACAGAGGCGGAAGTGCGAGGATGGGGCGAGTCGCCCGACACGGCAACGTCAAACCGCATCGCGGCAAGTTCAGTCAGATCAGCGTGCCCCACAGGCCTGCAAACAGGCCTGCATATGCCCGCGAGACTCAGCGGCGATCACACAGCACTGCTCCAAGCTGTAGCCCAGGTGCTTGGTGCCGATAATCTCCAGATCCAGGGGGCCCTGGTACCCATGCTCATGCAGCACACGAACATACCCCACCAGGTCTATATCGCCGCGTCCGCAGGCCTGCATCGCAGGTTCCCCGGGACTCGGCCCGCGCCCTTTACAATCCCGAATGTGCACGTGCTTCACCCGCGAGATAACGGCAGCGATGGCCTCCACGGGATTCTCGCCAGCCCTATAGATATGCGAAGGATCCATATCAATGCCGAAAGCGGGAGAGCTAATCATTTCCATCGCACGCAGTGTCGTCGGCGTGTCGTGAATCGCCGCACCCACGTGCGCCTTCACACACAGCGTTACACCATACCGCTCGGCCATCAGCGAGAGCTCACCCAGGGACTCAATGACTTCCTGAAAACTCTCCTCATCACCGGCCTTGCCGCCGGGCCCACAATTCACGATGGGAATGCCCAAAGCAACTGCGGCCTGAAACGCAGTCTCCATCCGTGCTGGATCCCGCGTGGGCTGCTCCATCGCCAACAGCTCCAGGCCATAGGTCTCAGACAGTCGCTTGATCTCCGGCACGAGCTCCTTCCAGCGCTCTAGTACCAGGTGCTCACTCATGCCAGGAATCGCAGAGAGCTCAATGCCATCGTAACCAGCCATGGCCGTGAGCCGGAAAGCTGTCTCCAAATCAAAAGCGCCAAACAAAACCGAATTCGCTCCGAGTTTCACCGTTTGCCTCCTCGCATCCTCTCACAATGCGCTATATTACCTGCCACCTGCTGCAAGCGGGAACGTCACCCGTCGCCCCTCGCGTGCGGACTGGTAGGCCCCCAAGACCATCTCTACCGACACTCGACCATCCTCCGCCGTGACAGGCGGATCCGTGTCATCCCTCAGGCAATCGATAAACGCCCGGGGAACCGCTGAAATCCGCT
>CAYLRT010000240.1:0-2338 GCA_964385885.1 uncultured Anaerolineales bacterium | reverse complement strand
AATCGCTTACATTATAATGAAGTTACATTTGGATGTCAAGAAGGGCTTCTGATGCTTACTGAGGTGTCGCTGTCACGCCAGGGGAGTCACAAGCGGTTGCCCACGATGAACCCTTGCGTCCTCTGTGCTCTTGTGGTGTGATAACTGCTGCGGTTCTGCATCCTCCACGCGCTACGCGGTTCAAACGCTTTTCTCTACCGGCCCGGATGCGGACTTCTCCACCTTGCAGTAGAATGAGCGATGGGGAGGTAAACTTTGGCTGACCACAAGAACGCAACATCGATTCGTGTCGGACTGATCGTCAACCCCATTGCCGGGATGGGGGGCAGCGTCGGCCTCAAAGGGACTGATGGGGACCTGGCCCTGCAGGCCAGAGCGCTCGGGGCCAGACCGGTGACACCGGCGCGGACGCGGGCCTTTCTGGCAGCACTGGAAGGCCATGAGAGCACCATACGTTGGCTGATTGCACCAGGGCCGATGGGTGCCGATCATGTTTCTCTGCGTGGATCACGGGTGGTGGGGCAGCTCAGCGAGGCTCAGACCCGCGCCGAGGATACGCGACGCATTGCCCGTCTGATGGTACAGGAAGGGATCGATCTGTTGGTCTTTGTCGGTGGAGATGGCACGGCACGTGACATTTTCGATGCCGTCGGCACCCAGGTCCCGGTGGTGGGTGTGCCGGCTGGGGTCAAAGTCTATAGCGGTGTCTTCGCGCTCAGTCCGCGCGCTGCGGCGGAGATGGTCAGGGCCTTCGCTGATGGCGCGGGTGTGACTGAGGCCGAGGTGCTGGATATCGACGAGGAGGCGTTCCGCGCCGGGCGGCTTGAGGCACACCTCTACGGCTATCTCCTCGTCCCGGATGTCCCGCCCCAACTCCAGCCCAGTAAGGAGGGGACGCGGGCTACACCCGACACAGTAGCGAATCGAGAGGACATCGCGGCAGCGATGGTAGAGCTGATGAAGCCGGATATCCTCTATCTGTTAGGGCCGGGCACCACGGTCAAAGCCGTCGCTGACGAGCTTGGGGTACCTAAAACGCTGTTGGGGATCGACGCCGTCTACGACAGACAGGTTGTGGCGATGGACCTCAACGAGCAGCAGATCCTCGAACTACTGAAGGTCTACCCCCAACGTGAGATCGTCGTCACACCGCTGGGAGGCAATGGTTTCCTCTTCGGACGGGGCAACAAGCCTTTTACGCCCGCGGTGATCCGGCAGGTTGGCAGAGAACATATCCTGGTCATCGCGACTGAGGGGAAGATCAGACAGGTGGGACACCTGCGTGTTGATACGGGTGATCCCGAGGTCGATGCCTTGCTTCAAGGGTATATCGAGGTGCTGATCGGCTATCACTACTATCGTGTGGTCAAGGTCGTGGCCACGTGAATCGGACGTCCAAATCTAGGAGGTCTCTGATGCCTGAACATCTTAACATTCTCTATATCCATACGCATGATATCGGTCGTTACGTACAGCCTTATGGTTATCCTGTGCCCACCCCTCACATCCAGGCGCTGGCGGAGGAGGGCGTGCTTTTCCGGCAGGCCTTCTGTGCCAATCCGACCTGCTCTGCCAGCCGGGCAGCTCTGTTGACCGGTATGTATCCACACAACAACGGGATGACGGGTCTGGCCCATCGGGGTTGGTCGTTGAATGATTATGGCCAGCATATTGTGCATACGCTGCGACGGGCCGGCTACACCACAGTCCTGGCTGGCGTGCAGCACGTCGCCGACCATCGCCGTGGCGAACCCTGGCGGATCATAGGCTACGATCGTTGGCTGGGTCACCAGGCCCCCCACGAGCAGGCTGTGGCCTATCTGGAATCTGGCCCGGAGGAACCCTTCTTCCTGTCTGTCGGCTTTGGCGATACCCATCGCGAATTCGAACCTATCAGCGATGCAGCAGACCCCCGGTATTGCCGTCCCCCGGAGCCTATCCCGGATACCCCCGAGACCCGCGAGGATATGGCCCGCTTTATGTCCAGTGCCCGTACCGTGGATGCCAAGATGGGAAGGGTGTTCGAGGCGCTTGGCCGCACGGGCCTTGCGGAAAACACGCTGGTTATCTGTACCACCGACCACGGTATCGCGTTCCCTCGGATGAAGTGCAACCTGACCGATGGGGGCATCGGTGTGATGTTGATCATGCGCGGCCCTGGCGGCTTTGAGGGTGGGCGGGTGGTCGACAGTCTGGTCAGCCAGATTGATCTCTTTCCTACACTCTGTGAGCTGTTGGAGATTGAGCCACCACCCTGGTTACAAGGGGTGTCCCTGATGCCGCTTATCCGTGGGGAGACGACCGAGGTGCGCCAGGAGATCTTTGCCGAGGTCAACTA
>CAYLRT010000239.1:0-2386 GCA_964385885.1 uncultured Anaerolineales bacterium | reverse complement strand
TGGATGACACAGCAGCGCACTTGATGGTATCATGAAGCGATGCCTCGTCCAGTCGACGCTGTAAGGGTGGATTCCAGGATGGGAGCCAGTTGATACAGGCTCTTGAGCACACGTCACTGATGCGAGTAGAGCGAGCTCTGCTGCTCATCAATGCCATGCCCCCCTCGCCTTGTTCAGAGGTCCTATTACGGAAGGGGCAGGCGACGGCAATGCCATCGCGCCACCCCACAAAGCGCTTGGCCTTGGGATGGCTTTTCATCCCCTCACCCCGCCCCTCTCCCTCAAGGGCTAGTGCCCAGACACAAAACGCACCCTGGTTGGGCGAAATTGAATTTCGCCCACCATAGCGGATGGCAATGCCCCCACCTCCTGTGTCACCGTTCCCTATATCCCAGGATGCTATCGCCCTCCGAGGGAGGCAAGTGCGGGGAAGACAGGACCCTTTGTCCTTTTTCTAGCCATTCTCTCCTTTTTGCCCCAGGAGTAAGACGCCCTCGACCTGTAATGCGCCTGCAGACGACGTGAGGGCCGATGGATGAAATCAGGGTCCAGCAGGGATGTATCAAAGGCAGTAGTGGCCAGGTAATCAAAGGTGACTGTCACCTCCGCGCCTCTTGCCGGTTCAGGCCCTCTGGAGTAATCTGTGTCCCAGGACAAGACCCACATTAGGAGGTCAATGTGTCACAGCGTGACGTGTCAAGAATTGAGACTCCCGCTGCACCGCCATCACAGGAGGAGTGCCTGATGGCGGCCATCGCTCATGCCTCGGTGATCATCTTTGGGCCCGGCCTCCTGGTCGGGGTTCTCATCTGGCTCACCCAGAAGGAGAAGGCTGCCTTCGCCGCGCGACACGGCCTCCAGGCGGCGCTCTATCAGTTGCTGGGGATGGTGGTCGTCGTGGCGGCATGGATCCTCTGGTTCATCTTCTACGGTCTCACCATGATCCCGCTCATCCAGCACCCCCAGCAATATGAGGATGCGCCACCTGCCATCTTCTGGGTTGGGCTGGCCACGATGGTGATTCCGATGGCCATCATGGGCGCCTGGGCGCTCTACGGACTGTGGGGCGCGCTCAAGACCCTCCGCGGTCACGACTTCCGCTATGTGGTCATCGGGAAGATGCTGCCGAGCGCGTGACGAAGCAGCAGATGGCTGGGGTCAGAGATCACACCGCCCAACACGCGCTTCCACCTGATGCGTAAGCGCAGGGCGGGTCCATAAGCACTACTTAGGGGTAGCAGGGGAGACGTCGGTCCAGCAACGCGTGGCACCGTCCAGTTGCCCGGGTTCCGTCAAGGAAGGGACTGATCAGTACAGCAACGCAGCTTCCAGGAGACTTAGAGATGAAAACGCAGGCCTATCCCTATGCTGAGATCGCCGAGGGCACCTACGAGATCGGAGAGTTCGACTGCGCGTCAATCTTCCTGCTGGTGGGCGACGAAAGGGCTATGCTCATCGACACGGGCGTGGGCATTGGCGATCTGAAGGGGTTCGTGCGCAAGCTCACCGACCGGCCCTTGATGGTGTGCTTCACCCACAACCACGTGGACCACGTGGGTGGCGCCAGCGCGTTCAAAGAAGGCTACATTCACCCCAGGGATATGGCGGGGTTCACCAGTGGCGGTGGCATCGGGTTGAGCGTCGAGGTCCGCAGACGCTATGTCCAGTTCATCGCCGAACGCGAGAAGGGCACCTACCCCTACCAGCTCGACGTCGACCTGACGCCCTGGGGGCCACCCCCCACCCTCCATCCGCTGCAGGACCAGCAGGTTATCGACCTGGGGGGGCGGCGTGTTGTGGTCTACGCCTGTCCAGGTCATACCGCCGGCTCGGTGACCTTCCTGGATGAGGGATCGCGTTCCCTTTTCGTGGGTGATGCCTGCAACTGCAACCTGCTCCTGTGGCTGGGCTCCCCGGAGAGGGACCCCAGCCTTACGCCGGTGGAGACAGCTTTGTCCCATCTGCAGCGCCTGCAGGACCTGGGAGATCGTTACGACCGCATGTTCAACGGGCACTACGACTTCCGACCGCTGGGCCAGCCGCTGGGGCCCGACGTGCTCCCCGACGCGATCGCGGCCGTCCAACAGATCCTGGCCGGCACCGCTGAGGTCACGGTGGAGAGGCTACCGCTGCCTGGCGCACCTGAGCGGCATGTGGTCCAGGTGGGCCGTACCCGTGTATCGTTTGACCCCGCCCACATCCGGGCTTGACGTATAGGGAGGAGTGAGTCCAGGGGAACCCTTAAGGGTATTGGGAACCGGACTTTTGCTCTGGGACCGAGCCAAAAGGCTCAGATGCGGGCGGCAGCGAGGGGCAGCATTGCCCGGCGGGGCTTGTAGAGATGCCTCAACTCCCCCTTGGGGTCGATCCTGCCCATGGCTGCTTT
>CAYLRT010000238.1:0-2452 GCA_964385885.1 uncultured Anaerolineales bacterium | reverse complement strand
CATGGTATCACCACAAACACGTGGACTTATGCATCGCCAACGCCAGGCATCATGGATGTCGTGAAGGCGAATGGGCTACGTGCCGCCTCGTTTTTCAACTGGGAGCCTTTGCGCGATCTCTCGAGGCCTGGCGCCTTACACATCTCCCTGTTCCTTGACAACGACGAGGTCCCAAAGGGACGCGGAGATACGGAACTCGTGGAGTTGACAGCCGAGTTGCTCCGTCGTGAGCCTGTTGACTTCGCCTTCATCTACCTGGGTCATACGGACGCCGCAGGCCACACCCACGGATGGATGTCTGAACCCTACCTGCGCGCCATCGAGAACGCTGATGCATGCATCGGCACCATCCTCCAAGCCCTGGAAGACCGTGAAGTCGGCGTAATTGTCACAGCCGACCATGGGGGACACGATACCCATCACGGTAGCGACTCCCCCGAGGACATGACAATCCCCATCGTACTCTACCACCCCAACCTGACCACACATGGAGAGATGCAGGGGCCAGTATCGATCCTGGATATTGCCCCCACAGTCATACAATGGATGGGGCTCACGACACCGGAAGAGTGGCAGGGCCGCGCCCTCGGGCAGAGTTAACCACAGGGCTCCCAACGTTCCCACCCTAACGGTGAACTGTTACCATCAGGGATTCAAGGACAGAGGCCTACACTACTCGCACGACTGAGCTGGCCGCGACGCTTACCCCTGCCGCCAGACGTTGGCTGAGAGGCGCGTCAGGCCAGCCTCAGTCCCCAACCAGAGATTGCCGGCTGGATCCTCCCACATCGCCTTGACCTCCCAGCCGGCCAGACCGTCGTCAGGGGTGAACACCTCCCATCCGTCGGCGGTCCGATGCGCGATGCCGTCGTACTCTGAACCCACCCACAAGCCCCCCTCGGAGTCTACGAAGAGAGACCGCACCTTGGGACCTGCCAGGCCATCATCCACGGTCAGCGTCCACCACCGGGTACCATCGAACGCCGACAAACCGCCGCGCGAGGCAAAGCCTGTTCCAAACCACAAGGGGCCACCTGGCTCCTCGACGATAGCATTCACCATAGGATGGGCTAACCCGTCGGCGGTGGAATAGGTATGCCACCCCTCATCATCAAACGAGGTCAGCCCCCCATCAACGCTGTATCCATTGCCGAACCACCACCGTCCACTCGAGTCACGGAGGATCACAGATACAGCCTCACCGGCGAGACCACTCGCGTGCGTGTAGCTGGTCCATTGTCCCCTGTCCCACCGGCTAAGACCATGCGCTGTGCCTATCCAGAGCCCTCCGTCTGGATCCGATGCCAACGCAAGAACTTCACGATCGGTCAACCCATCTGCCTCAGTCCACGTCTGCCACAAGGCTCCGTCATAGCGGCTCAGACCGTCTTTGTGGCCCACCCACAGCGTCTGCTCGTCCGGATCGACCAAAAGAGCATAAACCAAGCCGCGTGGTGCCCCAGGGGTTCGCACAGGCTCAACCTCTAGTGTGTCTAGGTCCACCACGCTCAGACCATCGCGTCCCCCACTCCAAAGAGTTCCCCGATAGTATGACAGGGCCATCACATCTTCCGGTGGACTCACGAGCGTCCATCCGGGCGGCGGGGATTGACGGGGCCACAGAGCCAGAATGAGCACACCAAGCCCCCCTACCAACCCAGCCCCGACCAAGAACTGAACCACCGCCAACCAGCGCGGAGGATTCGCCAAAGATTCACTCTCAGACTTCTGTGATGTGACCATCGCACAACCTCCAACAGTGATTAACCACCCCCTCCACCTCTTGTGGGTCATGACTAATCATGAGGACTGTGCTACCGATGGCCCTCGCCCACTCCACCACCATCTCTATAACATGGCCACGCAGTGCCTTATCCAGGTGGGCAAGGGGCTCGTCCAGCAACAGGAATGCGGGATCGGGCGCCAACGCACGGGCAATCGCCACTCGCCGCGCCTGTCCCCCAGAAAGTTGAGAGGGATATCGCTGAGCCAGGGGCAGCAGATCGAAACACTCCAACAACGTCTTCACCCGTTCCCGGCGATGACGTCGTGAGGCGTTGAGTAGCCCGAAGCTCACATTCCCCGCCACAGTCATGTGGGGCCACAGCGCACTCTCCTGGAACACCATGCCGATATGCCTGCGCAAAGGTGGGACGATCGAGACAGGCGTACTGCACACAGCTCCACCGAGAAGGATCTCTCCCTCGTCGGGCCTGTCGAGCCCGGCGATCAGGCGCAGAAGCGTCGTCTTGCCGCTACCGGAGGGACCATACAGCAGCCCAATCTGGCTGATCGGTAGTTCTAGCGACACTGTCTGCAGGACTCTTCGTTTCCCATACCACTTACTAACTTGAGCAACTCTGATCATCACGCCCCCACCCGCATCGCAGCCCGCGACCAAAGGCGCCACGTCACGAACCCAAGAGCGCCGACCAGAAGACAAATCAGGGAC
>CAYLRT010000237.1:0-2480 GCA_964385885.1 uncultured Anaerolineales bacterium | reverse complement strand
CCGATCCCCTGCAGCGCCTGCCGCAGCGCCTCCAGCGTCGGGGGTCCCTCCAACTCGAAGATGGTGAGAACCCGCCCGATCTGATCCAGCCAGTGCGCGTCGGAGCTGCTGATCAGGGTCAGTGTCGGGGGCAGGGAGGGGAAAGCCCTGCGGGCCTGGCTGGGCCGCATGTTGGGGGAGACCTCGGCCGCGTCGGCCTCCAGCGTCGGCGGCCACAGTCCCAGCACGCCCATCAGGCCGTGGCTGCGGCGGTCGATATGGGCCGGGATCACCAGCCCGCCCCGCCGATGGACCTCGTGGGCGGCCTCCTCCAGCGCCAGCGTGGTTGCAGTCTGGAGCAGGCGTACCTCCTCGCGCACGAACTCTCCCTCGGCGTCCACCACGAACTGCGGCCCAAAGCGCCCGGCGTCGTTCCTCAGCGGCGGCAGGTGGGCGTCCACCAGGCGCTGCCAATCCCCAAGCGCGTCGGGGGCCTCGAAGAGGCACAGCACGTCCACCTCCTCGCGCGTCTGCAGCTCCATCCCCAACAGCACGGTCAACGGCGTCCCCTCAGCCGCCTGGCGCACGGCGGGGGCGTTGGCCGTGGCGTTGTGGTCGGTGATAGCGAGGATGTCCAGTCCCTTGCGCAACGCCTCCGCCACGATCAAGGGGGGGATCATCTCCACCTCCGCGCAGGCGGAGAGCACCGTGTGGATGTGCAGATCGGCCCGGTAGGCGCGCATCCCGTGGATCCACCGTCAGCGGACGCCCAACGTGTAGAGCCGGCAGGCGGTCTCGTAGGCCGGCTCAGGGCTCGACAGGATGACCACCTCCTGCTCCTCGGCCCTGGTCAGGGTCCCTTCGGGCACCGGCGCCCCTTCCGCTACCACGATCGCCGCCAGCCCCAGCAGGGACGCCACAGCGACGATGTTGCTGTGCGTCTGGAGAGTGATCCACAGATCCCCCTCCTCGGCGCCGGCCATCACACAGCTCAGGAGATCGGCGACATAGCCGCCGCGCACGGCGTGATCCAGATGATCGGCGCCGGCCAGGACAGCCCAGCCCGTCTGAGATACCACATCGTGAACACGTAGCGTCATGGCGTCCTCCTCATACGTCTGAGGGAGGCTCCCCACGGCCCTGCGGGGGCTCCCGGTCCTCCGTCTTCTCCTCGGGCGCGACATAGAACACGATCTCAAGCCGGGTGCCAACGCCCACCGCGGACCAGAGGCTCATCCGGTCCGCGCATCGCTCGATGTTGGTCAGGCCCATCCCGGCTCCAAATCCCAATTCACGCACCTCCTCGGAGGCGGTGGAGTAGCCTGGCCGCCGGGCAAGCGAGACGTCGGGGATGCCCGGCCCTCGGTCCTGAGCCACGATGATGATCCTGTCTGGCCGAAGTTGGGCCAGGAGCAATCCACCCCCATCGGTATGGATGATCAGGTTCATCTCCGCCTCGTAAGCCGCGATAGCCACCCGGCGGGCGAGCTGGGGGGAGGCCCCGATCTGGAGCAGGGCACGCTTGATCTTGGACGAGGCCTCACCAGCGTGCGCGAAGTCGCCCCTGCGCACCCGGTAGCGCAGCTTGACCCGGGTCCGATCCGACACCAACGCCTCGAAGAAGCGATGCGGACGGGCCTGGGCAGCCTCAGCCTCATTGTATAGCTCCTGGAGCGCCCGCAGCAGGGCCACCGTGATGTCACCCCGGGTGATGATGCCCACCAGCTTCCCGCGCGCATCGAGCACCGGCATGCGCCCAATGCCCGTCTTCTCGAAGCGGCGCAGGGCCTCCATCACCGGCTCCTGGGCGTGCGCGGTGATCAGTCCCTCGCGGGTCATGTACTCCCAGATGGGGGCATCCAGCCGCTGCTCCTCCAGCGCGTGGATCAGGTCCTCAATGCTGGCAATGCCCACCAACTCCCCGCCCTCCACGATTGGCACGCCCGAGATGCGGTGCTCGCGCAGCAGATCCTTGAGCTCCTGCATAGTGTTGTGAGGCGTCAGGGTCAGCAAGGAGGTGGTCATCACGCGCGAGACGCGCAGCTCGCGCACCAGCTCATGGAGCTTGGAGAGGGCACCATCGCGGCCCAGAAAGCCCAGCAGTGCGCCGTGTCGATTCATCGGTTGTTGGGACAGGTAGGCGGTAGCTTGCCAAGGCCATGCAGGCCCGCCTGGTACAGCAGGCCAGCGGTCTCGAACATGGTGTAGGGCGAGAGCACTACGGCGATGCCCATCTCCCGGGCCAGCGCCAGCGTCTCCTTGGGGGGGTACTTGTGGCGGACGAAGAGCACGGCGGGGATCTCTGCCATCTCCGCCGTGCGCATCACCTGGGGGTTGGTCAGCCCCGTGATCAGGAGTATGTTCGGTTTGGCGAAAAGCAGGATGTCGCTCATCAGATCTGAGGCACCGGCTGTGTCCAGATCGAGGGTGTAGGGCGGCTCTACGAGCACCTCTCCCTCTATCACCCGGCAGATTTCATCGAGGGTCATGGTCCATCTCCT
>CAYLRT010000236.1:0-2496 GCA_964385885.1 uncultured Anaerolineales bacterium | reverse complement strand
GTATTGCGCCGTCTTACATTGCTCTTTTGTCGTGGAGTTTTATACTGCTTGTGTATGGGTGCTCTAGACAACCTGGAACAGGTAATCCGCAGTTTGGCTGAGGAGCCTTTTTTCCGAATCCTGGGCAACCGAGTGTTGCCCCAACGGGTGATGCGCGCGCTGGCCACAGCGATTGAAGACAGCGAGTATCGTGATGTACCGGGGAGACCTCAAACTCCTTTACGGTATGTGATTGAGTTGAATCCGACTGATCTGGATTATCTCAAACAGGAGTACCCTGATTTGGAGCGACAGTTTGAAGCGGCGCTGGCCCGTGTGGCGGCGCGGTGGCACTCTCACGGGATGCCCACCGTGGTACTGGAGAGCGACGAGCGAGTATCACCTCATGATGTACGTATTCGACTCGCTGCTAATGTCGAGACCTTGACAGACTCGACTCGCGAACTCAATCCGGTCCCCCGGTTAGGCACTGATGCACCAGAGGTTCCGTGTGACCCGGTCCAGGCCTATCTGGTTGTTGAAGGGGGACGGATTTTCGATCTCACCAAGCCACGTACTTGCATCGGTCGCGCTCTGGACAACGATTTGATCCTGGATGCGCCCGAGGTTTCGCGTCATCATGCCGTGTTGGAGCGGCGTTTTGGACGACATGTGCTGCGCGATCTCGAGAGCACACGAGGTAGCTGGATAAACGGTTTCCGGGTTGCAGAAGCCGTGTTGCAGTCCGGCGATGTCATCTTGCTGGCCGGCGTAGAGATTCTTTATGTGGAATCAGCTCTACAGCAACATTCTGGTCAGGGACAGACTCAGCCTGTCCCCCGGGTTGAGGACTGAGGAATGGCCCAGCTCGTCCTTGCACTGCGGTTCGTGGTGGCTCTGGTGCTCTATGCATTCCTGGCAATCTACTTCTTCGTCATGATCCGTGAGTTACAGGTCCGGTCGCGGGCCGGGGCGTCCAGAACGGAACCGGCCTGCATCATCATAACCGCCGAGCAACTACCCGAGCAGGTGTTCAGCTTACGGCCTGTAACCGCCATCGGTCGGACCCCCGATAACGACGTCGTGTTGCGGGATCCGTATGTCTCAGCTAATCATGCCTTGATAGTATGGCGTGAAGGGCAGTGGTGGATCGAGGACTTGCGCAGCCACAATGGCTCCTACGTCAATGGACAACGTGTGACAAACCCCGTCGTACTCAATTTCGGGGATCGAATCAGGGTGGGGGAGACAACCTTGCGGTTTGAACCAGCTCCGTTGAAGCAATGGCACTGAGTGGGGAGGAAAGGGAATGGACTTGGGACTAAGTGGACGGGCGATTATTGTGACAGCAGCCAGCCGTGGGTTGGGGTTTGCCACAGCGCGGGCGTTGGCTCGAGAGGGGGCCTCCCTTGTGATCTGTGCGCGAGGCTTAGATAGGGTCACCTCGGCCGCTGAGACGTTGGCCCGTGAGACTGGTGTAGAGGTTGTGCCTGTTGCCGGGGATGTGAGAGATGATACGGATGTCACTACGATGCGCGACGTGGCACTAGAACGCTTCGGCCGCATTGATGGCCTGTTTGTCAACGCTGGGGGGCCTCCTCCGGGCGGCTTTCTTGATTTCACGGTGTCTGATTGGCGGCAGGCCGCGAGATTGACTCTCGAGAGCGCACTATCGCTCATCTATGCGGTGGTGCCGATCATGCGAGAACAGGGAGGAGGAGCCATTCTCGCGAACACGTCTGTGTCGGTACGCTACCCTCTGGACGGGCTGATCCTGTCAAACAGTCTGCGGCTGGCCGTGGTGGGGTTAGTGAAGAGCCTGTCCATTGAACTCGGGCCGTATGGGATTCGGGCCAATGCTTTGGCGCCTGGCTGGACCCGAACACAACGTGTGGAGCGGCTTCTGTTAGCCCGTGCAAGGGCGCACGGGACAACGGTCGAGGAAGAGGCGACTGCTATTGCAGAGAGTATTCCATTGCGCAGGATGGCGGAACCGCACGAGTATGGCCGCGTTGCCGCTTTTCTGTTATCGCCCGCGGCGAGCTATGTGACAGGTGTTACGTTGCTAGTTGATGGTGGGATGGCTCGGGCCATTCCTTAGATTGACAAAAAGACACAGGACCACTTTCTCCATCTTGGTCCTGTGTTAGCGGAGAGGGCGGGATTCGAACCCGCGGAGCCTTGCGGCTCACGCGCTCTCCAGGCGCGCGCATTAGGCCGGACTATGCTACCTCTCCGTGGATTGCCATTATAACATAGACGTGCATCCTGGCAACGCGCGCACCTCACGCGTCTGCCGTAGGCGTGACGACGACGCCGTAGTGAGAGCAGTAAGCTCCTTGCTTTCGCTTCACTGGCGAGGTTTCTCCTCATCTCTGTTTTACTCCGCGCACAGTCCCACTAGATAGGGAGTGCTCTATGATTTGCTGGTGGCTGTTGCCGAGCGTCTGCAGAGGATGGGTAGCGGTTCAGCCAACGCTAGACTTTTCCAACACTGATTTGTTAGAAGGTATGAAT
>CAYLRT010000235.1:0-2506 GCA_964385885.1 uncultured Anaerolineales bacterium | reverse complement strand
CCAGGTGACAGTCACCGACGCCGCTTAACCAAACCGACCCGTGACGTAAGCCTCGGTCCGCTCATCGCGGGGTGTGGTGAAGACCTGGGCACCCGGCCCCCACTCGATGAGCTCCCCCTGGAGGAAGAAAGCGGCCCAATCGGCGACACGCGCCGCCTGCTGGACGCTGTGGGGCACGATCAGGATGGTGTATTCGCGCTTTAGCTCCTGCAACGTCTGCTCAACCTTGAACGTGGAGATCGGATCGAGGCCGGAGGTCGGCTCATCGAGCATGATGACCTCAGGCTGCAGGGCCAGCGATCGCGCCAGGCAGAGCCGCTGTTGCTGGCCACCAGACAGAGCGTAGGCGCTCTCCATAAGCCGATCGGATACCTCGTCCCACAGAGCCGCCTGTTTGAGCGCGCGCTCCACGGCGGCGTCGAGCCGCGCACGGTCCTTGACGCCGGCCAGCCGCAGGCCATACGTCACATTGTCGTAGATGCTCATGGGCAGAGGGACGGGACGGGCGAAGACGATGCCGATACGACGACGGAGCCGAATGACGTCATAGTCCGGAGCCAACACATCCTCGCCATCCAAAAGGATCTGCCCCTCCTGACTGACGACGTCCGCCAGATCATTGAGTCGGTTGATCGTTCGCAACAGCGTACTCTTGCCACCGCCCGAAGGCCCGAACAGGACGTTGATCTGGTGCGCGTAGATGTCCAGCGAGATGCCGTTCAGGCTCTCCGTCCCGTCGGAGTAGCGCACCGAGAGATCACGGATGCTGATCTTGACAGGCGGGGTCTCTTCCATGGGGTTCACCATACACGCTGCTTCCGATAGTGACGCCGCACAAGCGTGGCCACAAGGTTCAGAGAGAGCACAAACACCAGCAGCACCAGGGCTGTGCCATACTGGATGCGGACCGGCATGCCGGGCACCTGCGTGCTGATCACAAAGAGGTGATAGGGCAGCGCCATGGTCTGATCGAAAATGGAGCGCGGCAATCGGGGCAGGAAGAAAGCGGCCGCCGTGAACAGGATGGGCGCGGTCTCACCTGCCGCGCGCTCGATCCCCAGGATCACGCCGGTGATGATCCCCGGCAGGGCCTGGGGGAGCACCACGCGACGCACGGTCTGCCATCGACTTCCACCCAGGCTGGTGCTCACCAGGCGGAACGACTGGGGCACCGCCCGCAGGGCCTCCTCCGCTGTGCTGGTGATCACAGGCAGGGTCATGATACCCAACGTCAGAGACCCGGCCAGAATCGACGTGCCGAAGTTCAGGAAAATGACGAACAGTCCCAGTCCAAACAGCCCGTAGACGACCGATGGGATCCCGGCGAGATTGACAATCGCCACCCGGATCCAGCGCGTGAGCGCGGTGTCGCCGGCATACTCTGACAGGTAGATGGCCCCTCCCACCCCCAGCGGCACAGCGACCACCGCGGTGCCCAACGTCAACGCGACAGTCCCGACGATCGCCGGCAGGATCCCGCCAGCCTTCATCCCGTCGCGGGGCATCTCCGTCAGGAAGGACCAGGAGATGGCGCCAGCTCCCTGCACCACCACATAGCCCACCACATAGAAGATAGGCACCACGACGATGAGTGCCGCCAAGGTGATCAGTGCAAATGCGATCCGCTGCGAAACCTGTCTGGACATAACTCTCTATCCGTTGATCTGTCCCTGCCTGTTCACGAGAGCATCCGCTCCGACCGTCGGATGGTCCTGGATACCACCGAAGCGGCCACAAGATTGGCCAGGAAGGTGATCACGAAGAGCGTCAACCCCACCGCGAACAACACATGATAGTGGGTGCTGCCATGGGCCACCTCCCCCATCTCGGCGGCGATGGTCGCCGTCATGGTGCGCACGGGCATAAAGATATCCAGAGGATGACGCGGCATACGCGGCGCGTTGCCGGTGACCATCATCACCGTCATAGTCTCTCCAACCGCGCGTCCCACACCCAACATCAACGCCGTGACGATCCCCGAACGTCCAGCGGGGATGACGATCCTGGCGATCGTCTGCCAGCGTGTCATGCCCAGGGCAAGCCCCGCGTCCCGATAGGTCTTGGGCACCGTGTCCAACACGTCCTCCACCACGCTGACGACCGTCGGGAGGGCCATCCAGGCCAGCAGCACGATGCCCGTGAACGCCGTGAGCCCGGTAGGGATGTCGAAGAAGGTACGGAAGAACGGGGCGATCACCAACATACCCAGGAAACCAATCACCACGGAGGGGATCCCCGCCAGGACTTCCACCAGGGGCTTCAGGATCTCGCGCGCCCAGTCGGGAGCGATCTCGGCGATGAAGACCGCGGTCGCCACCCCCAGGGGCAACGAGATGACCGCAGCGCCAAGGGTGATCATGAGTGAACCGGCGATGAGCGGCAGCAGCCCATAGTACCCCTCGATCGGGTACCAGCGGGCCGAGAAGAGATCGCGCAGAGGGACCTGGACGAAGGCTGGCACGCCCTCGCGGATGAGGAAGAAGAAGATCATCACCACCAGGGCAAT
>CAYLRT010000234.1:0-2526 GCA_964385885.1 uncultured Anaerolineales bacterium | reverse complement strand
CAGGACGGCACCCAAGGCGCGTATCGAGGCACGGATGACCATGCCACGCAACAGGTGCTGCGGAGGCTCGCTCAGCAGGTGTGATCTCGCTCTTCTCCGTCAATGACATCCGCTTCCCAAGAACGAGCCAGTTCCCGATGCGCCAGTGACGGCAAACCCACCCACTCGACCGCTGGGGCATGACCAAGGAGGCCAGGAGGCCATTTGGCCCTTCGCGGAATCTGGCGTATAGTAGCTCCCGCGCTGATCTTTGGTGGGGCCCGGCACATGTCTGTCTGGCGGGGTGGCGAAAGCGAGGATCCATGACCCGACAGGGTGTGGTGTTTGTGGTGGCACGCAAGTCTCTGGAGCGACAGTTGCGCCCCGCGCTGGAGCAGCGTTATGAGGTGTGTGTCGCCCATACGCGCCGTGAGGCTCTACAGTGTGTAAGACGGGATGCACCGCGTGTGGTGTTGGTGGATGCTGCTTCTGTCAGGTTCGATGTGGGCCGATTCTTCACGGCACTCCATGAGCTACTGGAGCAGGTCTATACTTTCCTGTTGCTGGGTAAGGGCATGCGGCTGGACCGGATGCCACCCACTAACGGCTACCTTCGCCATCCCGTGACCCCTAACCAACTCCTGCGGCGGCTCAGTCGCCTGGTGCCAGCGGCCCCCCAGCAGATCGTGTCGTGGCGGGGTCTGGCACTGGACATCGAGAACCGGTTTCTGATCTGGGAAGAACGCGATCTTCCCCTGACACCCAAGCAGGTCGAGTTGGCCCACTATCTGATAGCTCATCCCGCGACCACGGTCTCGCGTGCGGAGCTGATGAAGGAGGTGTGGGGTACCGATTACCTGGGCGATACCCGCACCCTGCACGTGCACATCCACTGGCTGCGCAAGGCTCTGGCCGAGCTGGAGGCACCGTTTGTCATCGTGACCGAGCGACGCCGGGGCTATCGTCTGGAATCCCGTGCGCGTGGGAGTTAAGCCACGCGCGAGATCTCTCTCCATGGGCATGGCACGCAGGCCCTGGGTGCGGTTCCTGCTCATCGGCATCGCCATTGGCTGCGCCGTCCTGTCAGGGAGCGCCCTCTGGCCGCAGCGAGAGATCGTCAGCGCCCCAGGCCCACCTCCCATGACGACGGTTGACTCGGCGGTAACCGCGGCTGCCTGGGCCGCGACCGAGAATGGGGCCGTAGCGGATCTGCTGGTCATCCTGGAGCCGCAGGTGGATCTTGAGGCCATCCGGGCGGAGGCCAGGGGGCTGGCGGCGCGCCGTCGGATGCTGCACCAGGCGCTGGTGACCACGGCGCTGACATCGCAGCAGGGCTTGCGTACCTGGCTGGACGCCCACGATGTTCCCTATCGCCCCCTGTATATCGTCAACGCGCTGCGCGTCTATGCGTCGCGCGATGCGCTGCTGACACTGGCCCAATGGCCCGGTGTGCGCATGGTGGTCACCAACCCCCACGTGACGGGTTTGCCCTCCCCTGATCTGCGCACGGCGATGGAGGTCGATCAGCAGGCAACCCAGGTGCCCTGGGGCGTAGTGCAGATCAGGGCCCCCTCGGTGTGGGCGATGGGCTATGATGGTACGGGAGTTGTGGTAGGCGTGCAGGACACGGGGTTTCATTGGGATCACCCAGCTTTGGAGCCGCACTATCGTGGCTGGGATGGCGTCACGCCCAGCCACGATTACAACTGGCACGACGCCATCCATGAGGGGGACAAGGTGATCTGCGGCGTGGATAGCCCCGTGCCCTGCGATGACCAGGGGCACGGCACGCATGTGCTGGGCACGGTGGTGGGCGACGATGGAGGGACGCATCAGGTGGGGGTGGCGCCTGGGGCCCGTTGGATCGGCTGCCGCAACATGGCTGAAGGGGTGGGCTCCCCCGCCTCCTACATCGAGTGTTTCGAGTTCTTCCTGGCACCCTATCCAGTGGACGGTGACCCGACCGCCGGAGATCCCGACCTGGCCCCGGACATCGTCAGCAACTCGTGGACGTGCCCGCCCTCAGAGGGATGTGACGACATCCACCGGGCCTTGCTGGAGCAGGTGGTGGAGACGGTGCGGGCGGCGGGCATCCTGGTGGTGGCCGCGGCGGGCAACGCGGGACCGTCGTGTGGCACAGTCACTGACCCACCGGCGGCTTTCCACAGCGTAATGACAGTTGGGGCCACCGGCTCTGGCGATGGGATCGCCTCATTCAGCAGCCGTGGCATTATCGGGGGATTGCTCAAGCCCGATCTGGTGGCGCCGGGGGTCGATGTCCTTTCCACCACACGGGATGGTGACTATGGGTATCTCAGTGGCACCTCCATGGCCACGCCCCACGTCGCGGGTGCGGCAGCCCTGGTCTGGTCAGCGCGCCGGGACCTGCGCGGGCGGCTGGTACCGCTGGAGGCCCTGCTCACCGTCACCGCTCATCCGCGTACCTCGACCCAGTGCGGCGACGCGCCCGAGGCCGTGCCCAACCATGTCTACGGCTGGGGGAGGCTCGATGTCTATTCGGCGACGGTGACGGCGCTCAACCAGGGG
>CAYLRT010000233.1:0-2531 GCA_964385885.1 uncultured Anaerolineales bacterium | reverse complement strand
TTTCGCCCTACCTGACGGCATCTTGTCTCTGGGGCAAAAGCCTCACTGACGCCCTATGCTTTTCGCTTCGATGACGTGGGGCTAGGCGCCTCGGTCAGCTTGCCTCCATCCTCGAATGCACCTACTTGGGGCGTATGCTTGCCCCAATCGCATTCGATGCGACAATAGATGCGCTGCACTGTCGTACACCACGGAGACAGGATGAGCCAAAGGCCCGTGCTGCAGTCCGCTCTGAAGGCAGAACCGCAAGGGCGCTATGCCCCGCACGATAGGGCGGGTGGGTCTCAGCAGCAGGGAGACTGCAATGGACTGGGAGATCACGCCGTACACCTCAGGTCTGGTCCTTACCACGATCCTGTCGCTGATCACAGCGGCCCACGCGTGGCGACATCGGCGACGGCCAGGGGGAACCACGCTGGCACTGGCGATGCTGGCCGTCGCTGAATGGTCCGTCAGCTACATCTTTGAGGCCAATGCCGTCACGCTGCCCCTGAAGATCCTCTGGTCCAAGATCGCCTACGTCGGTACGGTCAGTTGCGTGCCCCTCTGGTTTCATGTCTGCTTCACATTTGCCGAACCCGGGCGCCGAATCAGACCGGCGGCGATAGCGGCGCTCTGGATCATTCCCGCAGGCACCCTGGCGCTCGCGCTGACCAACGAAACGCATCACCTCATATGGCCCTCCTTCGAATTTGCTGATCCCTCTCATCACATCCTGATCTACGGCCATGGCCCGGCCTGGTGGGTCCACCTGGTGTATGCGAACCTCGTCCTCATCGCGGCCAGTGTCCTGCTCATTCGAGCCGCGTGGCGGTTCCAGGCCATCTATCGCCTGCAGTCGCTCCTCATGCTGGCCAGCGTCACCCCCCCCTGGATCACCAATGCCCTCTATGCCTTCGCACCGCGCCTCATCGGAATGCGCGACTGGACCCCTGTAGGCATGGCTGTCGCGGGGGCCCTGCTGACCACCAGCTTCACCAAACTGCAGTTCCTGGATCTGATCCCCGTGGCCCGTGAGCAAGTCCTGGCCAGCATACAGGACCCGGTCTTTGTGGTAGACCGTCTGGGCCGGATCATCGATGCCAACCCGGCGGCGACCGCGCTGATCGGCATTGCCAACCCCATCGGCGTCGACAGCCTGAACCTCCTCGCGACGTTGCGCGATCAATTGGTGGATGCAACGGGGCGTCCGCTGGCAGACATCAAGCGCTGGAGCGACGCGCGCCCTCATGGAGAGGTCACAATGCAGGGTAAAGGCACCTTTGAGTGGCACATTCATCCACTCAAGGGAACGGCTGGCCAGGAGTCAGGGCACCTGATCCTCCTCCACGACATCACAGCGCGTGCGGCCGCCGAGCAGGCGTTGAGGGCCCTCAATCGAACCCTCGAAGAGAAGGTGGCCGATCGCACGGCCGCGCTACTCGCCGAACAGCAGCGACGCAGCGCCATTCTCGACAGCGTAAGCGACGGCGTTCTCATGACCGACCGCGACCAGATCGTGCGCTACGTCAATCGGGCATTCAGCGCCATGACAGGCTACAAGCCGCAGGCTGCACTGGGGAAACCGCTGGCAGCCGTCGGCGGGGGCGCGCTGTCCGATCTGCTGAACGCCACAGGGCCGACTGCAGGATTGCAGCCACGAGAGGTCCAGATCACCCAGGCCAACGGGCGAACTCTCGACGTGGCCGTGGCTGTGTCTCCCCTGTCCACAGCCGACGGGGAGATGGAGGGCTTTGTGTGTACCATCCGTGACATCACCCGCGAGAAGGCCCTGGAGCGCACGCGGAAAGGACTCATCGATAACATTTCGCATCAACTCCGCACGCCGCTCACCAACATGAAGCTCTATGCCTACCTGATGGCCCAATCGGACCTGAGTGACAGCGACAAGAAGCGACTCCAGGCCATCAGAGAGCAGATCGACATTATGATCCATTTGATGGAAGACGTCCTGGATATAGCCTCCCTGGATAGCCGGGAGACTATGGCCATGGCCATGCCCGAGCCGATCCATCCTTCAACTCTCCTCAACGATCTCCATGCCCGCTTCGAACGTACAGCTCAAGAGAAGGGCATCTGCCTCTCGGTCGATCCTGTTCCACCGCATCTTCCCACGGTGCTTGGCGACCAGGCCGAGCTGGTCCGCGCGATATCCGAGATCGTCGAGAACGCGGTGCACTTCACGCCACCCGCAGGAAATGTCACCCTGCGTCTGGCATGGGCGGAGGACCTTGCTGGCCAGTGGGTCACGCTGTCGATTCAGGACACAGGACCTGGCATCCCACTGGACGAACAGCCCTACATCTTCAAGCGCTTCTTCCGGGGTCGCATTACCGACACTGACCAGACGCCGGGCACGGGTCTTGGCTTGAGTATTGCCGAGAGCATCATTCGGATGCACGGTGGGCACATCACCGTGGAAAGCAGTCTTCAAGGGACGACCTTTACCGTTTGGCTGCCCGTGTCCGAGGCCCCAACAGGCTGACGCTCAGAACCCACCACACGGTAGAGAGGTAGCGATGTCGCCCTAC
>CAYLRT010000232.1:0-2580 GCA_964385885.1 uncultured Anaerolineales bacterium | reverse complement strand
CGGCAGGGTGCTCACCTCAAAACCGTAGAAGGCCCAGACGCACAGCAGGGCGACAGAGGTGATTTCCGCCATGAGCAGGCTCCTCTTCGCGAGCGACCGCAAGTCTCTGCTCTTGCGAAGTGCCTCTGCTGTGAGCATTGCCGCTGACCCGGCTAACCAGATCACGCCCGAGCTCTTGGCCAGGAGCGTTGCTCCGAGAGCAATGCCCGTGGTAGCAGCAAGCCCCTGACCGCCCGCCATGGCCTTTCTGCTCAGCCGGTGGGTCAAGAAGAGGCCCAGGGTGCCGAGAGATGTGACCCCGATGTCATTGGTCGCCAACATGCCGTGGCCTAGCAGAATCGGGTCACAGGTGAGGACGATGAGTGCCATCAGACTCCCCCATCGACCTGCCACATCGTATGCCCAGCGAGCGACTACAGCGGCCAGCAATACCGTCAATAGCATGACTGGGGTGCGGGATGCCACCTCGGCCCGCTCAATGTGGGCTGTCAGGTAGGGCACGAATGAATGGACATATCGCGTGTTGTCCTCTTCCCAACCGGGCAGCGCGGTCAGCGGGATTGACGCGTTACCGAGGTAGACGGGGAGCGCCAGCCACGCGTCGATAAGCAGAGGGTGGCCGCGCAGGGGAATCGTCCATGTCGCACCCCGCGCGAGGTAGGCATACCCGGACGCAATGTGCGAGGGCTCATCGGACGTGAACGATACCTTGCGTGCGTCCAGCGTCAGACGCGCAAACAGGATCAGCAGCAGGACTAGAACGATGGCTCTTTGCCTGTTCATCCTACTGAGTCTCCTTCAGCGTAATTGGCAGGGAGGGAGAGATGGCAACTCTGGTCGGTTCGCTTGCCAAATGCCATCGCTCCATGGTGTCAAGCCAGTAGGCCCCGAAGCGCAGGTTCAGCTCTGTGCCCTCTGTCAGTTCAGCCGGGATGTCAAGTCGGTGGGTTTGAATGAGGATATCCCCAGGTTGCCACTGGTCAATCGAATACCCCAGGCTATCACCTACGGCCACGGCCTCCTCCAGGGGCCCCGTCAGATGGGCCATCAGAGAGAGGGGACGGGTCGGGACACCGGTGATACGCCAGTGAGTCTGCACCAGGAGTGGGTTCCCCGGCGCGGGCTGCTCTGTCACCACTGTGTATCCCAGGAATGCCAGAGGCCCATCCATAGTCACCGTGGGGACGATGGGATGCTCGGGTGCTGGCGCCCCGTGGTCTACGCTGAAGACGTGCAGGGTCGGGTCTCCTGCGGCATTACGTTCGCCCAGCAGGAGATAGCCAGAGTCAGGCTCACTCAATGTGGGTGGTGTGACATAGAGTCCCGGTCCCTCGCGCTCCGGGTAGACCTGGCTCTGAGTGCAATCGGGGCGGATGATACGGATCATCGGATTGCCGGTCCGAGCCTTGAGCAAAGCCGGCTCCAGAGTGCCCGCACATAGCACCGCCCAAGATGGTGTCGGACTGGGAGGTACGCGGTAGAGGAACAGGGCATGTCCCAGTACGGCAACAGGTTCGTGGTAGCGGAACCAGGCGAAAGTGTTGAGATCCGGGGCGTAGGGCCCCTGCAGGACTGTGGCGCCGATGGCATACAGCCCTGGAGCTGGATGCCATGGCGTGAACTCAACGGCCCGGGGGTCAGGGGGAAGGAAATCCGCCGGCACCCCGTAGGCCTCTGGGCGCGCCGGGCTGTAATGGGCATAGAACACATGGCGCTCTCCATGCTGGTCCATCCAGCGGCGGAGATCCCACAGGTTCTGTCCCCAGTCCAGGTTTGAGTCGACAAGATACCGATAGCCCTGGGATGGCCCCCCGGCGATCTCATTGAAGAACGTAAGGGGGTAGGGCAGGGTGGACATGGTCCCTAGTGCCATCCAGCCCAGCAGGATGGTCAGTGTCAGGTGTCTAAGGCGAGCGGTTCGCACCGATCGCAGCGGCGGCAGCGTCCACGCGCCTCCCATGCCCACGCCTGTGGTGAGTTGGAGAAAAGGAAGAAGGGGTAGCAGGTGACGGTATCCAATGTCCACGGTGCTGAAGAGGGCCGACACCGCGTAAGCCGCTGGGAACAGGGACAGTGAGAGTAACGCGGGTAGTCGCGACAGCCATCTGCGAGACAGACGCATAGATAAGACACTGCAAATCCGACCCAGGTTTATGAATCCGAGGATGAGAACAGGCAGAGGGGTTTTCAAGATGAACGCCAGGGGGAAATACCACCACCATCCATGATGACTGACGCGTCCCAGGGCGTAAGCGGGATGTCCTAGCTCATAATGTTCGCGTAGTGAGAGATAGATCTTTAGATGGGTTGCCGCTGGCACGTGGGAGGCGAAGCCAGGAACCGTGGCGACCTCGAAACGATAGCCAGCCCATACGGTGAACCCTGCAAGGAGCAGGAGGGAACTCAACCAAAGAGCCGCGCGGACCAGGCTTTGTTTGGCACGTTTTTCCAGGACCCAGGCCTTGATCAACACGATGGCGCCGGTGACCGGGATGAGCATCAGAGCAGAGACTTTGGTGAGCAGTGCCAGTCCGAGGAGGACCCCTGCCAGGGTGAGCTTCGACCATCTGGCGTATGGAG
>CAYLRT010000231.1:0-2600 GCA_964385885.1 uncultured Anaerolineales bacterium | reverse complement strand
CTGGCATCGACGAGACGTTTCGGAAAGGGTTCGAAGCGCTGGCACGTCGCCTGGCAACCTACTGAAGCGTATCTGTCAATAGGGTGCTGGGCGTGAGGCGGCTGTGTATCTCAATATAGCGGTAGATTTCGTATTCGGGGCTATCCTGGAAATAACGCTGAAGCGATGCATCACTCAGCACCTCCAGGTGCTGTCCGGAGTCTGTTACCTCTGGTTCGTAAAGCCGTAAGGTGCCATCCTGACGATTGTCGCGCATAATCAGGAGTTGATGGCCTGATTTGTGATCGCGATTGGGGTCGATTTGGCTAGGGGCGGGTTTGCTGCTGGCATCAATGTGGCGGATGGTGACATCCCGCCCCCTAATATTCACGGTCATAGTGGGTTAAACGGGAATGCCCTGTTCCTCTAGGGCCTCGAAGGCCTCGTTGAAGAGCACACGCCAGGTTGTGGTCAAGAGTTGTTCTCCGGGCTGGAGTCTTCGGGCCTGTTCCATAACCTGAGCCGGTAAGGTGCACCAAGTGTTGACAGGCGTCTGGGTTTGTAGGAGATTGGCCATAGTTGGCACTACTTGGTCTCCTATTTCCTCCTCAGGGGTGCCTTCAGCATCTACATAATAGAGATCATGGATGGCCTCCTGGGCCCACGAGAGATCCCCAAAGGTGGCCTGGCCACCTGTGATTCGATCCTGCACGTAGCGAATCACACGCATAGCCGTGCGCCGACGATCGTTCATTCGCTGCGTTGCCATTGCATCGAGCAATACAGAGGCCAAATACTGCGCAACCGCCGTGGGACCCCGGGGGATGTAGGACGCCATCGCCACAGCCTGAACACACCGCACGGCGTCGCTATCAGTTCCGCCTAGACGATCATATTGGCCCAAGGCACGGAGTATGGCTTGAGCATCCCAGTTCCGCCCTGTTTGATCGTAAGGCAAGCGTTGGGTGGGGACGGGAGCATTGCGAGTGATAGCTTGCTGCCCACGGCTGAGTGTTACGTCGCTTCCGCCAGTGGTGTCCCTGAGGTGCGTCAGACCTGGGATGTTCTGCTCGACGGTACCGCCCGCATGTCCGTAGATGGTTATCGGTTCCATCTCGATGGCGTCGCGTTGGACAAGTGCGCGCTCTACCGCACGGTTGCCTCCGGCCCTGTGGAGATGCCGCAGGATCTGGGACCGTTGGGCCAACGCCAGGTCGGCGATCAAAGCGGGCTGTTGTGCGAAGAGCGAAAACCACGATCGGGTTGAGGAACCCGTCTCAGGCCCAGACATGGTACGCTGTTGGCGCACACCCTGACGTTCAGCATCACGGATGTGCCTGGCCTGCACCTTGAAAACCCCCTTCCGGTCTGTAGACCTATCGTTCGCCCGCAGTCGACACCTTTCGAGACACTCAATCCACAACAGTGCAAGGCATACACACCCCGTCACTGTTTACCTGGATCCCCAAGTCTCTATTGCGATGGGCTCCTCTGCACCGAGAGGATTGCCAAGCGTTCCGCCACCTTCAACATCACGTACTGTACCAGCGGCTGATCGAGAACTCTGGCTCGAAGCCCATGAGATCCCGGGCTTCGTCAATACTGACCAGGGTCTCAGTGCCCTCCAGGGGACGCCTCAATGGAACATCCGGATAGAAAAGCGCTACCAGCTTCCGTGTCGGTACCCCGGCGGAGTTGTGACTATCGTTGACATAGAGAGGATGGCTACCCTCGTAGTCCGCCAGCAGTCCCCGCTCAATGGCCTGGGCTGAGTCACGGGCATCGATGCTGGCCCAGAAGTTGCTGTAGCCAAACATCACCCCGGCCCAGGGTAATTTCCGGAGCTCCGACCAGACCCCGCGACGCTCAAACGCCCGCTGTGCGCGGAGCTCATCGTGCTGCCGTATGATGTCTTGGGCGATGCTACGTTGCTCGGGCTCCGGCCTCGCCAGGATGTCCTGATACATCGCCATGATCCGCTGCCGGTATTCGCGGACACGCGACTCACTCTCTGATGTCAGCTCATACACACCGGGTAGGCGCAAGAAGACACTTGAAATTCCCTCACGGCGCCAGAAGTAGGCCCCAATTTCCTCCATCATCTGCTTGGAGAACGAGTAGGGATCGGTGGTGTAACTGGGATGTGCTTCATCCATCGGGAAGTACTGGAGCTGGAACCGCTTGATGCCGAAATTGTACCCCAGGGCATTGATGGAGCTGGCGCTCACGATGCGGTGAATACCGGCGTTCGCTGCAGCTTGATAGACGTTGAAGGTCCCAGTCACATTCGCGTGGAAGATCTCCTCACTGGCACCCAATGCGGGGTTAGGGATAGCTGCCAGATGGACAATTGCATCCATCCCCTGAACCACAGCGCTCAGCCTCTCGAAGTCCAGGATGTCGCACTGCCGATACACTGCCCCTGGGATATCGATCCCGGATCTGCGCCCAATCACGGTAACCTCGAACTGATGCGCGACGAGGCGTCGTACGGCCTCACGGCCTACGACACCCGTCCCCCCTGTCACTAAGATGCGCACGGACAATGTCCTCCTATCTCATTGTGTGATCCCTGGCGATCTCTAGAAGTAGTCCGCGGGCCACACGAAGGGTGCCTGCCG
>CAYLRT010000230.1:0-2721 GCA_964385885.1 uncultured Anaerolineales bacterium | reverse complement strand
CCGCCGTTGATGGGGTTGGCACCGAGGATCAAGCGGGACACACGATAGTCCCCCATCTGGATCTGGGGTAGGGTGCTTTCTTTCTCTGGCAGCATTGGCAAGCTTCCTTTCCCTAAGACTCTAGGTTTCGGGCTGTGGCTCCCACTGGTCAAGGGGCGGCTTTAGGTCTGACGGCAGCGGCGATTGATACACACGACCTGCTCGTCGTTGCCGCCAATCGTCGCGCACGCGCTGCAGCGCTTCGGCGTTGGTCAGCAGATCCAAGGTCGTCGCGGCCATTGTCTTGGCTGCGAACAGTGTGGACTTGTGTGCGATCGATGTGCCGCATACGGCGACATTCTGCCACGAGTGTCCGGGGACACCTACCACGAAGCACGTTGTGCTGAACTCCACGGTGGGGGTGACCCAGGAGACCTCTGCCACATCGGTTGATCCACCACCCCCTTGCTCGCCCTCACCGTAGGGGTCATAGATGCGCGGGTTCAAATCTACGTCCTGGAGACTCGTGGCATCGGGGAGTTTGCTCTTCTGCAGGGCTGCGCGTTTCTCCTCCGGTGAGATCGTCTTCCCCAGAGCAGTGGCGAACTCGAGCTCCTCTTTCGAATAAGTAGGAGAGCCAATGCTCCGCATGTTGGCCACAACCAGCTCTCCCAGAGGACGGTTGGGAATGACCTCGTGGGCGCCGGTGAGAAAGCGCACTTTGTGCGTCGTGCGGGCCATCAGGTCCGCGCCATCAGCAATGCGAAGCACCCATTGATAGTATTCTTCAACAAGCTCCCGGGTGGGGGCGCGAACGTAGTACCAACTCCGCGCGTAGTCGGGCACGATGTTGGGCTCGTGACCTCCGGCTTCAATGATATAGTGCATCCGAGTCTCCTGGACGACGTGCTCACGCATGTAGTTTACGCCTACGTTCATAAGCTCGACGGCATCCAGGGCGCTGATACCTTGTTCCGGTGAGCCACCTGCGTGACTGGCCTTCCCGAAGAATTCGAACTTCACTGAGTTCATCGCGTGACTGCTTCCCAGAAAGACTGCGTTGGCCGCACCGGGATGGTGCCCCAGACAGGCATCGAGGCCGTCGAAGATCCCATCCCGCACCATGAAGACCTTGCCCACCAACGTTTCCTCGGCTGGACATCCAAAGACTTTGATAGTGCCGGGCAATTTGAAGCGGTCAAGCGCGGCTTTGAGCGCCAGGGCGGCCCCTATCGCTGTGGCGGCGTAACCACAGTGGCCGCAGCCATGGCCGGGCCCTCCCTCAACTCTAGGCTGGCGGTAAGGGACCGCTTCTTGCGATAGCCCAGGGAGGGCGTCCAGCTCGCCCATCAACCCTATCACTGGCTGTCCTTCACCGTAGGTAGCCACGAAAGCCGTAGGCATACCGGCTACACCACGTTCCACCGTGAAGCCAGCGGTCTCCAGGGTATCGGCCAGGAGACGGCCCGTGCGAAACTCTCGCAGTCCTAGCTCTGCGAATTCCCAGGCCTGCTGATGGATATCAGCGATCAGGTCTGCATGCTCATCAATCCAGCTGGTAAGAAACTCCTTTATCGTGTCAGCAACGGTCATATCGTCTACCTCCAGAAATTGCGGAAGGGACTTACTTCCTTACTATGTCGAGGCCGCACTCTGGGTTTGACAGGGTGAGGCGTGATCTCTGATTTCTGCCTCTCTGTCCTCAGGGGAGTTGACGTATTGGATCAGGGGCGCCAGAGCTGTGATAGTCTCTGGATGACCCGCCAGCATGGGTTGAGGGGCCCGTTGCCTTTGCAGCAAGTCGGAAATCTGTACAGGGGTTCCATCCAGATAGACGAGCATGCCCCCGTTGTGTTGGAGCATTGCCAGGCCGGGCGCGATGTCCCATACGTATACGCGTTCCATGAGCGCTGCGTCTGCACACCCCGTCGCGAGGTAGCAGAGGTGAGCGATCGATGACCCCAGGTTGCGGAGCTTCCCTGGGAAACTGGGGTCAATGTGATAGTTACGGTGCAGCCGCGAGGCGACCAGGAGTGAGGTCTCTCGGTGGAAAGGAACGGACTGACGCAGTCGGGTGGGGTGGCCATTCCGCAACACCTTGCCGGACCTAGTGGTGTGGAACAGGTCACCCACGGCTGGCGCATAGAAGTAGCCTGCGACCAGCTCGCCGTCCTCGAAGAGCGCGATGCCGGGCCCCCAGATGGGGAGACCTGCAGCAAAAGCGGCTGTGCCGTCGATAGGGTCTACAACCCATGTGCGGGAGCCGGCATCTGGGTCCGCGTTCAACCCGTTTTCCTCAGCGACGATGCCGTCGCCCGGAAAGCGCTTCGCAAGTGCCTCTTGGATATATCCCTGTACCGCCAGGTCAGCCTCGGTGACATACGTGAGGTCCCGTTTCCACTCTGGCACGACTTTGCGAAAGTAACTTAGGGCAAGTTGCCCGGCATGTTTCAAGATCTCGATCACAGCTTGGGTCTCTTCCATGGTTGTCAGGGTAGGATCCTCCTTCAGGTGTCAGCGTGGTGCGCTGGATGATCAGTCAGGGGGGTGTGGTCGTGATAGTAGCCGAGCTGATGCATTCGATTGTGGAGTGTGCGGTGGGCTGCCTCCAACACCAACCGCATGCGCTTGTAGGCGCGGTCCTCAGCCCGGGTGCCTATGGTGTCGAGGTAGGCCAAGGCACCTTCGATCTGCTCCAGAATGGTCACGGCATCTGCTGCGGCGAGTAGCTGTGAGCCTGTC
>CAYLRT010000229.1:0-2730 GCA_964385885.1 uncultured Anaerolineales bacterium | reverse complement strand
TGGGCGGAATTGACATCGGTGGCACGAAGTGTGCTGTGTGCCTGGGACGACATGTGGACGACGAGATAGAGGTCATCGGACGACGCCAGTTTCCGACTCTCCCAACGCCCCAGCGCAATATCCAGCAGTTCATGCGCCTCCTGGAAGAACTGATGGAGGCGCATAACGTTGCGTCGTTGCGGGCCATCGGCATCAGTTGTGGAGGACCGCTGGACAGTCATCGCGGGCTAATCCTCTCGCCCCCTAACCTGCCGGGCTGGGATCGCGTCGACATCCTTACCCCCTTCAGGGAGCGTTTTGGCGTTCCTGCGGCCGTGGAGAACGACGCCAATGCCTGTGCGTTGGCCGAGTGGCGCTGGGGGGCCGGCCGGGGCTGCCAGAACATGGTCTTCCTGACCTTTGGTACAGGCATGGGAGCTGGACTGATCCTTGATGGCAAACTGTACTCGGGCACCAATGACATGGCAGGCGAGGTGGGGCACGTGCGCCTGGCGCCCGAAGGCCCCGTGGGCTACGGCAAGGCGGGATCCTTTGAGGGCTTCTGCAGCGGTGGCGGCATTGCTCAGTTAGCGCGCGCTATGGCAGAGGAGCGGCTGCGGGCCGGCCAACCACCTCTCTACTGCCCTACGTTTGACGATCTACCGCACGTCACCGCCCAACGGGTCGGGGAGGCTGCGCAGCAGGGTGATGACCTGGCCCTGGAGGTCTGGAAGATCGTGGCACGCTATCTGGGCCAGGGACTGGCCATCCTGGTCGATATCCTCAACCCCGAGCGCATTGTCATCGGCAGCATCTGGGTGCGACAGCGAGCCCTCCTGGAGGACCTCACCTTGCAGACCCTGCGCCAGGAGGCATTGGAACGCAGTCTCTCCGTCTGCCAGATTCTCCCCGCGGGTCTGGGCGAGCACGTGGGCGATCTGGCAAGCTTAGCTGTAGCCTTACAACTCTTGTGAAAGAAGCGAGGAACAAGATGACGAAGTGGCCCTTCAATCCAGAGGTACCGAGAAACACGTGGGTATGGATCGACGCAGACGGCTTCCCCGCGCCGGTCCCTGGGTGTGTCTACGATGGCTGCATGCTGGATGGTGGCGTGCCATTGGGAGCCCTGGGCACCGGTTACTTCACGCTGGAGGGCTCCGGCAAGATTGGCGGGTGCTCTATCTACAATGACATCGTTCCACCGCGCCGCGACCTTAGAGACTGGCTGAGCATGCGCGTTGGACGGGTCAGTATGCCGCTCTCCACAGCGGAAATCGCCTACTGGGGACACTATCCGGTGGCGGATCTGGTCGCCCGGTTCACCGAGCATCCGCTCTCTCTCGGCATCCGTGCCTTTGCGCCCTTTATCCTAGGAGACGCCGACGACAGCAATATCCCGGCTGTCTTGTTTGAGATCGAGCTTCACAATGAAGGAACGCAGCCGGTGGAGGTAACCCTGTCCATCGCGCCGCCAGCACCGCCTCCAGGTATGGCGGACCAGGTGGCTCTCGTGGGCACCGGTGTTACCGTCGCATCCGCCGATGAAAGCCCGCGCTGGGCGGCTGACATGGTCGTTGCGCCGGATGAGAGCCAGCGAGTCCGATTCGTGTTTGCCTGGTACTTCCCACGCTGGCGGGATAGCAGCTCTGAGCCCCATGTCCATCGTTACGGGCAGCGCTACGACAGCGCCCAGGCTGTGGCCGAAGATGCCTGGCAGCGCTTTGATTCCCTGCGCACCCGGGTGTTTGCCTGGCAGAACGAGATCTATCGCACCGACCTCCCGCTGTGGCTGCGTGATGCGCTGGTCCAGAGCTTCTACAGCCTGGCGAAGAACACGGTGTGGATCGCCCGCACGCGCAACGACGAGTGGTGGGGGCAGAATGGCTGGCTCACGCATAACGAAAGCCACACCGGCTGTCCCATCACGGAGACGATGGTGTGTCGCATGCACGGCCACTTCCCATTGCTCTTCTTCTTCCCGGCGCTCGAAGTGAGCACACTGGAGGCGTTCCGCCACTTCCAGATCAGCGATGGCGAGATCCCCTTTGCGTTCGGGATGGGGACATCAATGCGGGACCCGCGCTATCATTGCCAGCATCCGCTCAATTCCGGGCAATACGCGCAGATGATCTACCAGCTTTACCTGCGGACGCGCGATCGAGAGCTGCTGGCGCACTTCTACGACTCGGCGAAGCGAGCAATCCGCTACCAGTTCTCCCTGGATGATGATGGCGATGGCCTGGTCAACGATCAGGCACATGTCGCGCCTGGCGAATTCTGGCCGGCCAACCAGTTCTACGACATTTGGCCCTGGTGGGGCACGTCCGCCTATGTGGCGGGAACCTGGCTGGCTACCCTGGCCTGTGGCCGGGCCCTGGCCCAGGAAATGGGCGATGCAGAGTTTGCGAGCGAGTGTGATATGTGGCTGAGCCGGGGGCAGGCTGCTTTCCAGGACAAGCTGTGGACTGGCGAATACTTCCGCCTGTGGAGCGACCCCGAGCATGGACAGAGCTGCGATGTCTCGCTGGGCAATCAGTTGATGGCCCAATGGTGTGTGAAGATTGCCGGGCTGCCAGATGTTCTTCCGGCGGAAAAAGTGTCTTCCGCACTGCGGGTGGTGCAGCATCTCAACATGGCGGCCACCGCATACGGACTGGTCAATGGAGTCACGCCCGATGGCCAACCGTTCGTCACTGGCTCTCCCGGTGACAACGACCACGCCAAGCAGACATTCATCGGTGAGAGTCTCTG
>CAYLRT010000228.1:0-2732 GCA_964385885.1 uncultured Anaerolineales bacterium | reverse complement strand
CGAAGACAGGCTCGGATCCTCTGGGCCGACCTCAGCCCTCAATTTGGAACGAACTTCTGCGGCAGGGGAAGCCATAGTTAGCTATGGAGGCGTTTACCCACCCAATGTTGCCTCGACTTCGGCAGTCGCTCCAAGTCGAGGCTTCCTTGATGCAAAAGGGCATCTTTACCGATAATGATACTGGTCGCACGTATTTCACAGGGTATGCACACCGCACGCTGTACGACTGGGATCAGTACTTTGAGGCCATTGTCCAGGTCTATATGGGGTGGCCTAGCACCTACATCAAAAACGGGGTCCTCATCTTTCTGGACCACCAACAACCCAGTGGGCTTATCTCGCGCTCGGTGCCGAGCAATCCCTACCACGATCCGGAGCACGTCAAGCCTTTCCTGTCTCAGATTGCGTACCTGGTGGCTCGGGCATACGGTGAGACGGAATGGATCCTCAACCCGGAGTACTTCCCTCGGCTGCAACGCTACCTGGACTACTGGCTAACAGAGATGGATAGCACCGGTGATGGCCTGAGTGAGTGGATGAGCGCGCCGCACACCGGGATGGACAACCAGCACGAGCGCGCGGGCTACTGGCTGGATCGGTTTAGTGAGGGGGTGGACCTCAACTGCTATCTCGTGCGGGAGTTGCAGGCCTTTTCCTGGCTAGCAGCCCGTTATGGCCAGGAAGAGGTCGCGACGACCTATGCCAGGCGTGCCGAGGCATTGGCGGAGCGAGTACGCACGCTGCTCTGGGACGCGGAGGACGGCTTCTTCTATGACGGCAACGCCCGCGCAGGCGATCCTCTGCGAAGCCGCAAGGCGGGGTGGGCGGCAGCACTGAATCAGACCAACGAGTCCCGTATCCGCGTTAAGTCCGTGGCCTCATTTGCGGCCCTGTGGGCTGGCGTTGCCACCGCTGAGCAAGCCCAGCGCTTGATCGTGGAACATTTGTTCAACTCGCGTGAGTTTTGGACGCCTTATCCGGTAGCGGCTCTCGCTAAGAGTGAGCGCTGGTATTCCCGCGATCATCTCCCCTCTGATCTGGGGTGCAATTGGCGGGCCAAAGTCTGGATCCCGACTAACTATATGATCTATCAGGGCCTGCGTCGGTACGGTTATGGACAGCTTGCCTCGGTAGTGGCCTATGCTACCCACGGGTTGGTCAAGTCCAGTGGTAACTGCGAGTATTATGATGCCGAGACGGGGGTGGGTTGTGGGCTTGATCCCTTTTGGGGATGGTCGCTCCTGGCGCATTTCCTGCCCTTTGAGGAGGCCGTAGGGGTTGATCCGACGGCTTTGGATGTGATGGACTGAGTGGGGGTCACCACGAGAAATAGAATAGGAGGGTATGGGGCATGGAACGTTCTAAACGACGTAAACCGAAGGTCGGCTATTTCGGCAGTGGGCTGGCAGCCTACTGGCCGCAGTTTCCGGGTCTGAGGGATGGTGTGTTGCAGACGATGGCGCGTCACGTCGCGAAGTTGGAGTCGTTGGGGTGCGAGGTCGTGCAGGGAGGGTTGGTAGATCGGGCGGAGCGTGGCCCAGAGGTGGGGGATCTCTTTGCACGCGAGCAGGTGGACCTCATCATCGGCGAGATCATGACCTACACCGCTTCTCACGTGCTGGTGCCAATTGCTCAGCGCAATATCGCCCCTTATCTCACGTTGGCGCTGCAGATGGTTCCGACCGTCGACTATGAGCATGTCGGGACGGAGGACTTTACGCTCATCGGTGCGGCGATGACGGCGCCTGAGGTCTCATGTGCTTTTCAGCGTTCGGGGTTGCCCTTTCATTGCGTGGTCGGCGGGGATTTCCAGGAGCGTGTCTGGCGCGAAGTGTCAGAGTGGATTGAGGCTGCGGCTACGAAGCGGGCCTTAATGAACAGTCGCCTGGGTTATCTGGGCCACTACTACCCCGGCATGCTTGATATGTACACTGATTTCACCATGCATCAGGGCTATCTGGGGGCTCACGTTGAAATCCTCGAGATGTGCGATCTAGCCGATCGCGTGGAGCGCGTGACCGAGGCCGAAGTTGACGCTAAAGTAGCAGAGGCGGAAGAGATGTTCCTTATGCCGCCGCCGGGCTATGATCGCATCACCGAGAAGGTGGATCCGGAGGACCTGCGTTGGGCTGCGCGGGTGGCATGCGCAGAGGATCGTCTGGTTGAGGACTTCAATCTGGACGGGCTGGCCTATTATTATCGCGGGTGGAACAACAACCTCTACGAGCGGATCGCGGCGGCGATGATCCTGGGTAACTCGATGTTGACGGCGCGGGGCATCCCATGCGCCGGCGAGGCTGATCTCAAGACGTGTGTGGCAATGTTTATCCAGGAGCATTTCAACGCAGGTGGGTCATTCTGCGAGCTCTATCTGTTGGACTTTGAGGGCGGTTTCGTGGTCGCTGGACACGATGGGCCGGGTCATATCGGTATTGGTGACAGGAAACCCATCCTGCGCGGCATGAAGCTCTTCCACGGTAAATCGGGGCACGGAGTCTCCGTCGAGTTCAGTGTCAAGCATGGGCCGGTCACAATGTTGGGGCTGACGCAGACGGGTGATGGCCGGTTCAAATTTGTAGCGGCTGAAGGTGAGTCGATTCCGGGGCCGATCTTGCAGATCGGCAATACAAACACGCGGGTGAAGTTCGGCGATATGACGCCAGACGAGTTTGGGCAGGCGTGGACTGATAGGGGCTCGACGCACCATTTCGCCTTGGGGGTGGGACATCAGT
>CAYLRT010000227.1:0-2758 GCA_964385885.1 uncultured Anaerolineales bacterium | reverse complement strand
TCGCCCGCCATGCCGCCGTTTCGCCCCACCCCACACCCTGGCGGGGCCTCGCCACCAGCGCGACAGCAGGCTCGGGTCAGGACAACTGGCGGATCACCAGCACGACCTTGCCCTGCACCTGTACATCCTCCGCCGGAACATAAAAGGGCTCCATGGTGGGGTTGGCAGGTTGCAGTCGGACCCGCTCGCCCTCGTAGTAGACCTTCTTGAGGGTGGTCTCCTCCGTACTCACCAGCCACACGGCAGCCATCTGGCCGTTCTCCACGCGGTCCTGATGCTTCAGGATCACCAGGTCCCCGTCATTGATAAGGGCGTCGATCATGGAATTGCCCTGCACGCGCAGCGCGAACAGATCGGAGACGTCGCGCCCAAACAGTGCACGGTTGATCTCGATAGTCTCGGTCCCCGCGAATGCCTCAACGCTGATGGGCGTCCCTGCCGCGATGTAACCCAGGAACGGGATCGAGAGAAGGTCGTCGTCATCGGTCACTTTGATGGAAACCTCCCTGGTCCTCTCCGGCGGCAACTGGATCGCGCGGGAGATGGAGGGTTCCCGGATGATGTACCCGCCTTCCTCAAGGCGTTTCAGGTAATAGGAAACTAGCGACGTCGAGCTCACACCGATCGCCTCGCCGATCTCACGCACGGTTGGCGGGAAACCATGCGTCGCGATATGGTGCTTGATGTAGTCTAAGACCCTCTGCTGCCGCTCCGGCAGTGGCTTGCTCATAATCTCCTCCAGCTCCCTGAGTCGAGAAATCCCAAGTATCCCAACTTTCCCAACCTCATTATAGTGGCACATTTGTTCTATGTCAAGTCTTTTTTGGGAAGGTGCGCACCACCCGTTCCTGAGCTGCCTTCGACCGGCTCGGGCAGCGCCACGCAAGGCGTGCTGCATCCATCTCGGACGACATGAAAGCCGCCCTCCTCAGGCTCCAGGGCCTTTGGGCAGGCAGATGAGCGTGCTTCCCAACCGGCGTATCTCCAGCCGCTTACGGCGCACACGGGCCGGCGTGCCGCTGGTGCTGAAGCAGTTGGACTGGAGGCGCGATGAGGGGCTTTGCCCTGTCTCCTGGCCAGACCGTAGAGGACCAGCCCACTGCCGCGCTTGACACCCCCCACGCAACGCGGACAATGACACGGACCACTACGCACAGAGGGGCAGACCGCCATGCATATCGCGTTTCTTAATCCGCAGGGCAACTTCGATCGCCGGGATAGCTACTGGACCCAACATCCCGACTTCGGGGGCCAGCTCGTTTACGTCAAGCAGGTCGCGCTGGCCATGGGCGAGATGGGTCACCGGGTGGATATCCTCACCCGCCAGATCCATGACCCCGACTGGCCGGAGTTCGCCGAGCCGGAGGACCGCTACGAGGGCGCGCCCAACGTGCGCATCCTGCGCCTGCCGGCAGGACCCGATCGCTTCCTGCGCAAGGAGCTGCTGTGGCCCCACCTCTGCCGCGACTGGGTGCCCAACATCCTGGCCTTCTACCGCCGGGCCGGCTCCTTCCCTGACCTCTTCACCGCCCACTACGGCGACGGCGGTCTGAGTGGTGTGCTCATCGAACACCGGGCCGGCATCCCCTTCACCTTCACCGCGCACTCCCTGGGCGCCCAGAAGATGGATAAACTGGGCGTCACACCGGAGAACCTGGCCCAGATGGACGCCCGTTATCACTTCGCCCGCCGTCTGCTCGCCGAACGCCTCAGCATGAACCGCTCGGCCATCAACATCACCAGCACCCGCCAGGAGCGCTTCGAGCAGTATGGGCACCACGCCTACCGGGGCGCCGTGGATGTCCGCGACGATAGCCGCTTCGCGGTGATCCCGCCTGGCGTCAACCTGGCAATCTTCGACGCCGACGCCGCGAGCCCCGATGAGCGGGCTGCTCAGGCCCACGTCGAGGCCATGCTGGCGCGCGACATCGCCGCCGACCGACGCCACCTGCCGGCCATCATCGCCTCCAGCCGCCTGGATCCCAAGAAGAACCACCTGGCCCTGGTCCAGGCGTTTGCCCTCTCGCCGGAGCTGCAGGCCTGCGCCAACCTGGTGCTCTTTACCGGTGCCCTGCCGGATCCCCTGCGCGACGATGGTGGGGCCGGAGAGACCGAACGGCAGATCCTGGCGGAGATCCGGCGGGTCGTGGACCGCCACGACCTGTGGGGCAAGGTGAGCGCCTTCGCCCTGCCCGGGCAACCGGCCCTGGCCGCCGCCTACCGCTACCTGGCGCGACGGCGCTCGGTCTTTGCCCTGACGGCGCTCTACGAGCCCTTTGGGCTGGCGCCCCTGGAGGCCGCCGCCGCCGGCCTGCCCCTGGTGGTCACCCGCAACGGTGGCCCCAGCGAGAGCCTGCAGGAGGGAGGCGTCGCCTACGGCCTCCTGATTGACCCCAGCGACCCCCACGACATCGCCCAGGCGCTGCTCAAGCTGCTGCGCGACCCCGAAACCTGGCAGACCTTCGCCACCCGTGCCCGGCAGCGCGTGCTAAGCCGCTACACGTGGGAGCGCACCGCGCAGGGATACCTGACCCAGATCGAGGCCATCCTCGCCCGGCCTCCGGCCCAGCGCCAGCGGCCACGTCTGCCCATCCATCCCTACTTCCTGAACCCCACGCCGCAGAACGACGTCTCGCTGGATGAGCTGCGACAGCTCTACTTCCCTGTACCCCCCACGGCAGACTCTCACCGCTGAGAACGCAGAGCCTTTTCTCCTGTTCCCTCTCTGCTGTGGCCCCTGCCGCTCAGTCACCCTGTC
>CAYLRT010000226.1:0-2760 GCA_964385885.1 uncultured Anaerolineales bacterium | reverse complement strand
TGTCGGGCGCAGGATAGACATGGTGTCCCTCAGGGCCATGGTACTCGCCTGGAGTATACAGCCATGTGCCTTTTGCACGGATATGGATCACATCGCCTGGGAAAACCTGCACTCCAGTGCTCTGCCAGTCGCGATAAGCGAAGATCCTCGGACTAGATAGGTCCTCCTGCGCCTTGGGGCCGATCCCCTGCCGCAGCAGCCATGCTCCTGCTCCGCAGGCCATCAGGATAGCCAGTAAAGGCAGGACCCAGATCATGCGTCGCATTGTGGATCACCTCCTTACAACAGGGCCAACAGGGTGGGGCGTCCGGCAAAGGCCTCTGCCTCTATGCCCCTTTCCTTGCCAGGTGGCCACGGTCACGGTGTACCTGGTAGCTCGATCCTGGGCACAATGGATTCCCCGCCTCGACCACTGCTGATGATCCATTTGCTGTTGTCGCGAAGCTCCTGGGCGATCAGAAGCTGCAGGTAGGCCTTTCCCAACTCCCCGCGGTCAGCCAGCTCATCCAGCATCGCCTGGACAGCCTCCTGCTGGGCTGTCGAGGTGAGCCTGATACGCTCAGCCTCGGCGGACGCCAGTTTGGTGATCTCGTAGGCGTCACCGTCAGCCTTCTTCTGGGCAGCGTAGAACTCTGCGTCGGCAAGGGTGCGTCGCTGGGCTGCCTCAGCCTCGGCCTGTTCCTGGCGCTGGACGGCGACCATGCGGTCCTTGATCGCAGCCACCACCTCAGCCGGCGGTGAAGCACTCTGAATCTGGACGGTTACGAACTGGACGCCGTATTGCGTCTCTTTCTCCGCCAGTGCTGCCATGACCTCTTTCCCGATGGCTGCCCGGCTGTGCATGACCTCCGCCATCTCCTTGGTGTTGACGACATCGCGCAACTTGCCCTGCACAAACTCGAAGATGATGCGCTCGGGGTCGTCCACCTGGAGCGCAAAGGTCTTTGGGTCAATGACTCGGTACGTATACTGCAGGGAGACGTCCATGGTCACGTCGTCCGAGGTCATCGCAGGGACACGCTCCACATATCCCAGGCGCTCATTGACCTTCACGATGATGACTGTGTCGACGAGCGGGATCTGAATGTGCCAACCCGGTTGATCCACCGATACAAAGCGTCCACCCCGCAGATGGAGGCCTCGTTCATATTCGTGGATCTTGTAGATTGCTGAGCGCCCGATGACGAGCAACACTGCGCCCAATACGAAAGCTGCCAGGATCACCGTCGAGACTTTGAACAACCGCTCCAATAGACTGCTCTGGTGTCCCCGGACGCTGTTTTCCATCGTCTCTCGGATATCTTCTTCTGCCATTCGTCACCTCCTGACCTCATCGGAAGTTGAGCGATGCCGCCCGGGCAGGCATGGATCGCCCCTCCCCCTCAGTCTAGGTGAGGTCGATGGCGATGTCTACTGTGGAAACCCGTAATTCTTCTCACTCTGGGGCGAGAAACTCGAAGAAACCCACGCTAACGCCTGGTCGCGTGTCCTATTTCGTTGAGTCAGCGGCATTTTGGTCCTTCCTGTGACGTGGCTGTGGTGCCAGGAGGCGTATGCACAATTGCGGGGACCTCGGGACGTCAACGTTCCAGAAGATGCTCGTGGGCCCATACAGCCGCCTCGACCCGTGACATCACTCCTAGCTTCCGCAGCACATTGCTGACGTGGAACTCCACTGTGCGCAGTGTGACAATCAGCGCCTGTGCAATTTCCTTATTGCTCAGCCCCTCCGCCAGCAGCTCCAACACTTCACGCTCGCGCTCCGTCAGACTATCACGGACAGCATTTACCTGGGCCTCATAGTGCGTTACCCGTGAGAGCTGATCGGGTGACCACAGGTTTTCTCCCATGGCAACTTTCCGCACCGAAGCCACAATGCGGGTGGGCGCCTCGTCTTTCAACAGGTATCCAGCCGCGCCAGCCTGCGCCATAGCGGTCAGGAAGCGGTCCTCATCATATGCCGAAAGCGCCAGCGCCCTGGTGTTCAACCCACGCTCTGTCATCGAGCGCACCACGGCGGCGCCTTCGAGCCGCGGCAGCCGACAGTCGATCACCAGCACCTCTGGGACCAGTGTCAGACATAGCTGCAGGGCGTGGGGCCCATCGCGTGCTTCCCCCACGACACAGATATCGGCCTCTCGGTCGAGGAGCACCCGCAGGCCAATTCGAAAGGCAGGGTGGTCATCTGCCAGAATGACCCTGGTGATTGTGCGGTCGCTCGACATCTCAGGGCCCTCCCAGGAGCAACGCATCGAATTCCTCCGCGGCATCGACCAGGCGACCTGGATGCAGCGTCAGGCTGAACCAGTCCCATTGGCTGCCGTGGGGGAACTCGTCCAGGAACCAGACCAGAGCATGCACCTGAGGCTCCTTGTTGATTACGTCCAGCGCGGCCGTGAGCCAGCCACGGGGATAGTTCTGCGCTGGGGGCACCCCTGCCTGGCGATCGTAGGTGTTGGTAGAGATCACATAGACGGGAAGCCCCTGGGTCGAGGGATAGGCATTGATGATTGCCATCCAGTCGCGGTAGACACGGAACCCCATCTGGGCTTTGCCCCATCCTTGATCCTTGTCGAAGAGATCCAGGCGCGGCTCTTCTGCCGCCTGATCGCCCACTCCCTCGGCGTCGGGCCGGCCGGGTGCCTGGACATCAAAGCCATCGGGCCCTGCCATGGCTATCCCCGCCTCGGCCCTGAGCCGTGCGGCCTGGTCAATGTGCGCCACCAACGCATCCATATAGGCCAGCCAGGGTGCCTGATA
>CAYLRT010000225.1:0-2763 GCA_964385885.1 uncultured Anaerolineales bacterium | reverse complement strand
CTAGTACGCAACGCAATAGCGAGTGTATCCAGGCACGCCTGTCCGCTCGTTGAGCTGGAGCACGCTAGTGACCGCGCCCGTTGAGCATCCCAGCGGCATACGGGCTCTACGGGTCAAGACCCTAGCTTTTACCGTGGTAAAGAGATATCTTTGGGGGAAACGAGGCAAATGGGAACCTGTCTCAAACGCGGCGCTGTTTCCATTTTCCCGCGCGGAACCAGATCGCGAAGATGACTCCGTTGGCGACGTTCGCCGCCGCGCGGCCCCACCAGATGCCTGTCAAACCCTGCCCAGCCCAATGAACCAGGGCGTAGGCCAGGGCAACTTCCAGTCCCCATAGGGTGGCTAAGTTGATGATCATCGCCGGTAGCGTATCCCCCGCTCCGCTGAAGGCTCCGCCAAGTACCACCCCTAGAGCGCTAAAAACCAGCGTTGGGGCAATGAAACAGATAGCTTCGCCGCCAATGGCGATTACCTGCGGCGTGGCGTCGAAGAAGGCGATGATGGGGCGCGCATAGGCAAAGAGAAAGGTCGCGGTGACGGCCATGATGCCCACAGCATAGGCGGCAACCCACCACGCGTTCCGCTCTGCACGTTCAGGCTTGCTGGCCCCCAGATTCTGGCCCACCAACGTGCTGGCGGCATTTCCGAGCCCGAAGAGCGGGATCAACAGGATTAGCAACATGCGGTTTGCTACTCCATACCCAGCCAGGGCAAAGGTGCCGAACATGCCAACCAAGCCTACGATGACCAGGCGTGATGAAGAGCGCAGTATCATCTGCGCTGTGCTGGGGAGTGCAATGAGGATGATGTTGCCCATCAAGCGAGGATCGGGAGCCAGATCGTGCATGTTGATGGCGACGCGCGCCCGACCACGTAGCAGGATCACCGCCTGCACGCACAACCCAACACTGAAGCCGAGAACATTGGCCCACGCCGAGCCAACAACGCCGAGTGATGGGAACGGTCCCCATCCCCAGATGAGCAATGGTTCCAAGATCACGTTCACAGCGGTGCAGACCAGGAGAACCGTCATGGCGAGGCGAGCCTCGCCAGCGCCGCGCAGTAGCGAATTGACGATGAAGACCAGCACCAGCGCGAACATGCCTCCCATCACGACGTGGAGATAGGAAAGACCCAATCGTAGGACTTCGGCCTCCGCGCCTAGGAGAACCAACAATGGACGCGCCAGGGCAACACCCAAGATTGAAATGCCCACTGAGACCCCTATGCCCAACAAGATGGTCTGCCATACCGCGTGTTGAGTTGAGAGATCATCTCGCTCGCCGACACGCCGCGCCACTATGGCCATGCCGCCAACTCCCAAGCCATTGGCGAGGCTGTTGAGTACCCACCGAATGGTGACACTCAGGGTTACCGTGGCAAGTGCGGCCGAACCCAGTTGGCCTACCCAGTAGGTGTCGAGCAACTGTGACACGTTTTGAATACCGGATTCCAGCATCATGGGAATGGCCAGATACCAGATGTTGCGATGTATGCTGCCGCTAGTCAGGTCACGGCCAGCCAGCTCAGCGGTCTCCATCAGGGGACGCCTCCTTGTGCGAGGTCAGAGACAGTGTTAGATCCCATCGATGGGGGCATCATAAACTATAAGCAGGGTAGAGCAAGAAGCGGCTATCCCGGAGGAGCCAGACCGCTCAGTGATTTTCAGGCCATCGATCTGACGATCGCAACTCATTGTCTACCGGCGGCCCAAGTTCTAATGGATGACATAGATTGGGTAAGGCCCTGAGACCGACGAGATGATGGGCTTGCCCGTGCGGTGGCCCACTCGCCCCGCCGTTGCAGTCAGATGGAGCGACGTGACCCGCTGCGGCTGATCAGCGCCGCGTGTGCCGAATGTGCTACCCCACCACACCGCTGAGCAGGCTGTGCGACCTAGCAGTCGGTCCATTCCTGTTGGCGGTCCTGCCCTGCCGTCAACGGACTGTCCCTGGCAATCCTGGGCGATCCTGGGGTTGTGCTGTTCCAGCACCCGGCCGGCTCAGGACGGGTAATGTCTGCCCTCAAGGCGGTATGGGGATGGGGCGCCAGCACCTGAGCCACGAGCACTGTCTCGCGATCGACGCGAGGATCTGAAAGCCCTCGGGATTGCTGCACCAGCGGCTGAAGCTTGGCGAGGCGCAGGTATCTTCCAGCATGTTGACACAGGTGTCGTGTCGCTCCGTCTCTCGCCGTTCGCAGGGGCCTACCCGTGTGCAACTACTTGCCCGCAGGCTTTGCCAGCCTACAATAGTCACGCAAGCATGACAGAGGTGCTCCCAACAACCTGGAACGGAGATAGTATGTTGGAACCGAAAATCGACCGCATGGCCATCACTATTGCTTACAGAGACCAGGCGAGTCAGCTGCTGAAGTCCCTAAACACCCACAAGTTCCCCGTCACTATCGTCCACGCAGAGGGCGGTTTCCTTCACGAAGCCATGGTCACGTTGGTGGCAGGCATGCCCCATCAACGGCTTCCTTTCTTTCTGTCGTTAGTGCGTGAGCATTGCCCAATTCGCACCCGGTTTGTGCCCCTGGGGGTAGAGCCGCTAGACTACCCTGACCCCCAACTGATTGAGGTGCGCGTTGGGGGTGCGACGGTCTTCGCGATCCCCGTCGAGGACTTCCTTCAGTTCTAGAGAAAGAAGCCGCTATGGTCTGTTGCGTAACGTCAGTGGCAGGTAGACACGCGTACCCCATAGGCGGCCATAGATGCCTCGGTTAGAAGTACCGATCACCTCGTTATCATCGAAGGCG
>CAYLRT010000224.1:0-2764 GCA_964385885.1 uncultured Anaerolineales bacterium | reverse complement strand
CGCGGCGACGACGGGGGTGTTACCTCCGTGCTCCTGCCCCGCGCTCACCTTGCGGCGCGTGAGGCATGGCTCTAAAATGCGCCCATGCCGCAATCTTCCAAGCAACCACGAAAGGACTGATAGTGACCATGACAGAGCGTCCACGGGTACACGTTATCGCCACGCAGCATCTCGATGTCGCCTGGCTTTGGCCGCGAGTGCCGTACGGTGAGGAGCTGATGCGGCAGTGCTTCGAGCGGGCCCTCGAGTTGATCGAGGCTGACCCTGAGACCAGGTTCGTCTTCTCCCGCTCCACCGCCTGGTCATTCTGGGTCATCGAGCAGAGGTATCCGGAGCTTTTCGAGCAGGTGCGCGCGCGTGTGGCGGATGGCACCCTGGAGTTGTGTGGGGGCGAGTGGGTCGAGCCCGACCACCTGATCCCCGACGGTGAGTCATTGGTACGTCAGTGCGCCCTCGGTCAGTGGTACTTCCTCGATAAGTTCGGGCAGTGTGCCTCGGTCTGCTGGGACCCCGATATCTTCGGCCACCCCCATTCGCTGCCGCAGATCCTCGTCAAGTGCGGGCTGGAGGGTTTCTACTCGCATCGTTGCCGCCCTCGGGACGCCCAAGGCAACCCCTTGCATCAGTTCGTCTGGGAGGGGCCGGATGGCAGTCGTGTGTTCTACCTGGCGGGGTCATGGATTGGCGCGCCGGATACCACCACCATCGAGGCGGCGCTGGCAGAGCAGGGCAAGCACCCGTTACCCGCGATTCACGTCGCGACGGGCCTCAGATCGGACCGACGGATCACCATGCAGCGCGAGTGGGTGCCCATGCCGGCATCGGCCGCAGCCGATCTCGACCTCCCCTCGTGTCGTTGGGCGTCCGCTGGGGAGGTGCTGGCCGATATGAAGAGCTACGCGGATCAACTGCCCGTGGTGCGCGGCGAGTTGGGCTTTCAATTCACCGGCACCTACACCTCCAACGGCTTTAACAAGCGGATGAACCGGCGGATGGAGGCGCTGTTGGTGGATGCGGAGAAGGCGGCGACGTGGGCGTCAACCATGACCTTTCGCTATCCCGCGAAACAGCTTACGCAGGCATGGCGTGACCACTGTGTGAACCAGTTCCATGACATCATCTGCGGTTGTTCGGTGGCCGAAGTGCACGCCGAGGACCGTGCGCTGTGGGCCGAGGCGAACCGCCGAGCCACGTTTGCCCGCGATGAGGCGCTGGCCTATCTTTGCGATCGCATTCACGCCGGTCTGACCGAGGACCTGCAACCCACGGAGAGCCTGATCGCCGCTTTCAACTTCCTCTCGTGGCCCCGTCGCGCGACCATTGAACTTCCCCTGGCAGAAGACGAGGAGGTGGACGTTTTCTCCTACGACGGCGTGTCCCTACCAGTGCAGGTGAGCGAGCTGGACGGCACGAGAAGGGCGCTTGTCCGCACACCGGCGGTGCCAGGGATTGGCTATACGCTCCTGCGCTTGAGAAGGCGACCCGCGACCGCAGCCCGGGACGTGGCGTCCGCCGGTGAGAAGGAACTGGTGCTTGAGAACGGCAAGGTCCGCGTAGCGGTGGACCGGGCGACGGGGGAGCTCACCAGCCTGCGCGACAAGGCGACGGGCCAGGAGTACCTGGCGCCGGGGGGCCGGGGGAACCGGCTGTTGTTTCTGGAGGACGATCACCCATCCATGCCGGCCTGGTCCATGCGCTATACAGGACGGGAACTCGATCCCGGGACTCTTGAATCTATCGCGGTCCTGGAGGATGGGCCGCTTCGCCAGACGATCCGCACTATCCGCGTGGTGCACCTGGATCCAGCGTTACCGCCGACACGCATAGTCCAGGACATCATGCTCTATGACGACTCGCCATTGGTCATCTTTAAGACATACGGCGACTGGTACGCCTCACGGGTCACGCTGAAGGCCGCGTTCGATCTGGCGTTGGAATGGACGTCTGTTGCCGCCGAAGCGCCCTATGCAGTGGTGACGCGGCCCACAGAGCGGGCCGCGGGCGAGTCTGTGCTGGATGCGGACGTGCTGGCAGAGGATGGGCGGGCCCCGGCGGCGAGAGCGGATGAGGATCAAGATCGCTACATGCAGAAGTGGCTCGATGTGTCGGACGGGAAGCGCGGCGTGCTCTTCGTCAACGATGGCCTCTACGGCTACGATACGCGAGAACGCCAGGTGAGGCTGAGCCTGCTGCGTGCGCCGCTCGATTCGAGCGATCGACTGGGCGATCTGGTCAACCCGAGGCAGAGGGAGATCACCGGCCTGGGACCCTTCGCGTTTACCTATGGCATTCTGGCTCACTCGGGTGGCTGGCAGGAGGCCCGTGCGCCGCATCGCGGCTACGAATTCAACCATGCCCTGATCGTCAAGCCTGTCAGAGACGGGTTCGAGCCAGCCGGGGTCTGGCGGGATTGGTGGGATACGCGCGATGAGGCGCCGCGAGGTGTGCCGTCCCCCTTCATCCAGGTGGTCAAGGGCCGTAGCGGCATACTCACCGTCGTGAAGCGGGCCGAAGATGGGCGGGGGATCATCCTACGCCTTGTGGAATCCTATGGGCAGCACGATACCGTCGTTCTGCGGTGCCTGCACCCCATAAGAGCGGCCATCGAAAGCGACTTGCTCGAACGTCCGCTGCCCGCACCCGCCACTGCGCCCACACCATCCGTCAACGGGGCCGAGGTGACGGTGTCCCTTGCCCCCTGGGAGATCAAGACCGTCAGGGTCATCTTTGAGTGAATCTGCTGCTGCGCCGTGTTCCTGGCCTG
>CAYLRT010000223.1:0-2792 GCA_964385885.1 uncultured Anaerolineales bacterium | reverse complement strand
GTAGGGGCGCACGGCCGTGCGCCCCTACCTCCGTTACACGTCCTCGCCCAGCAGGCGGGCGGCGTTCTCGTAGAGCACCGCCCGCTCCTCCTCCGGCGTCAGGTCCAGGTAGCGGATGCGCGCCAGCTCGACGCCGCAATGCCCGTCAGGCCCATCCGAGCCGAAGAGCATCTTGTGGCAGAGGCGCTCCTCGACCGCGCGTTCCAACCACTCGTGCAGCAGCACCGACGAGGTGTCGAAATAGATATTGGGGTACTGCGCCGCCAGCCACAGCGTGTGCAGGTGCGCCACCGCGTCCGACTTGTACTGCCCCATGTGGGCGATGATGATGGGGACGTCGGGGTACGCCTCCGCCACGTAGCGCAGCGGGTAAACCTTGCCCAGCACGTCGGCCAACAGGGGCTTGCGCCACTCACGCAGCACCTCCATCATCTCGCGGGTGGGGTGGCCGTGGATCTTCAGCCCCCGCAGTCCCAATTCGCCGAATGCCTCGTCCAGCATCTCCTTGATCCGCCCCCGGTCCCGCTGCTGGTTGACCTTGGCGAAGCCATAGAGCTGGTCGGGGTGGGCCTGCACGATCTCGGCGGTCTCGCGGTTGGCTCGCACGTAGTCCAGGTTCTCGATGGGCAGCACCACCGCCTTGTCGATGCCGGCGGCGTCCATGCGCCGCAGCGACACCTCGATGTCCTCAAACGTGTTCCAGGAATCCGTCAATCCCTGCCCATGCCCCGCATGGATGTGGCTATCGATAATCATGCTTCCTCCTTCTCATACACTTGGCCAGACCTGGCCTTATTCTGCGACCAGGAAGTTGATATCCTTTTCCAGGCACTGCACCGCGATGCGGATCAACTCGCGGATGCGCAGGTTGATGATCCGCCCGCGCCCCACCATCGTTGTGCGCAGCACGCCGTGCTCTGCAAAGACCGCCTCCATCTTGCCCAGGTCCACCTGCACCCCCGGATGGCGCAGGAACTCGACGGCCCGGGACGGCTCCCGGGTGCCGTCGGGCCACACCACCACCGACCCCTTGTAGTCGCGGTAATAGCGGTAGGGCACCTGCATCAGATCCTCGACATGGTGCAGCGCCGTGCACGATTCCATCGGCGCACCCAGGAACAGGTACCATGCATCGAGTTTCTCGAGCTGATCGAAGACGCTGCCCTTGCCGAAGCCCTTGACGCCATCGCCCATCAGTGCCTGTGCGTGCGGCCCGATGGCCGCCACCGAGTGGCAGATGTGCCCGCTGCGCAGCACGCCTGGGCGCTGCCGGAAGACCTCGGGGATGATGCCCACCTCGTCCTTCACCGACTCGTGCTGCACGTCAAAGACAATGGGCTCGGTGAGATCGTGATACCGGTTCCAGGTGAAGGCAGGCATCGCTACCGTGCCCGTGGGCCCCACCGCCTCCAGAAGCGCGTCGATGGCGGCATCGGGGCCACCCTCCACCCACCCGAAGGCGCTCAGCGACGAGTGGACAAAGACCACATCGCCCGCGGCCAGGCCCACGCGCCGCAACCCAGCCAGGATGTCACCCTGCGTGACCACGGGGCCTCTCTCGGATCCCTCAGACATCGCGTCTCTCCCTCCTGCGTCCTCAGCGCGTCATCTGATCCAACGCCGCCAATTCGTCCGGCGTGAGGGTAACCGCGACGGCCCCCACGTTGTCCTCCAGGTGCGCCATCTTCGTCACCCCGGGGATGACCGAGCAGACCTCCTGGTGCGCCAGCAGCCAGGCGATGGCCAGTTGCGGCAGCGTGCAGCCCTTCTCCGCCGCCAGCACCAGCAGCTTCTCCACCAGGTCGAAGTTGCGCTCCGTCAGGTACTCGTCGCGCCATGCCTCCCCGGCCTGCTCCGAGAGCCGCCCCGTCTCGTCGATGTGGCCACGGCGGTAGCGCCCGGTGAGCAGGCCCACGGCCAGCGGCACGTAGGGGATCAGCCCGATCCCCAGGCGGCGCAGGGCCTCCAGGAACGTTGCCTCGTCGGCCAACGTCGCCTCAGGCCCCAGGGCAGCGACGCGGGGGCGCTCCAACAGGTTGTAGCGGTTTTGGACCCCGATGATGCGGCGGCCAGGGTTGGCTGCGACCGCGGCCAGGGCTGCTGTCTCCTGCTCAAGCTGCGCGGCGGTGCGGTTGGAGACGGCCAGGTAGCGCACCTTGCCCTGCTGCACCAGCGTGTTGAAGGCATCCCAGGTCTCCTCAAGCGGTGTCTCCCAGGTGCCATCCGGCATCAGGTTCGGTGCGTGGTGATAGAGCACGTCGATCCAATCGGTCTGGAGGCGCCGCAGGCTGTCCTCGACGGCGCGGATGATGTACTTGCGCGAGGCCCCGGACTCGTTGGGCGAGAAGTCTCGCTGCATCTCGTGGGGGGCGCGGACCGAGTTGCGCACCTTGGTGGCCAGCACCACCTGATCTCGCACGTGGGCCCCCCGGCTGGCGAAGTAACGCCCCAGCAGCCGCTCGCTGTTGCCCGATCCCATGTTGTAGGAGTTGGCCGTGTCCCAGTGGGTGACGCCCAACTCCAGCGCGCGGTCGAGGATCTGGAACCCTTCGTGCTCCCCGACGCGCGAGCCGTCGTAGCTGGGATCACCCCACTTCCACAGCCCCAGCCCCACCTCCGAGACCCACAGACCGGAATGCCCCATCCGGCGATACTTCATCCCTCGAAATGTCTTTGTGTCCATGGTTCTTCACCTCCGGTAGCAGGCTCATGCGATCTTCTTTGGCTGCATCCTAGCCCTGGCGCGGGGGGCGTCAACCCGTGGGGGGTAGTGGTGACTGTCACCCCGGTGG
>CAYLRT010000222.1:0-2807 GCA_964385885.1 uncultured Anaerolineales bacterium | reverse complement strand
TCAGTGCCTCCCACGCCCGCAACACCTGTCGGCGGGTCTCCTCAAGAGTCCCGCTGGTGTCGATGACGACGTCAGCGACGGCAAGCTTCTCTTCCTGGGGCGGTTGTGCAAGGATGCGCAGCTCAGCCTCCTCACGGCTGAGACCACGCGTTTCCATCAGGCGCTTCAACTGGAGCGCCTGGGGGCAGGTGGTCACCCAGATCTCGTCACACAGGGCAGCGAGATCGCTCTCCAGCAGCTTGATGGCCTCTATCACCACGACCGGTGCCGCGCTACGGTACACTTGAGCGCGAATTCGTGCGGTGACGGCCGGATGCACCAACGACTCCAAACGTCTAAGCGCCGCGGGATCTGCAAAGACCAGAGCTCCTAGTTTGCGCCGGTCGATGGTGCCATCGGGAGCCAGGATCTGCGTACCGAAGGCACGGGCCACCCCCTCATAGGCTTCCCCATCCGGTCCCATGACCCGATGAGCAACTTGATCGGCATCAATCAACTCAGCCCCCAACATGGCCAACATCCGGCCTGCTGTGGTCTTCCCAGTGGCGATGTTACCGGTGAGGCCAATACAGTAGGGACGAGGTCCTTCCATCCGCCCTGTCGCCAAGCTCCTGTCCCCTCGCCCCAAGATACACTCCCCTTTCCCCATGTCTCAGGCCGCCACCGAATTGGCAACCTCCGCCCATTCTTCGAGCAGGCGGTCAAGCTTCGATTCTATTTGCCGATACTCAGCACCCAGTCGGGTCACTCGCGCCACGTCCTGGGCTCTGCCTGCGATCTCAAGCTGATGCGTGAGTTCCCGGAGACGCCCTTCCAGGGCGTGGATCTCCTGCTCCAGTGTCTCCAGCCGTTCCTGCTGGCGGGCCAGTGCCTGCTGACGCGCCCGCTTCGCCTGGCGCGCTGCATCAGCACGCTGCCGCGTCTTCTGGTGCTCCTGTTGATCATCACCCTCCCGCTGCGCCTGGTGCCAAGCCTGATATGCCTCATATCCCTCGTCGAACACATGGAGTCGACCATCAGCAATAGCCCACACCGCTGTTGCCAGCCGCCGAATCAAGTACCGGTCATGGCTCACCAGGAGAATCGTGCCGTTGAATGCCCGCAATACCTCCTCGAGTACTTCCTGTGAGGCAATGTCGAGATGGTTCGTCGGCTCGTCCAGCAGGAGGAAGTTGGCCTTGGCCAGCGAGAGGATCGCGATCGATAGACGCGCACGCTCGCCGCCAGAAAGCACCCCTGTATCTTTGAAGACATCATCACCACGGAACCCATAGCGCGCCAGGAAGTCGCGCGTGGCAGCGACGGAGGTCAGCCCTCCATCCAGGACAGTATCCAGGACCGACTTGCCGGGGACCAGATGGTCCTGGACCTGGGCGAAGTACCCGATCCGTACAGCGGCCCCGAGCCGTACCCGCCCTGAGAGCGGGGGGATCTGACGCAGGATGGTGCGCAACAACGTCGTCTTGCCGACGCCGTTGGGACCGACCAACGCTACGCGTTGTCCGCGCCTGATCTCGGCCTCCTCTACAGTGACCAGGGGCCGATCAGCCTGATACCCAGCAGCGAGTTGATAGAGCCCGAGCACCAGATCCCCGCTGCGCATGGACGTCTGCAAATCGATGTGAATCGACCGAGCCTGGCGTGGACGCTCCACCTGCGTCAGACGCTGCAGCCGCTTGAGCCGCCCCTTGGCCTGAGAGGAGCGCTGACCCGCCATGTAGCGGCGGATGTAATCCTCTGTCTTCTCAATGTAGCGCCGCTGCGCTTCATATTCCGCAGCCTGGCGTGCGCGACGGCTGTTCCGCTGCTGCACGTAAGCACTGAAATTGCCCGTATAGCTCTCCAACCGCCCACCCTCAAGCTCCAGCACCCGTGTCGCCACAGCGTCCAGGAAAGCCCGGTCATGTGCCACGACGACCATCGCCCCTTGCCAGGAACTCAAATAGCCCTCGAGCCACTCGATACCCTCCAGATCCAGATGGTTCGTTGGCTCATCCAGCAGAAGCACATCCGGATTCTCGAGCAGGAGACGAGCCAGCTGGGCGCGGGTTTTTTCTCCGCCACTCAGTTGGGCCACCGGCTGCTCGAATTGAGAGGGCTGGAACCCCAGCCCGCCCAGCACCTGCCTGATGCGGGCCTCATAAATGAAGCCCCCCGCTCGTTCGAAGTCCTCGAGCGCCTTGCCATATTGGACCATGGCCCGTTCTCGGACAGCCTCTTCCTCAGCCCCCATCAAGACCTCAAGGCGCCGCAGATCCGCCTCCTGTCGCCTCAAATCGACGAAGGCCTCCTTCATAAAGGACCATAGTGTTCCGTCCACCGACAAGTCTGGACGCTGCGGTAGATAGCCCAGCCGTCGCCCACGGGCAAGATGCACCGTACCTGCGTCCGGCTCTAGGACACCCGCGAGAATGTCCAGGAGCGTGCTCTTGCCGCAGCCATTGGCTCCCACCAGGGCCACACGCTCACCTTGATCCACCTGGAGAGAAAGGGCTGTGAAAACCTGCTGGGCACCGTAATATTTCGTGAGTTTAGAGGCCGTCAACCATGCCATAGTGCCCTCGATTATACCAGAAAGCCCCGGATGACAGCCTTCGTCACGTGTGGCCGCCTCCGAGTGTGGGAACTTCCTCCGTGCCCCGTAAGGAGGATCAGAAACAGTGGCAAAGGGGTATCATCACAACCATAGGCGACGCCTCACCGTTGCCATTGTATGGAACACCACTGGGGATTGAAGCCATCACCTTAACCAGTATAATGCAGATGAGCAGCGACGCCTCCGATGAAGAAGGCAACGGTCCGCTCCC
>CAYLRT010000221.1:0-2811 GCA_964385885.1 uncultured Anaerolineales bacterium | reverse complement strand
GTCATCGGGTGGTAGGAGCGGACGGGAAGTTGACCGGCTATGGTGGTGGCGTCGATCGCAAGGCGGCGCTGCTGGAGCTAGAGCAGAAAGGACTTCAGTTGCCGCTGTCTCTCGGGTAACCGGCAATCGCTGAGACGGTTTAGGGGCTCTGAGTGATGTGGACTCGGGTCAGAGGAACGAAGAGAGCGGTAGCCTCTGGGTCGCGGTCGTTGTGCCACACGACGATCTTCCTCGTCGCTGGGTCGGTGAGCCAGTAGGCGCCGATGCGCAGCCAGAGGCCCGAGTCCTCAGTGTGATTATCCAGCGCATGGCGTTGCACAATGATGTCTCCCGTGTGGAGCGTGTTTGAGTCCACGCCCCATCCATCTGCCCCGGCCAGGGCATGGCCTTTCGATGTGATCAGATGGACGAAAATCGACACAGGAGCCTCGGTGGGCGGATCGAGGACTTCCCACCAAGTCTCAATGTCCAGACTGCGGTTGGGGGACCAGTAACCCTTCACACCGAGGAAGCGGAGGTGGCCGTTGAGAGTGTGTCCTGTGCTGGGTAGCCACGCGTTGCCTTGGAAGCTATCGGGCGCCTGGTCGATGGTCGCCGCGTAAGCGTCTGTCGTAGGGGGTATAACTCTCGACAAGGTCTCGTATATGGCGAAAGCGGGCTGGCGCCCGGGGATCGGCTGTTCGTAAGCGAGCCGCAGGGCATCAAGGTGCCTTGCGGTGAAAGAGTCGAGGGCCTCGGGTGGGCTGGGTCGGAGCAGTTTGGGGAGAGAGCTGCCTTGAGGATGGCTCAGTAGCTGATCATGGATCACGTAGCTGCCAATTCCGTCGCTCGCAGTGCCGCTGGTGGGATAGACCCAGCTCTGTTTGCAGTCGAACATGACTTGCCGTGGTGCTGGTGCCCCATAGCCATCCTCGAGCGCCTGCGTGTTCAGCGGTGCGACGGGCACTGTGCACTGGGCGATCCAATCTACGACTGTACTGACATTGTACACGAATAGCGAGTGAGCGACAAACGCGTTGGGCGGCCTGTGGCGAAACCAGTCGAACTGCTGCGGATCGGAACCCACCAAGCCATACAGGGGGGCGGGGCCGAGCACATACCGCCCTGGCTGCGGATGGAAGCGCGAGACGCTCTCCAGCCTATCGCAAGAGATGTCGTAGTGTTGGGGACGCACGAGCGTGAAGTAGAATATGCTAGGTCTTGGGCCTGGATGTGTCTCCATGTAGCTCCGCAGAGCCAGAAAAGCCTGTCCCCAGTCTTGGCTATAATCGACGAGGACCCTAGGTGCTTGACGAGGCCCTCCCACAAGCTCGTTGAAGTAAGCCAGCTCGTCGGGAAAGACACGAAGCGTGCCAATTGCGTACCACACGCCAAGCGCCACGACACCCCATCGCAGGAGTATCTCCTGTCTCGGGCGTGTCTTGTCTCGGGCTTGCGTCCAGTAGACGATTCCCAAAGCGGATGTCAAGTACAGGAAGGGGTGCACCGGCAGCATGTGGCGGTAGCTTACATTCATTCCCGTCGTGACAGCGACGATGGCATAGAGTGTGGGGAAGACGGCTATGGGCCACTCTCTTCGGAAGCTCCGGAACCAAGCTGCAACTCCTCCGGCAAACGCGAGAAGAATAGGCAAGGGGTTCCTGATGACGAAGTTCAAAGGGAAGTACCACCAATGTGAGCCGAAGACTATCTGTCCTGCCAGCACAGCAATGCGGTCATCGGCTGTAGACGCTTGGTTGAGCAGTGCCTGCCAATACTCAGGCGCAGGCAATGTGAAGGAGTGCCCTCCGATCACAACAGGACCGATAGAAAAGCCGTAGGCAACCCAGACCATCGAGCCAGCTATCAGAGCTGCCAGCAACATTTGCCCAAAGATACGCATCCGCGATGAGCCATGATGCGGAGACAATTTGGGACTCAGTAACATCCACAGGAACAGCGCGCCGCACGCCAGAAGATAGAGGACGCCCGAGTACTTCGCCAGGAGTGTCAAGCCCGCCAGTGCTCCCAGCGACACTGCGTGCCTCCAGCGGGGATGGCGATTCCATCGCCAATTCATGTACATGAGAGCTGTGCCGAGAGCGGTCAGCCCGGCATCGGTAGTTGATAGCCGGCCGTGAGCGAGCTGTAGCGGATCAAGAACTGCGACGACCAGTGTGATGAGACCTGCGTGGGGACCTGCTAGGTCCGTGGCCCATCGGAAGCTGAGTGTTGCCAGCAGGAGTGTAGCCAGCATGATGGGCATGCGTGCCAGGAGTGCACTGCGCTCCAAAGGTAGCAGGTAGGGGATCATGGCCTCTGCGTAGTGGATGAAGTCCGCGCCCCATCCTGGAAGCTCTTCGAGCGGCACTGTCGGATTGGAGGCGTATAGCAGGACAGCTTCTGCGACGTTGAGCAGTGGGGGATGGCTATTCTGAGGGAAGTACCAGAATGCTGCTCGTCCTCGCGCCAAGTACGCATACCCTCGGGCGATATGCGCGGGCTCATCCATTGTGAGAGAAACTCGACGGCTGCCTATAGCGAGCAGCGCCCACTCCACTAGGAGCAACAACAGCGCTAGCTTCATGACGGATTGCCGCGTCATGGCGTAGCCTCGGTAAGTGGGAGGGTGAAGGTGTCCGCCCGTGATCCGCCGGCTGTTGGCCATCGCTCCATGGTGTCCAGCCAATAGGCGCCAGTGCGGAAGTAAACCGGTCGTTCTCCTTCTCTCAGCGCGAATCGGTGGAGCTGGATCAGAAGGTCACCGGGCTGTAACACTCCGGGGCTGATCCCCAGCCCGTCGGACACCTGGAGAGCTTCTCCATCGGATGT
>CAYLRT010000220.1:0-2814 GCA_964385885.1 uncultured Anaerolineales bacterium | reverse complement strand
GCGCGACACTCATTACCGTGACCTCATCCTGAGGATTGTCCAGGACGACACGGAGAATTAGGCATCGCCCCACGCGCGTGCCCCTAGCCAACCTGTGAGATAGCCCACTCCAGCGCCTCCTGGAGCATCGTCTGAGGCGGCGTGGGGATCAGGCCTTCCCTGACCATCAGATCGATCGTCTCACGGGCCCTCTGGATGTCTGCGGCAGCCCGTTCAAAGACCTGCTGATGGGAAAGAGTGACCCGAGCCAATCCCTCTCGGATGGCCTGCATGGCGACGTCGGCAGCCTCCCGCGGGAAGACGTCCGGCTCATCCATCCGCGGGATGATGTTGTCTGGTGTGATGCCGCGACGCTCGGCAAACGCAGCCAGCGAGCGCGCAGCCGCGATGGCCATATCGTCCGAAATGCCTCGGGCGCGCACCAGCAGCGCCCCCTTGAGGATAGCCGGGAACCCCAGTGAATTGTTGACCTGATTGGGGAAATCCCCCCGGCCGGTGGCCACGATATAGGCGCCGGCCTCATGGGCTACGTGGGGGTAGATCTCCGGCACCGGATTGGCGCAGGCGAAGACGACGGCTTTGGGAGCCATCACGCGCACAGCGGCCGGCGGGACGACATCCGGGCCCGGCCTGGAGGCCGCGATGAGCACATCCGCCCCCGTCATTGCCGTGTCGAAATCGGTGATCCCCTCAGGGTTGGTCTGCTCACACAGCTCCCACTTCCGATAGAAGCGCGGATCGGCCTGAATATCCGTCCGACCGCGATGGAGCGCTCCTTTAGAATCAAACATCACCACGCGGCTGGGGTCACCGCCAGCCCGGATCACAATCCGCGCGATGGTGGTGTTGGAGGCGCCAGCTCCCAGGAAGACGATCCGCACCTCCGAGAGCGCCTTGTCCACCAGCTTTAAGGCATTGAGCAGGCCGGCCAGGGTGACACATGCCGTGCCCTGAGCATCGTCATGCCAGACTGGGATCTCGCAGCTCTCTCGCAGCGTATCCAGCACCTTGTAACAGTTGGGTTGAGAGATATCCTCGAGGTTGACGGCGCCGAAACTGGGCTGCACCATCCGCACGAAGTCAATGATCTTATCCGGATCGTGTCTGCCGTCAGCGCCCCGGCTGTCGATACAGAGCGCCACTGCATCGACACCCCCCAGATACTTCATCAGGAACGCCTTCCCCTCCATGACCCCCAGACCGCCGGGAGGCGTCACGTCACCATCTCCAAGGACGCGCGTGGAGTCGGACACGATGGCGACCAGATTACCCCGGTTGGAAAGCTGGTAAGAGGCATCCTGGTCGTCGCGGATGGTCGTCGAGATCTGGGATACACCAGGCGTGTACCACACGTTAAACCAATTAAAGCCAAAGATACCCGCTTTGGGGAGCGTCTGCATCTTCCCCCGGTAAAAGCGATGTCCGGCTTCGGAGAGACGCTTGAGGAAGAGGGTCTTGGCACGGGCGACCTGGTCAGGCGCCAGATGCTGCGCGAGAATCTCGTCCAGGTTCTCCAATGTGATCGCAAGTGATGATGCCATAACCATAGTTTCTCCCTCTCAGATCGTGAGGCAATGGTACCTGGAGATGATCGCAGGACAACCGTCAGACAGGCCACCACCTGACAAACGGCAAGAGGCGGGACCATCTCGATGGTCCCGCCTCCTCTTGAGATGCACCTGCCGTCATTGAAGCTCCCAACGACGAGCTAAGGCACGACCTCCAGTGGGTAGTAATAGGCCTGCCCGATCCCAGGTTCGCCATTGTAGTCCACCACCATGATGCCCGGCTCACCGCTGTACTGATAGCCGCTCAGATCATCGATGGCAACCAGAACCGTCGGGCCACCTGTCACACCCCACATTAGCGGCAGCCTGGCGTAATCGAAGCTCGCCATCACCGTGTCGTCGAAGCTGCCACGGTAGTCCCAGCCGACAAAGAAGTAGTCGAAGTCGGTGTTCGTGGCTGGATCCAGGCCGTTCCATAGCGCCGGCAGGTACCACTCCATGAACCCTGTGTTGTAATCCGTGTAGATCAAGTAGGGGCTGGCCAGATAGAGCATCCCATTCGAGAGGTCAACCTGGAACACCAACCATTCATCGGTGTCGTCGCCGCCAGTGGCTGCGCCGTAGTTCCAGTTGAAGAGGATGAAATCATCGGTGCCATCCTCGTCCACGTCCAGGTGCATGTCGAACTCGGCGAAGTAGGGTTGCGGCGTATGCCAGCCATCCCACGCATCGATGGCGACCACGATGATGTCACCGTACCCGCTGGACCCTCCGTAATCCACCCCGATCATCCGGATATCCCCCGCATCGAGCTGCGTGGCCTCATTGGTATCGGTGATCGTCCCCGGATAGACCCACAGATCAGGATCGACAGGACCGCTGGCGGCCAACTCGATGACAGCCACCTGGTCAGGAGTGATTACAGTCTGCGCCGAGAGCGTCGTCAGCTCGGAGTAGGGACGCGCAGCGAAGAAGAAGGGCACACGCAGCGTCTCCTCAGGCGCCATCAGACGGGCAGTACTGGCCTGCACGGTAGCCTGTGTCACCCCATAGTTCCCCTGCAGCCAGAGCGGGAAATACAGGCGATAGAGGCGTGGCGTGAGCACCAGATACCCGAAGACCTCCTCGGTGGCCCAGTAATTTGTGGGGACACTGGTCATGTCGAAGGTGAAGACCACGTCGAAGGTTGCCGTGGACTCCGGCGGCACCGTGATCTCAGCAGGTAGCGACACGTCCACCGGCGTCAGAGAATCAGGTTGCAGCTCCCAGCTCAGATCGAAGGTATGAGCGATGGTGTCCGCATTCT
>CAYLRT010000219.1:0-2865 GCA_964385885.1 uncultured Anaerolineales bacterium | reverse complement strand
AGAGACGAAACTGGCTGCGCAACTTTACACGATCCGTGAGTTCACCCAGACTCTGGAGGACTTCAGGGCCAGCATGCACAAGATCCGCGAGATTGGCTACAAGGCGGTGCAGGTCTCCGGCATAGGGCCCATCTCGCATGAGGATGTCAAGGCTGCCGTCGACGCGGCTGGCCTGACAATCTGCATCACCCATGTGAGTTTCGACTACCTGCGGGATGACATGGAGGCCGCCATCGCCCAACACAAGCTGTGGGAGTGTCCCAATGTCGCCATCGGCAGCATGCCGCCCCAATATCGGGAAGCCGGCCTGGAGGGGTTCATCGAGTTCGCCCACGCGGCCACCGAGATTGGCAAGCGGCTGGCCGATGCTGGCCTGACCTTTAGCTATCACAATCACAGCTTCGAGTTCGTCCGTTTTGGACGTCGCACGGGCCTGGACATTATCTACGAGGAGAGTGACCCCAGGTATCTCAAAGCGGAGCTGGATACCTATTGGGTGCAGCACGGGGGCGGCGACGTGATCGCCTGGATCCGCAAGCTGAAGGACCGTATGCCGGTGATCCACCTGAAGGATATGGTTATCTATGAGGGACAGCAGACCATGGCGGAGGTCGGCGAGGGTAACCTGAACTGGCCTGGCATCCTGGAGGCATGTGAGGAGGCGGGGGTCCGCTGGTACGCGGTGGAACAGGACCGCTGTCTGCGGGATCCCTTCGAAAGCCTGCGGATCAGCTACCTCAACCTGCGGGCCATGGGTGTCTCATAGGGCGGCTGGCCTGAGGGGGAAGACTGATGCCACTTATTGCTGCGTTGTTGATCGTCGTCGTGATCGCCCTGATCGCGGGGTGGCTGCAGGATCGGGCAGCCCTGCGCCGGGTGGACAAGCTGCGTGCGAAGGCCGAGGCTCTGGGGCTGCGGTTCGAAGATGAGGCCCCGCAGCTTCAGGATCGCCTTTCCCATTTCGCCCTGTTTGGGCAGGGGGAACGAGGCAAGGTACGCCATGCGATGTTCGGTCGCACGGAGGTCGCGCTGGATGGACAGACCCAGACGGTGGAGATGGTCGTCTTCGAGTACACGTTTGGGATCCCGATGGGACGCTACGTCCGTAGTTGGCGTCAGACCGTGGTGTATCTCTCCGCCGAGCAGCTCTGCCTTCCGCCGTTCATGGCGGTGCCCGACCAGGTCTTTGATATGATCGTGCTGAACACCAAAGGGGCACAGGCCCGGGAACGCCTGCTGGGCGTGAGCAGTATCGACTTTCGTGATGATCCGGAGTTCCGGCGCCAGGTCCAGGTCCAGGGGGCCGATCAAAATGCGATCCGCTCGCTGTTTACTGGGCGGGTGAAGGCCTTGTGGGCTGGCGAACAGGCACTGTGTGTCGAGGGCGAAGGCTCTCACCTGATCGTCTATGACTTCGACGAGGTGGTGCATCCACAGGGCCTTGAGGCGCTTATCGAGAGGGCGCGCGACGTTCTGCAGCGTCTCCTGGAGGCACAGGCGGCATTGGGGGAGCAGAGGGAGACCACCTCTGGGGAGGGTGCCCCTGGAGTTTGATCATCCTGAACATAAGTCAGGGAGGTTGCCGTGATTGACGTGGGTGCTGTGAGTCTTGGTTGGAGTGGGAAACCCCTCTCGCAGGTTTTCGCTGACCTGGCGGAGATGGGGGGGACGTGTGTGGAGATCAACGGGAACACGGAGAGGCATCACGGTGTGCGTCTCTCAGACGAGACCATCCCGGGGGTCCTGGCGATGGCGCGCGATCGGGGGATCGCAATCCGGAGCTTGAGCGGGTATTGCGACTTCGCGCAGCTCGACCCGCAGGCTATCGAGCCCGAGATCGCACGGCTGATGGAGACGGTCCGGCCGGCTGCCGCGATGGGGGTGGGGGTCGTGCGCGCTTTTGTGGGGGATGTCAAGCCTGGGGTGACGCTTGACCGCGTCTATCCCAACATCGTCGCTGCCTTCAAGGAGGCCTGTGCCGAGGCGGCGGCACTCGGCGTGACGCTGGCTATCGAGAACCACGGGCGGCTGATCAACGATGGGGAGGCCCTTGTCGGGCTCATCGAGGATGTCGGGGCGTCCAACCTGGGGCTGACGCTTGACACAGGTAACTTCGCGTGGGCTGGCCACACGCTCGAACAGGTCCGGCGGGACTTCGCGGTCAGTCTCCCCTATGTGCGCAATGTGCACATCAAGGATGGTGTGTGGCAGGGAGATACCTTTGTCTTTGTGCCGGCGGGCGAGGGCGCGTTGCCCCTGGCCTGGCTGATGGACGAGCTGCGTGCGGTGGGCTATCAGGGACCGGTCTACAGTGAGTTCGAGGGCGCAGGCGATTTCATCGCTGGCACACGGACATCCATCGCCTATTTGAAGGACATCGTCTCAGCGGCTGGGCGCTAGCATGGTGGGCCGTCGGCGGATCAACCTGGCGTTCGTGGGCAGCGGGCAGTGGGCGCAGCGTTATCATTTCCCCGCGTTGCGTTACCTGGTGGACGCAGATGCCGATGAGATGACGGTTGATCTATGCCTCTGGGGGATCTACAGCCTGGAGCCCGAGATGGCTCGCACTGTGGCGGCCCACTATGGGTTTACACGGGTCTACCCCGACCTGCCAAGCCTGATCGAGGACCCGGACGTGGACGCAGTCGCCGTCGCCATCAGCCCGGAGGCGCTGCTTGGCGTCATGCGGCAGTTGGTGATCAAGCAGGTGCCTGTTCTGAGTGAGAAGCCGCCTGGCATCAGCCTTCAGGAGGCACAGGTTCTCAGTGATCTGGTGACCGTGCCCAATGTGGTGGCGTTCAACCGGCGTTACGTGCCGCTCAATGAGACGTTTCGCCAGCTTGTGGCGGAGACCGAGGGGGTGTA
>CAYLRT010000218.1:0-2899 GCA_964385885.1 uncultured Anaerolineales bacterium | reverse complement strand
TGTTTGATAGGGTCACTAACCTCATTGTAGGCTCGAACCTGCATGCGTCGCGTGCAGCGGTCGAGGAGGCCCGTGCTCTGGGGTACCATAGCCTCTTGTTGACTACCTTTGTGGAAGGGGAGGCACGCGAGATCGGTAAGGTCGCCATAGCCCTGGCCAAGGGGGAGCACTTCCATAACCATCCGGTGCCGCGTCCCGCATGTCTCGTCTGGGGCGGAGAAACGACCGTAACAGTGCGCGGTCAGGGTAAAGGGGGACGGAATCAGGAACTGGCGTTGGCCGCTGCCCTGGGGCTCGAGGGGCTCGAAGATGTCGCTCTGCTGGCCCTGGCGACTGATGGCACGGATGGCCCAACGGACGCAGCCGGCGCGGTCGTGGATGGCAACACCGTGCAACGGGCCCTCGCGAAGGGCTGGGATTGTCGCGCGGCCCTGGATGATAACAACGCCTATCCGGTGCTGGAGGCCGCCGGGGATCTTCTGCGCCTTGGCCCCACCGGGACCAATGTCAATGACCTGCTGATTCTCCTGGTAGCCTGAAAGGGATGGACGGCTGTGCCCCTCAGGACATTGTTTTATCTTCGGTGATATCCGTGGCCTCTCCTTACTCAGCTCCTGGTTGCCCTGCTCCCGCCAAAAACTGAACCGTGGGATGATCAGGAGACTTCCAAGGCGGATGCAAATTGCCAAATGCCTCCAGGGACTCTTTTGCCTTTCTGTCTTGTCTTCTACCCCTCAGAGAGTAAGATACGTCACAGTGTGTGTGGTCATACGGCACTCCAGGGGGGCTCTTGGCTAAGCTACTCGTAACTGGCGGGGCGGGGTTCATTGGATCTCACCTGGTGGATGCTCTTCTTAATGAAGGGCATGAGGTGGTCGTATTGGACAATCTGTCCAGTGGTTCCCTGTCCAACATCGCTTGTCATCGAAAGGCCTCCCGTTTTAGTTTCGTTAGGGGTTCAATTCTTGATCAGACCCTTCTGGAAGCGGTGATGCGCGACGTGGAGGGGGTCTATCACCTGGCGGCTCTGGTGGGAGTCCGGTATGTGGTGGATGATCCCCTGTTGGGAATTAGAACAAATGTTCTGGGCACCGAATGTGTATTGCGTCTGGCGGCGCGCCATGGGATCAAGGTGCTCGTCGCCTCGAGTTCTGAGGCCTATGGCAAATCGTCTCAGATCCCGTTTCGCGAGTCCGGGGACTCTGTCATTGGTAGCACAGACATTCCTCGGTGGTCCTATGCCCTCTCGAAGCTGTTGGATGAACACCTGGCCTTCGCCTATACCCGCCAGCGGGATCTCCCTACCGTGGTTGTGCGCTATTTCAACGCCTACGGGCCTCGCCTTGATCCCAGGGGATATGGCAGTGTGATAGCCAGATTCATAACGCAGGCGATGTCTGGCAAGCCACTGACGGTTTATGGTGATGGTCAACAGACACGGGCCTTCACGTTCGTCTCGGATACGGTGCGGGGTACGGTGCTGGCCATGGAAACCCCCGCTGCCGAAGGCTTAGCCTTCAACATCGGCAACCCTAGCGAAGTTTCGATCCTGCAATTGGCGCGTCAGGTGCGGGAAGCGGTGGGGGCTGATGTGTCCATCAATCATGTCCCGCTGGAGGTCGTCTATGGCCCCCACTTCGAGGAATCGCGCCGGCGGTTGCCGGATATCACACGTGCGCGGCGTATCCTGGGATTCGAGCCAGAGGTCCCCTTGCACATGGGGCTGAGGCGAACGGTAGATTGGTTCCGGGAGCATTGGCATGACAACCTCTCGACTTAGTCAGTTCTGTGATAGCGCATTGGAGGCCGGTTGGCTGGTTGGCGTGGTGATCACGCCAGTCTTCTTCAACGTCTATTCCAGCCGGGTGTTCGAGCCGGACAAGCTGACGACGTTGCGCGCCCTGGCCCTCTTCATGGCGGTGCTCTGGCTGACACGCTTCGTGGAGGAGCGCCTTCATGGCGGGCGGGCGGTGCGATTCTCCCTCGAGACGCCTCTGGTGCTGCCAGCACTCCTCACCATGGCGGTCTATCTGATCAGCACCGCGTTCTCGCTCGTTCCCTTCACAAGCCTGGTGGGCTCCTACCAGCGGCTGCAGGGGACCTATACCTTGTTTGCCTATCTGGTTCTGTTCTTTTCGTTGTTGACCAGCCTCCGTGAAAGAGTCCAGCTTTCTCGCTTGATGACGGTTCTGATTTTGAACAGCCTGCCTATCTCCCTGTATGGGATCATTCAGCACAATGGGCTGGACCCCTTACCCTGGGCTGGGGACGTGACCTCGCGTGTGGCATCCAATATGGGTAACGCGATCTTCGTCGCTGCCTATTTGATCATGGTCGTCCCTCTGACCGCTGCGCGCCTCATCGAGAGCTTTGGAGACATCCTGCAGCGTGAGGAGAGCCGTGTCTCCGATGTCCTGCGGGCCTCGAGCTATATCTTCATCCTGGCTGTCCAACTGCTGACCATCTGGTATTCACGCAGCCGGGGGCCCTGGCTGGGGCTGGTCGCTGGCGGTTTCCTCTTCCCCTACCTGGCCCTGCTTGTGCTGGCCAGACAAGCAGGGGACGAGGCGGACTCCTCGCCTCTTGTCAGGTTCCTCAAGGGATTCGGGCTGGGGCTGGCATCGCTCCTGGTTGCTGGGGGGATCGCATTCCTGTCCTTTCGGCTTCTCCCCGCGCCTATCGGGCTTTACCTTGGGCTGAGTGGCGCGGGTCTGGCCTTTGGAGGAATCTGGCTCTATCTTGTTGTGCAGCGGAAAGGCTGGGGGTGGCTGTGGGTTGGTTGGGGAACCATTGGCTTGACGGTGGCGCTTTTCCTGCTGTTGATCAACATCCCCGGTGCCATTCAGACCCGAGTACGTCAGGTAGAGTCATTGCGGCGTCTGACAACGATCACGGAGCT
>CAYLRT010000217.1:0-2904 GCA_964385885.1 uncultured Anaerolineales bacterium | reverse complement strand
TTGGGTCGGCGACAAAGTCGGCGACGATTGGCCCCAACTGATCATAATGCGCGCCAGGGCGTCCCAGGCAGAATCCTGCAAGCCGGCTCCCTGTTCTGACCACAAGGGCGTAGTGCGGAGCCCGTTGCAGAAGTTTGCCTAGAACTGCCGGACGCGCCGCGCCGAAGTGTGGGGCGTCGAACTCGGTGAGCTCTGGAAGCATGTCCCGGGAGACGCGGGACACGGAGAGTGACGATCTGGGCGCCGGGAGATCACCTCTGCGAAGCAGACGGTGGATCACGTACTCTGGCTGAAAGCCAAACCGCTCGTACAGGCGTTGGCCGGCTGGTGTGGCATCCAGTCGCACGGCCCCAAGCGGTTGGGCGTAGTCGATGGCGGCCTGGAGCAGACGGCTGCCGATGCCCCGGCGCCGGAAGTCGGGTGCCACCAAGAGCATACCGATCCAGCTAAAGCGTCCCCCATACGTCACGGTGATCACCGTGCCCACCGCCTGATCGCCGCAGTGGGCGACGAAGCTGCCACCGGTGCTGAGCTCCAGGATCATCCTCCAGTCGGCCTCCGTCTGGTTCCAACCAGCCTGCGCGGCCAATCGCATCCCGAAGGGTATGTCAGCCGCGGTCATGTGACGGAGGGCGATGGTCATTCCCATGTCGCTTCACTCCAACCACTCTGACAGGTGTGCCTGGACGAAATCATCGTCGTTGAGTTCCGGGTATGCCTGGTATACGCGGTCGATCTCCGCCTGTTGTCCCGGCGATAGCCTCTGCTGAGGGTCGAGACACCAGATCCCCTCCAGGAGTCCCTGTCGTTGCAGGACGTAGTGCAGTCCGGCGATGCAGCCGGCAAACCCATGGGCCGCGTCGAAGAACGCGGCGTTGCACTCTGTGATTTGCTCTCCCAGGGTCAGAAGGTTGGGGGGAATAGCTCCTCCTTCTCTGACGGTTCGCTTGATCTCCTCGAGTAATTCGACGGCTCTCTTCGTCCAGACGGCCCAATGACCGAGCAGCCCCCCTGCCATGCGGGTACGGCGCGTCCCTGCAGGTGTCTCGAGGACGTACTCTGTCAGAAGATCCATCACGATGTGATCATCGTTGCCGGTGTAGAGGGCGATCTCTTTCTCTCGTCCCGCATCGCAGACGGCCCGCACCACATCGAGGGTGTAGTAACGGTTGAAGGGGGCAACCTTGATGGCCAGGAGGTTCTCGATCTCCACGAACCGGCGCCAGAACTCATAGGGCAGCACGCGTCCACCCACCGCGGGTTGGAGATAGAAACCGATGACAGGCATGATGCGGGAGATCTCGCGGCAGTGGGCCACCATCGTTTCGACACTGTCGTCCGAGAAGGCTGCCAGGCTGACAAGGCAGGCGTGGTATCCCGCTTCGCGGGCCAACTCGGCCTCTCGGAGGGCCTGAGCGGTCCTGCCACAGACGCCGGCGATCTTCATGATGGCGGTGTGGCGGTAGGTGCACCAGGCATCGATGGCCTCAGAGGCCAGGTTGAGCACCGGAGCCAACAGGTTGAACTGTGGGTCCCGGATCTCGAATTGGGTCGTGTGGACGGCGACGGCCAGCCCCCCAGCGCCAGCATCGATGTAGTAGCGGATCAGTGCACGCTGCCGCCGGGGATCAAACTGCCGGCGGTGATCGAGTGCCAGCGGCATGGCAGGAATCACCATACCGTCTCGCAATCTCTCCAACAGGGAGGTAGGAATCGCGTTCTTGTCCATGATGGTCTTGGGGAATCCTCCTTCTGCGTGATGGGCCACTTCAAAACTTCCCGTCGGTTACCTCAAAGTGGGTGGGTTTGGCCAGGGATCGTCCGCCCTGTTGAATCCAGGCCGCCTGCCATCGGATCATGGTCAGTAGTGGCACGGATGGGTAGCCAAACAGGGCGGCTGCTTTGCTGGCGTTGCTCAGATACATGCGCCCTTCCCCCTCTACGCCACGGAACTTGACGGCCCGTCCGAAGATCCTGCCAAATGTCTCCGCGATGTAACGTACCGACGCGGTCTCTGGGCCAGTGATGTTGAGGATCGTCGGTGGGGAGGCACAATGTTCCAGGCTGAGGAGGGTTTGACGGTTGACGTCACCCTGCCATATGACATTGACGTGGCTCACGGTCAGGTCGATGGGTTCGCCATGGTAGACCTTCTGGCCAATATCGTACAGGACGCCATACCGCAGGTCGATGGCGTAGTTCAGGCGCAGGAGAGAAATGCGTGTGCCGAAGGTCCGACTCCAGTACTGAAAGATCCGCTCGCGTGCCAGGCAGGATTGCGCGTACTCTCCCACCGGCTGCGGTTCACACTCCTCGGTGCAGCCCCCGGGGATCGGTGGGACCAGGGGGTAGACACACCCGGTGGAGAAAGCGACGATGCGGCTATCGCTGAAGTGACGGGCGACGTTGGCGGGCACCAGCACGTTGGTTGCCCAGGTCATCTCGACGTTCTCGCCGGTGCCAAACTTGCGGCCCACCAGGTAGAGCACGTTGTCCGTCTTGGGGAGGCGCGAGACGGCGTCCTGATCGAGGAGGTCACAGGCGATGGTCTCGAGGCCAGCGGCCTCGAGCTGCGACCGGGCGGACGGATCGGAGAAGCGAGAGACGCCGATCACACGCCGCTGGATGCCAGCAGCCCGAGTGGCTCGGAGTGCCGTCAGGCCAAGGCCAGTCCCAATCTTCCCTCCGATCCCCAGAATGATGAGATCGCCTTTCAGGCGTCTCATCAGCGCCACCACACGGGCGGTGGGGCGGGAGAGCAGTTCGTCGAGCATCTCCTCATTCTCGATCACATGGGGCAATGGGGCATCTATGTTCTCGACCGCTTTAGAAGGGTAACCCATGGTGTTCTCCTGAGCTACGGCCAGACACGTACGGCGGCTACCATTCGGTTGTCCGCTTCTG
>CAYLRT010000216.1:0-2941 GCA_964385885.1 uncultured Anaerolineales bacterium | reverse complement strand
AGTTGGAGGGACCCCCGACGCTGGAGGCGCTGCGGCAGGCGCTGCAGGGGATCGGACCCCGGCGGGTTACGGTGCCGTAGATTCAGCCAAACTGGATAGGGGATGAATGGCACGACGGTTTGCCCGTAAGGATTATCTGGCGTAGAATGACAGCGTCTCTGCCGAGAGCTTTCGCAAAACCGATAAGGTATATTGAATGAGCCTGTCTTCCCACCGCTTGCTAATCGTCGATACTGACCAAAACGGAAGGTCCTATCTGGAGCGGCTTGTCACTTTGCTCTCTGAGGATCTGGACTTTCATGGGCAGAACAGCGGGTATGCATCCCACAACTTCCATTCTTTTCCTGCCAAGTTCCCTCCTCAACTGCCGCGAAAGTTCATTCGTGGGCTGACCGCGCCCGGTGACGTGGTTCTCGATCCAATGATGGGATCTGGCACCACCGTGTTGGAAGCCTTCCTGACTGGCCGTCGTGGGATAGGATTTGATATTGATCCCCTGGCGTTGATGCTCTCCAAATCCAAAGTCACCCCTCTCGATGCCAGGAGGGTGATGCAAGTTGGCGCGAAGATTCTGAGGTGGGCAGAGTCTTCGTTGAGGGAGCGGCGCGGTGAACTGGTGCAGGCACTCGAGGAACGCTGGGACCCGAAGACACGGGAGTTCGTCGATTACTGGTTCGCACGTGAGACACAATTGGAATTGCTGGCCCTCATGACCCAAATCGAGCGGATAGAAGAAGTGCGGTTGAGGGTGTTCTTCAAATTAGCATTCTCGGCCATTATTATCACCAAGACCGGTGGCGTCTCTCTGGCGTTCGACCTGGCCCATACTCGGCCCCATCGAGCCAAAATTGTGTTTGATGCAACCGGTAAGGTCGTGATGGGAGATGGCTCTGTCAGCGGGCAATCGCGGCGCACCAGGTTTTCGATCAAGACGTTGCGGTCACCGTTTAGGGAGTTTGAGAAACGGGTGCAGCAGAACTTGAAGGGGTTGTTGCAGTCCGAGTTAGGTGGGACCCAACCATACCTGAAGGGGTTACTGGCCCCGGCGCCGGAGAGGATCGAGCCGTATATCATCCTCGGCAACGCTCAAAGCCTGCCGGTAGAGGATGATGCTGTGGATCTGATTGTTACTTCCCCGCCTTATGCCTCTAACGCCATCGATTATATGCGAGCACATAAGTTCTCCTTGGTGTGGATGGGCTATTCCGTCAATGATCTTGGACAAAAGAGGAAGGAATATATCGGCGGTGAAGCAGTGGCTGGGTTCGATTTCGAGCAATTGCCGTTGAAAGTCAGCCAGGTCGTGGCCGAGATAGCCAGTCGGGATGGGAAAAAGGGCCAGGTACTGCGCCGTTACTATTCGGAGATGACGCGGACGCTGCGTGAGATGTTTCGGGTGTTAAAACCCGGTAGAGCGGCCATCGTCGTGGTGGGAAGTTCTGTGATGAGGGGTAAAGACACTAAGACGCAGGTGTGCCTGGCCGAGATTGGCCGTCAGATTGGCTTTCAGGTTCCCAAAATTGGTGTACGGAGTCTGGATCGCAATCGCCGGATGATGCCAGCTGGCTCCGACCCGGATCTCAAGTCTCAGATCCAGCAGAGAATGCATGAGGAGTATGTGATTGGCTTTTACAAGCCTGAGACTTGAGGGCTTCTACGTCCTGGAGGGTGAGGGATGGCCATTGCACAGCTACGTAGAGAGTATCATCAGCGCATCTGTGAACAGATTGTCAGACTCCAGAAGGATGGAAGCACTACATACCCTAACTTCGCGGACAAGGGGAGCAAGGCCAGCAGGGCAATTGCTCTGGGTATTGTCAAGCGACTTGGCTTCTTCCCAAGCTCTGCAAGGATTTCTGGGCAGGCTACGGGAAGGCTGTTTGAGTCGATCACTCGGGACTTCCTGAGGGAGGCCTTCGCGCTTTTGCACCATCTGCGCCCTGGGAACTGGTATTATTCTATTCAAGCCCCGATTTCCGATTTTGAGCAATATGAACACTTGGCGCGCCTCGAGCACGTCATTCGAGGGGATAACGAGCTGGCATCCGCACTGGGCAAGGACTATATTATTACGCCGGATATTGTTGTTGGGAGACAACCTGTTTCAGATGAGGAAATCAACCGTGAGGGGCTAGTTGTCACGGAGGAAGAGCCCTTTGCCAAGTTCACGCCTCTCCGACGGGTGAACTTTGAGGTCCCTCGGCCTATTCTGCATGCTAGCATCTCCTGTAAATGGACTCTCAGAAGCGATAGAGGGCAGAACGCTCGGACCGAGGCTTTAAACTTGATTCGAAATCGGAAGGGACATTTGCCTCACGTCGTGGCTGTGACTGCTGAGCCTCTTCCTACTCGCATTGCCTCCCTTGCCCTGGGCACCGGCGATCTGGACTGTGTATATCACTTTGCTTTGCCCGAGCTACGGGATTCGATTGAAGAGCTTGGGAACGAGGATCAACTGGATATGCTGACGATTTTGATAGAGGGGCGTCGTCTGCGGGATATCAGTGACCTGCCCTTCGATCTGGCGACGTGATGAGAGAAAAATGCTCTTGGTGGCAGAGCATGAAGATAGAGCCGGGTAGTGATTGGCCATCCACTGTTGATCGCGGCCGCTTCTCTGTAGAGATGATCTCACTGCCATCTCAACAACTCGCGCTGCTTGGCTCTCAAGCAAGGCTCCCATTCTATCTCTATTGCTGTGCCCGCCACCTTCTTAGCGGGTTCTGGCAGCATTTCTAACCCTGATCGATGATCGTTCCCGCTATTGCTCCTAATATTGTCGGGATTGCTTCGTAGGCTGTGGTGCCTCGTGTCTTCTACTCTCCACGTCCGGCCACAGGGCCGTGCCCGTGAAAGGGGGGCGCTATCCCCTCCCGCCATACCCAGGCCGGCGACAGGCGTGCCACATTTGGGACAGGAGCCCGGGGCACCTTTGTGGATC
>CAYLRT010000215.1:0-2981 GCA_964385885.1 uncultured Anaerolineales bacterium | reverse complement strand
CGACTTTTGCTGTTGGGGCCATATCCGACGCTCCCATCCAGACGTTGCTTGGCTGGCCTATTGCTGATCCTTTCCTCTGCCGGCGCTTACAGTCCCCTCTCCAGATGCATCGGCCCTCATACGTGGCAATCTGCCGACATGCTGGAACTGTAGTCTGGCACGCTGAGACCACAATCTGGGCCCTGGTCATACTTCTGTGATCCCATCGCGCGTTGGTTATAATGTCATAGACGAGACGCCGGGATCAGCCAAAATGCAGCCGCATGGCCTGCCCCCCATACATCACGATCATCTCCTCGGCCGGGAAGTCGGCAAAGCCGTAAGTGCTTTGGTGGTGGTGGGTCTCGGCCAGCGGTTCCGGTACCCCATTGCGCAGCAGCGGTCCCTGCCACCCAAAGGTGAGCAACTCATCTCGCAATGTCTCGCACCGTACGGACAGATCATCAAATCGCACCTCCAGGGCAAGGATAGCGGCTTGAAATTCGGTGAAGGTGCCGTCCTGCGCTGCCCGGCCCATATGGCACAGCCAGACGTTGTGGTGTCCATAGGAACGCAGGTCGCGACGGGCATACGGTCCGGTCTCGATCCAGGTCAGTCCCTTGGCCGCGGTGAGAGCCAGATAGGCATCGCCCTTCCGGGCAAAGGCCCAGCCATCGCGAAACGCAAAAGCATCAAAGGCGTGGACCGGGAAATAGGCGTGGGTGAAACCAAGCCAGTCATTCTCCGGCAGGGCGTAGACCGCTACCAGCACGTCCTTCCACTGGGCAACCCGCGGCAGGGTCCCATTGCCCCGCCAGTAATTGGGGCGATGGGCTTCCCGTTCATCAGCCCAGACCGGGTGGTTGACGAACACCACAGCGGCTGGGCTCATCGTAGCCTGCCAGATGTGCTCCTGGTCGCCCTCACTACCGGGGCGGTAGTCCTGCACGGAGCTCAGCATGTAGTCGGGCGTGCGGTAGGTGGCTTTGTTCACCGGTGGACGCTCTGGATCTGGGGCATGGTGGTCCCGACTCCACGCATCCTCCGGCGTATCCAGCGCGATCGCCTGGATCAGGCGTGGGAACTCGTAGTCATCAGCGCAGGCCAGGCTCACGGTGCCCACCGTGTGGTGGTTGAAGGTGCCGTGGCCCCACATCAACCTGCTGATCCCCGAGCTGGCCGACAGGGCACCGTTCAGCACCTGACCCGTGCCTGTCCAACCCAGACTGCCACCGAAAACTCCCTTGTGGCTGTTGACGGCCAGGGAGAAGAGCATCTTGTCCATCATGGCCACGGCCAGCTCCCAGAGCGCATCATCCTCCCCGAAGTCCACCAGATGGCTCAGACCGGCCACGATCTCCGTCAGGGCAAGGTCGGAGTCCCATACGGTGAACCCCTTCATGGCATGGGTCTTTACCCACGCTATGGCTTGCTTCTGTCCCCTGCGGCGATGCCAGAGGCCGCTCTTCTGCGTCTGGACGAAGGTGCGATCGGGGAAGAGTTGCCCGGCCAGGACCTCACAGACATGAAAGAGCCATTGGCGTGAGTCGGCCTCAAAATCCATCACGTCGGTCCCCGGGTCTTCCGGTCCATACCGATATCCGAGGATGGCCTGTTCGATGGACCTTTTGAGGTCAGCCGGGAACTCCGGACGCTCAGCGAAGCGCAGGACGATGCCCAACAGCCCCAGCAGGTCGACGACACTGCCGTCCTGCCGTTCGTTAACGCGCTCCACGGCGCGCTTGATCACGGGAGGTTCCACCCTGGGCCACCAATGGAGAGCCATCTTGGCCATTTCGGCATAGAGATCATCCTCGTAGCGTGCGGCACGTTTCAGGGCCTCGACACGGCGCTCGGGTAGCTCGCTGTAAAGGGTCTCGGAATACCTGTTGTTATCCAGTGCCCAGAGTGAGAACCTGCGCAGAATGCGCATGTCCTCCAAATGGTATTCGTCGAAGGCGGGCATCAGCAAGGCGTGATAAAAGCCCTCCGGGTACATGAAGGGCCGCCCCAGTGGGGCTCCCTTGCCCTCCTCCGGCAGTTCGTCCAGGTTCGTCTGGGCGTAGATACGGCCCGAAGGCGTGCGAAGCTGGAGGCTGATAGGGATCTCCCACCGTGGGGCCGAGTCCTCCCATTTGATGAGGATCCTGTCCTCTGGCTCATACACAGACTGCTCGATATAGGCAGCCTCGAAGATGCTCTCGAACTTATTTCGGCGCTCAACCGGCTCGATGGTGGTCGGCAGGACCACGGCTATCTGTTCCATCGCTTCCTCCGGCATGTCCACCACCTGGAGTGCGATGGCGTGCCTGCAGGCCCGTATGGCGACCGCTTCAAACCGAATCAGGATGGGATTGCGCCCTGCCTCCAAGGGCAGCGCGATTCGGGCAGTGGATCGCTTCTCCGGTACGTAGTCTTGGTGATGGACGTGAGCGCCGTTGAGCCAGACATCCGCCTGACCGTAAGTGGTCAGCGCGAGTGTGACCTGCTGTGGCCCTGGTACCTCGAGCTCTACATATGCCCAGCCCCGCACGAAACAGCAGGTGGGATAGACGTCGCTCAGGTCCACGAAATGATCCTCTGTGCAGCGCACGTATGACCACGCCCCCTGGTAATCGCCCACGGTGAAGGTTCCCTCGCTGAGGGGGCCGCGCTCCACTGGTTGTTGGGTGATCTCACATGGGTCATTGGCATGGCGTCGGGCAACCGCTAGCTTGAAGGCACGTTCGTCCTCCATGTTCTCCTGGGAGACAGGGATCTGCTGAGGCCCTGCTACCAGCCAGTTATCAACGTATCCGTTCTGTAGTCTGTAGCGAAGGTAAGACAGTGCCATGGATCTGACAGCTCCTTTCAGGCAGATTCATGCGCCGTTCACAGTTGGTGGGCCGGTGCACGTAGCCTGCGGGGTAGACCCTATCATGGATAGCTTCCGCTGGCAACTGTCGGAGTAGAATGTCTGCCCCTGGTGGGCACGGCCCCGTCGTTGAAGCAGGGCGCTAGTG
>CAYLRT010000214.1:0-3104 GCA_964385885.1 uncultured Anaerolineales bacterium | reverse complement strand
GTTGCGCTCGCCGGGCAGCCAAATGTGGGTAAGTCAACGATCTTCAACTACCTCACCGGTCTCAGTCAGCATGTAGGCAACTGGCCAGGGAAGACGGTGGAGCAGAAAACCGGCACAGCCTTCTACAACGGACGTCGGCTCTCAATTGTTGATTTGCCTGGGACGTACAGCCTAACGGCGAACTCCGAAGAAGAGCGCATTGCCCGTGACTTCATCATCCGCGAAGCTCCTGACGTGGTGGTAGCGGTTGTGGATGCTGCGCTTCCGGAACGCAGCCTTTATCTGTTGTCGGAGTTGCTCCTCTTGCCTGCTCCTGTGGTGTTAGTGCTCAATATGATGGACGTCGCCGCCCAGGAAGGGATTCGCATTGAGCCTCATGTGCTCGAGGCAGCGTTGGGTATTCCTGTGATCCCCATGGTTGCGACCAAGGGGGAGGGCCTTGGGCATCTGTTGCAGGCTGTTGTTGACGTGGCGGAAGGACGTTACCCCTATGCGCCGCGACGTCCTACGATCTTGCCTGGCCATCAGCAGGTGCTCCAGGAGCTGATCACAACGTTGGCGGATTATGTGCCCGCTCCCTATCCGGTGGAGTGGGTGGCTCTCAAGCTTCTGGAGGGCGATGAGGAGATCGATCAACTGGTCCGTCGTGAAGCACCTCCTGACGTGTATCAGAAGATCCACAAGATGCTGTTGCGGCATGAGGATGCGGTGCTGGATATCGCCGGTGCGCGATATGAGTGGATCGAGCGCATGATACGGGCAGCAGTAGTGCGCCCTACGGTGGGGCAGATGGGGCTGACTGCCCGGCTGGACGCCTTCCTCACCCATCCTCTCTGGGGGGTGTTGGCTCTCTCGGCGGTGCTGGCGGGTGTTTTTGCTCTGACCTATACCTTGGGCAGTCCCTTGCAGGAGTGGCTCGGCGATATGTTACAGGTGGCCATGGAGTCCCTCCGGGGGTGGGTATCAAGTGGACTCGGGGCCCCGGTGTGGCTCGCAGATATGTTGGCTGACGGCGTCCTGGGAGGGATGGGCATGGTGATCACTTTTCTGCCCATCTTGTTGATCTTCTTTACTGTCCTGGCGTTGTTGGAGGACACTGGGTATCTGGCCCGCGCTGCCTATGTGACGGATCGCGCCATGCATGTTCTAGGATTGCACGGCAAGAGCTTCCTTCCTCTGCTGTTGGGTTTCGGCTGTAACGTGCCCGCTGTGCTGGGCAGTCGTATCATCGAGACGCCGCGTGCTCGTATCCTTACGATCCTGTTGGCTCCCCTTGTGCCATGCGCTGCACGCATGGCAGTACTTACTATACTTTCGGCTGCATTCTTCGGCAGGGGGGCAGCAATCGTTACCGTAGCATTGGTCATTGGAAATCTGGTAACCCTGGTTGGGTTGGGATTCACGTTTAATCGTTTCGTCCTCAAGGGTGAGCGTTCTGTCTTCATTATGGAGCTTCCTCTTTATCATCTTCCGAACCTTCGCACCATTGGGTTATACGTCTGGCACAATATTGTGGCGTTCTTGAAGAAGGCGGGGTCTACGATACTTTTAGCCTCATTGGTAGTGTGGGGGCTCTCCTACTTCCCTATAGGGAGCGATGTGACTCAGAGCTACTTGGGGAAGGTAGGACAGTTCCTGGCCCCTGTAGGACGCCTGATGGGGCTTCCCTGGCCGATCTTAATCGCGCTCTTTACGAGTTTTGTGGCCAAGGAAAACACCATCGCGACGCTGAGTGTCCTCTATGGGGACTTCAGCTCTGTGTTACCGGAGATCCTGTCCGGTCCGGCCGCACTGGCATTCCTGGTGGTGCAGATGCTCTTTGTGCCTTGTGTGGCTACGGTCGCTGCTATGAGACAAGAGCTGCGCTCCTGGAAGTGGACTGCCGTTGGCGTGGGTACGTTGCTGTTCCTCTCGGTGGGGGCGGGGGTGATCGTCTATCAGGTAGGATCTCTGCTGGTCGGGGGATAGCTATGCTGCAACGGGTACTGGTGGCGATTGCCGACGCAGCGGGAGCCGTGACGAGCCAATCACTGGCCAGTAGTTTGGAGCTATCGGAGCCGTTAGTGATGGAGATCGTCACCCAACTGGAGACGTTAGGGTACCTCAGGCGCCCAGAAATTTGCGTCTCACATGAGGGGTGTTCCCATTGTGACCTCCGTGCGGTATGCCAAACACGTGGGTGGCATCTGTGGGAGTTGACTGAAAAAGGGGCACGGGCGGCGCGCGCCGCCAAGTAACAGAAAAGGGCATGACCCATGCAGGTCATGCCCTTTTTTCACTCCAAGTCGTGCTATCTTAGTACATGCCACCCATGCCACCGCCGCCACCTGCAGGCGCGGCTTTCTCAGGCTCTGGAATGTCGGTGATAAGCGCCTCAGTGCTCAAGACCATGGCGGCGACAGAAGCGGCGTTGAGCAACGCGCCCTTGGTCACCTTGGCGGGATCGATGATGCCTGCCTCGACCATGTCGATGTACTGACCGCTCATGACATCGTAGCCGACCCGAGGGTTGTCGGTTTCCTGCTGCTTCCGGCGTACCTCGGCCAAGATCACAGCGCCGTCCTGGCCCGCGTTCTCGGCGATGCGGCGGATAGGCATCTCCAGCGCCTTGCGCAGGATGCTCACACCGGTCTGCTCGTCCGGATACTCCATCTTCAGGTCGTCCAGCGCGTTTATCACATTCAGCAGCGCGACGCCACCACCGGGCACGATGCCCTCTTCAACGGCTGCACGTGTGGCGCTCAGGGCGTCCTCGACGCGATGCTTCTTCTCCTTCAACTCAGTCTCGGTTGCTGCGCCCACGCGGATGATCGCGACGCCACCTGCGAGCTTGGCCAGACGCTCCTGCAGCTTCTCACGGTCATAATCGGAGGTCGAGCGTTCCATCTCGGCCTTGATCTGCTCAATGCGGGCCTTGATCATCTTGTCATCGCCATGGCCGCCCACGATCGTGGTGTCGTCCTTGGTGGAGATGACCTTATCCGCGCGACCGAGGTCCTCCAGCGTGGCGCTCTCCAGTTTCCGGCCCTGTTCCTCGGTGATTACGGTACCGCCGGTCAGGATGGCGATATCCTGCAGCATGGCCTTGCGGCGATCGCCGAAGC
>CAYLRT010000213.1:0-3169 GCA_964385885.1 uncultured Anaerolineales bacterium | reverse complement strand
CATGGCGAGAGCGGCGTATACAGCGGACCGCATCTGCCTGCGGATCAGATCGTGGATCTCCTCCTGGATCGTTTGGTGCCTGATCTCGGAGGGCTGATCGTCAACGATCGGGTGTGGGCGTTTGTCAACGGAGCCGGAGCCACTTCGATGATGGAGCTCCATATCCTCTATCGTCGCGTGGCACAGGGGCTGGCAGCGCGCGGTCTGAGCCTGGCCGATGGCGTGGTGAACACCTACTTTACAACTCAGGACATGGCCGGTTTCTCGCTCTCGTTGTGTGCCCTGGATGACGAGCTGGCCCGCTGGTGGGACGCGCCGGCGCGCAGCGCCTATTTCCATCACCCTTGAGGATAGAATTGGAGTCTGCTATGAGGAAACAGCGACTTAAGGTTGGACTGGCCGGTGTGATGTGTACACCCTTCCGTGGTGACAAAGAGGGAGCCTTTGCCGCCAGTGGCGTTGCGCTGGAGGCCTTAGCGAATGCCCTGGACTTCGAGTTGCACGTCGTGGCTCAGGGGGTCTATACGCTGGATCAGGCAAAGGCCGCAGCCGCCGAGCTTGACGCCTGGGGGGCAGACTTTGTCCTCCTGCAGGCCAGCTCCTTTGCTGCTGGCGAGTTCATTTATCCTTTTGCCGAGCTGTCGGCCCGTCTGGGCCTGTGGGCGATCCCTGAGGGCCCGCCGACCGAGGAGGGCGGACTGCCCCTCAACAGCATGGCCGCAGCCAACATGTATGCGAGCATTCTGGGCACGCGGGTGCCGCATTACGATCGTCCCGTCAAGTGGTTCTACGGCCATGCCGGGCAACACCAGTTTGACGAACGCCTGACGGTGACTGTCCGCGCCCTGACTGCACTGGTGAACTTGCAGGGCGCCCGAGTCGGGCTCGTGGGAGGGGTGGCGCCTGGTTTCGATAACCTGATCGTCGATCCTGTGCGATTGCGGTCGCGCCTGGGTATCGAGGTGGTGCCGGTTTCCTTCAATACGTTGCTGCGTCGGGCACAGGGTTACGACGCAGCCGGTGTCCGGGCGGCTGCTGATCACATTCGCGAGGGTGCCCTTGAAGTCGAGAAGGGGCAAGAGACTGCCCTGGAAAAAAGCGGTCGCGTGTATCTGGCCTGTCGGGATCTGGTGGAAGAGCTGGACCTCGATGCACTGGCCATTAGCTGTTGGCCCAGATTTCAGGAGGCGTATCATCTTGCGGTGTGCACGGTTGTGGGGCAGCTCAACGCCGACCGACTGGTGACCGCCTGTGAGGGCGACGTAGCATCAGCCGTGAGCATGTTGGCGTTGCACGCGATGAGCGATGATGTGGTGACCCTGATGGATCTCTCGGGCATCGATGAGGCCGAAGATCGGGTCCTGCTATGGCATTGTGGTCCGACGGCGCCGCAGTTGGCCAGTGACGCTGGCGTCCGGTTGGGTGCGCTGTGGCTCTTCGATGGCTATGGCGGGCCACCGATGGGGTTGCGTAACGATCTGGTGTTGCGCCCTGGTCCGGTCACGGTTATGGGCATCGTGCCTGATCTCGACCGCATGCTGGTGATCGAGGGGAAGATCGCAGAGGACGCGCCACCCTACGTCGGAAGCCGGGGCTGGCTGACCGACATGCGGGTCGCCGACCACCCGGTCACCGTGCCTGATCTACTGCAGACGTTGCTGGGTGCCCACTACCCGCATCATTACCCGCTGGTCTACGGACAGTATGCACACGCCAGCCTGGAGCTGGCGGCCTGGTTGGGCATCTCGCCCATCATGCCTCGGGCCTACACTCCCTATTTACTGCCATGAGCGCTGGAACCGAGATTCAACACCGCCTACGGCGGATCAAAGGGTTCCTGTTGGATATGGACGGAACCATCTACCTCGGCGATCGATTGCTGCCGGGCGCGCGCGAGTTCCTGGATCTCCTGGAGGCGCATGGGCGCATGTATCTCTTTCTGACCAACAACTCCTCCAGCCACGGCGGCGTCTATGCAGCGAAACTGCGCAGACTTGGATTGGATGTAGGCGCTGAACAGATTTTCACTTCCGGGGAGGCGACGGCCCGCTATCTAGCGCAGCGGCATCCGGGTGCACGGCTCTATCTGGTAGGAACCCCGGCACTGGAGGAGGAGTTCACGGCGCACGGATTTCAGTTGGTACGCGAGAATCCCGAGTATGTGGTGCTGGCGTTCGACACCACGCTCACCTATGAGAAGCTGTGGCGGCTTTGTGATTTTGTGCGGGCTGGTCTGCCCTATATTGCGACCCATCCCGACATCAACTGTCCGACTGAGACAGGATTCATGCCGGACATCGGCGCGATCATTGCGGCGGTGGAGGTATCAACGGGACGTCGCCCGGACGTGATCGTCGGCAAACCGTATTCGCCAATAGTACAGGCGCTGAAGACCAAGACGGGGTTGGACGCGTCTCAGTTGTGCATGGTGGGTGACCGGCTCTACACCGATATTGCGTTGGGGCAGGCAGGCGTCCTGACAGTGCTGGTGCTCACCGGGGAGACACGGCGGGAGGACCTGGCGGGATCCGTGCACCGGCCGGACTTAGTCGTTGAGGACCTGCCCGCGCTCGTCGCGCTGTTGCGTGAGGCATGGAGCTAGGCAGACGAAGCTGTGCACGTCCGCGGTGAGACGCGACGGGAGGTCTCAAAGCGTCTCCTGATGAGAAAGCTAGTGTTGCGGGAGGGCTTAACCACCCCGTAACTACCCCGTAACCGCCCCTCAGCCAAACATCAGTATACTGATAGATGCGAGAACTGGCGTATGGAAGCCCGTCCTGGAGGAGGCCATGACAACACTGCGCATCGCACTACGACCATTGTTCGACGAGCCAAGGACTGGACTTGACACTTGGCGGCGACGTCCTCGGCATGGGCTGATTGAGCCAGGACCCAGCCTGGGCGACGCTGAACGTTTGGCTGATCGCATCTTGTCTCTCGATGAGCCCTGGCGAAGTAGGTTCGTGGATCTGGTGGCGAAACAGGTTGAGGATCAGGTACCTGCGGACGAAGCGTTGTGGCGCGGTGCACTGATGCGATGGTTGACTTACGGTCAGATTTATCGGTTCATTGGTATGATGGTGTGCACCTGGACGCATCAGACATTCCAGCTTTGATCTTGCTAAGCGCTGTGGTAAGATGTGGTTTGAGTGAGATGGGTGGGATCAGC
>CAYLRT010000212.1:0-3174 GCA_964385885.1 uncultured Anaerolineales bacterium | reverse complement strand
CGAAACTCCTCGTTCAGATGGTAGTCGCCCACCCCCGATGTCCCGGCGATCGCCCAGGTGAGACGGCCGAGTTTGCCCTCCAGGATGCGGCGTCGGATGCGCTGATTGTGCGGATGCAGCATCATCCCGGGTGAGGCAACCAGATGGACCCCCGCCTCGGCTGCGGCGGCGATCAGGTGGTCCGCCTCCTCGACGGTGATGGTCATCGTCTTGTTGAAGTGCACATGCTTGCCCGCTGCAATGGCCTGCAACCCCTGTTGGTAGTGCAACCCGATCGGGGTACACAACGTCACCGCATCGACATGAGGATCGGCCAGCAGCTCCTCGTAGCTCAGATACCAGGCCGGCACATGGAAGCGCCTGGCAGCCGCCTCCGCACGGCCCGGCACAGGATCACACACCGCCACCACACGCACCCGATCCTGAACGTCAGGCATCGTCAGGTGCGTCAATGCCCCCCGGATGCCGATAGCACCCGTCCCCACCACGCCCATGCCCACGGTTGATGCCATACTCATCACCTCCGATTGAACGCCCGCCACCACAGGGCCAGATACCCTCACAAATACTCACGCCACGACGTCCGGTGCTCCCATCCCACGGCTGCCTTGAGCCGCTGATTGGAGAAGAAGGAGGCATGGCCCTCCAAATCACGCACCAGCGGCAGCAACTCCGGGTTGAACCTGGCGAGGAGCTCCCGGCTCGGCTCAAGCGCCGTGGTATCATCCGCGTTGCAGAAGAAGACCCCATGGGAACCCAGGCGGGGGTCCTCGGCAGCCGCACGCTCCATCAACAGCCGATGAGCCGTCGCGACGTCCTCGCTGCCCACCCAGGCCCACAGCCAGGGGCTCCACTGCGTCGCCGGTTTGGCGTTCTCCGCCATAGCGCGCCGTCGTGTCTCGTCGCAGATACCCGCGGCGCGCACACTGTAGGTTCGCATGCCATAGGCCCGGGTATAGGAGGCCAGCAACAGCTCCCCTGCCAGCTTGCTGTAGGAGTAGGAGTCCTCCACAGCGGAGGGATGCGTCTCATCCACAGGCAGATACTGGAAGGGGAATGGCTGTGAGCTGATCCGATAGCCATGGCCCAGGGCGCAGTTGGAGCCCGTCATGACAAAGATGCCCACGCCCTCCTGCAGCGCAGCCTGCAGCAGATAGTAGAGGCCCAGGATGTTCGTCCGCATCGTCTGATCGAAGGGGACGCCCTGCGCCTCGTAACGCGCACGCAACTGAGGATGATCCGTGGGGTCTGGTTGCGCCGCCAGATGCTGGATCGCATCCAGGGTACGCTGTGGGCCAAGACCCCGCACCGCCCGCACGCAATCCTCGAAACGATTCAGATCGCCCTGCACCCAGGGCCACTTCCTGATCTCAGGGGATGGCTCCCGGCGTGAGAACAACACCAACTCATGGCCGGCCGCAGCCAGCTCGCGGACCACATGAGGACCCAGACGTCCACTGGCTCCCGTAACCAGGACACGCATCGGCTTCACCTCCAATCCCCCAACAACCGTTCGGCCCAATCCAAGGGGAGACCCCGGCCCTGCCAGACCCCAGCCTCCCCTGTGACCGCATCATCCACGCCCTCAGCGAACCCCCAGCAACAGCTCATTGACCAGTTGATCGAGCCGCTCATACCTCAGCCCACGAGCCCCCAGCGCCTTTCGGTCGAAGGGGTAGGCCTTGAGGGCCGCCGCCTTCTCCGAGGTGTAGGGGCCCTTGAAGCGATCCATCTCTCCGTCGTCGGCGTTGATCTCAGCCAGGAGGGCCTGGATCTCCGGGTCCTCGTTGAACCTGCGGCCCTTTTCCTTCAGGATGAGATAGGTGCGCATGCATCCGCGGGCGAAGTCCTTGACGCCCTCGTAATCCTCCGTGCGGTAGGCATGGGCATCGAAGTGTCGGCTGCCCTGGTAGCCAACATCCTCGAGGAACTTCACCAGGAAGAAGGCCTGCTTGAGGTTCTGCGCGCCAAAACGCCAGTCCTGATCGAACCGCGCGTAGTTCTGGTCATTGAGGTCGATGTGGAAGAGCTTGCCCGCCTCCCACGCCTGAGCCACGGCGTGGAGGAAGTTCAGCCCTGCCATGTGCTCATGGGCGACCTCCGGGTTTACCCCCACCATCTCCGGGTGGTCGAGCGTCCCAATGAAGCCCAGATAAGCGCCCGTGGTGGCGAAGTAGATATCGCCGCGTGGCTCATTGGGCTTCGCCTCCAGGGCGAACTTGAGGTCATACCCCTGGTCGATCACATACTCACACAGGAAGTTGATAGCCTCGCGGAAGCGCTTGATCGCCGTGACCGGGTCCTTGGTGGCGTCCGACTCTATCCCCTCACGTCCACCCCAGAAAACATAGACCTCCGCACCCAACTCCACGCCCAGGTCGATCGCATGCATCGTCTTGTGCAGCGCATAGGCCCGCACACGGGGATCATTGGAGGTGAAGGCGCCGTCCTTGAAGGCAGGATCGGCGAAGAGATTGGTGGTCGCCATGGGCACCTTCAGCCCAGTATCGGCCAGTGCCTTCTTGAAGGCCTTGAGGATCGAAGCACGCTCGGCGGGCGTGGCATCGATGGGGATCAGATCGTTGTCGTGGAAGTTGACGCCATAGGCGCCGACGTCCCCCAGCAGATACACCAGATCGGCCGGCGAAAGCTGCAACCGTACCGGCTCGCCAAACGCATCCTTGCCGGTATTGCCCACCGTCCAGAGGCCAAAGGTAAACTTGTGTTCGGGTTTCGGCTCATAGGGATCTGTCATGGTCCACCTCCTTGACTGTATGGGACTGACTGCACCAGTTCACGCCTCAACTATACCATGAACCATCCCCGCATGACAACTCCGCACACCGAAGGGTACCTTCCAGGATGTGGGCAAACCAGCACAGACTCTTGACCGCAAGTGGCTGATGCGAGCGGAGGGAGCTCTGCCGCTCATCCATGCCATGTTCCCCGCACCGCGTTCAGAGGTCTTGTCTTGGAAGGGGCAGGCGACGGCAATGCCGTCGCTCCATCCCACAATGAGCCTGGCCTTGGGGTGGCTTTTCATGCCCTCGCCGCGCCCCACTCCCATAGGGCTAGTGTCCCAGAAATAAAGCGCCCCCACCTCCTGTGAGTCCATCCCCCATATCCCAGCATGCTATGGTCGCGCCGAGGGAGGCAAGTGTGAGGAAGGCAGGG
>CAYLRT010000211.1:0-3193 GCA_964385885.1 uncultured Anaerolineales bacterium | reverse complement strand
GCCCCACACAGCATGACACCGCTGGCCCGTCCTCTCCTGCAGATCATCGGGTGTCATAATCACCCGCGTCACGATGTGCTCTCGCAGGCCAGGGAAGACCGATTCTGCCAACGAGACCAGCGTGCGCGCCAGCTCCCGACCTCGCTTCTGCCAGCCTTCGCCCTCCAGGGTGTTGGGGGCGAACGTGACGATGCTCAGGACATGGTGCCCTCCCGGCGCCAGCCCCTGGGCAAACAGCGAGGGGATGAAGACGGCGAACCCATCGCGTCCCTCATGGAAGGCGCCGGATCGACACCCATGCACGGCGCCCTCGACATCATAGGTCATGCAGTAGTAGACCAGAGGATCCGATTGATAAGGGGATGGATCGAAATCCACCCCCAGGTGAACCGCGAAGGCCGAGCTCGTAACCTGCAATGTGTCAATCCGATAGCCAAACCCCAGCGGTAAATAGCCGCGTCCCACCAGTTCGAAGAACGTCTCCCGCGCCCCTCCCGTGGCGATGACCACACGGGCCGACTCAACATGCCCGCCCTCCAGTTGCACACCGCGCACGCGATCTTCATCAACCAGGATACGCTCCACACGGGCGCCGGTGTAGATGCGCCCCCCGTTTTCGCGCACCACCTCGGCAATGGCGCTGGTCAACGAACTCCCCCCGTCCCGCAGGAAGTGATAGCTGGGGCGCCACCGAACGCGTGAGGCCCCCAACAGGCGGGCATCGAAACGGGTCTCTGCATTGAGCAGCGGAAGATAGAACGCCGGCAACTCACTCGCCAGGACCCCTCGATACATCAGCGGGCAGGCGAAGGCCGCTTTCAGGCGGGGATCAACCAGGAAATGGTCCAGCAGCCTCTGAGCAGACCAATGTTCCCGAGTCCGAATCTCCTTAGGGGGACGCCTCCTTCCCGAGACAACGGGGGAATGTGAAAAAGCGCCCCGCAGCTCGCGGGTCACGCGGCGCGTGTGCCACCGCCAGGCCTGCTCATGATAGCGGAAATAGCCCTCCAGCCCGTCCCGCTCGAATGGGAACAGCGTCGCCAACCGCCTGCGCAGCCAATCCGCCTCGCTGAGCGACGAGGGTTTGCGCAGATCGAAATCCGGGAAGACCACGCCCCGATCCGCGGGCTCCAGGGCCACGTGCTTCTGAATGCCCAGTTCCTTGAGGATACGCCCTCCAGGCTCACCGGGGGCAAAGGCCTCCACCATGCGCGGCCCCAGGTCCCACTGATACCCATCCTTGCGGAGGGCCGTCAGGGCCCCCCCGACCTCCTCAGACCGCTCGAGGAGCATCACCGGATGCCCGGCCTTTGCCAGGTAGGCGGCAGCAGTGAGCCCTGCTACGCCGCCTCCCACCACAATAATCTTCTGCTGCTGCCGGGCACGTGCCATAGCTTCCTCTCGCCCCACCGCCGCTGACAGATCAGCGGACTTTGAACAGGAGTATCAGCAGGATCGGTGTGCCAATAGCCTGAAGCAACACGAAGCGCACCAGCACCTGGGTGTTGGACCACCCCAGATTGTGGCGCACATGGTCATGAAGGGGATAACGAATGTTCTTGAAGATGCTGATCCGGAAGAATCGGAGCAAAGCCACCTTGAGCAAGCCAGTAGCGCCATTGATCAACACGACACTCGCCAAGACCACTACCAGGAAGGGGTTACCGGCCGCCATCACCAGCAGCCCCAGGAGCAGTCCCAGGGGGCGCGAGCCGGCATCCCCCATCAGCACCGCGCTGGGCAGGCTGTTATGCCACAGATATCCACTGAGGCATCCGACCATGATGAAGGCGAGCAGAGCCCAGTTTGCCCCGTCGGGATAGTGGGGGACCAGCAGATAGGAGGAGATATCGGCATGCCCCACGATCCCATAGAGGATCCCACCCAGGTAGACAAAGGCCAGAATCGAGAGACTGGCGGAAAGCCCATCCACCCCATCGGTGCAGTTCGTAGCGTTGATCGTGACCCAAAGCAACAACGCGGTCAGAGGGATGAACACCCACGGGGGGATGATCAGGGTAGTCTTCACCAGCGGGAGCCAGATCTCATAGGTGTGCAGTTGGCACAGCACGATGGCACCCAACACCGAGATAGCCAGGTCGATCGCGCCCAACACGTACTCGCTCAACCCATGGGCGCGGTCATCCAGGAACCCCTCTATGGATGAGAGGACGATCACGCCCACCACACCCACGACACGCCAGTCAAAGGGAACCACCAACAGGACGACGAGAGCGAAGAGGAGCACAAAGATCAGCCCGGCTCCGACCGGCTTACCCTTGGCCTCCTGTGCATTCACGGCATACTCCCGTCCCTGGTCACGGGGGAGATAGTGCCACAGTCGAGGCAGGAGATACCAGGTGCCCAGGGTTGCGATGCCCACACCAATGCTGGCCAGGAAGATATAAGAAGTGAAAAGCCGGAAAGGTCCAAAGAACTGCGTAAGGTAATGACCCAACCAAGGAAGCAAAGCACATCCTCCTTAACATGGAAATCGCATCCATGAGACTATCAGCACAAGCCACCTCACCCCATTTGGGGACATCGCCCATGCCTCACAGCAGTCAGAGGGAGAAGGCATAATGACAAGATTATACCAGAGCCCTCAACCTCGTCATCCATGGGATTGCCCACGAGACTGTCCAACAAACAGTTGGCGAAATAAGGGCAGGGCCAGCGTCCATCTTGACGTCTGGTACTTCACGACAAACCTCCAATGGTGTGACAATCACCCCACTGGATGGGTGGCGTACGCGGGCCATCGCTTGCGGCGACGACTCACGGCAAAGGCCCTGGCATAGGTAACCGTGACCACTTCTCCCTCACTCCCCCGTCGTTGCTCTGGAGGTAAGAGGGACGCCCTCCACCCCGGTGACAGTCCTCAACTCCCGGGGTGTCCATGAGGAACCATGACCGCTTTTGGAGCTCACAGGTCGCGGCCCTGCTGCATGGCCTCAGCGACCCGCATCGTATTGACCGCGTTCTGGAAGTTGGAGCGCGTGGGCAGGCCCGCGCACGCATGGTTGAAGAAGTCCAGATACTCTCCGACGATGCCGAACCTGACGATCTCGGGGGCATCCGCCCCCTCTGCCCCCAGCACCTCACGGCTATCGCCGCTCTCCACTACGATGGCCCCTGGATGGCCCCAGAGCGGGCCATCCAGGTACAGGGAGCGCACACTGCTGTGGACCTC
>CAYLRT010000210.1:0-3242 GCA_964385885.1 uncultured Anaerolineales bacterium | reverse complement strand
ACGGGGGTCCGGTGGACATACGGCGCAATGCGCTGCGCAGCGTCCAGGACGTCAGCAAACACGGGTTCCCGGACCATTTACCCCCGACCTCCCTCGGGACAAGACCTCTTCATACACAGCTTGAACGCCATTCACATACTCATCCATATCGGGTGGAGGCTTAATACCATATTGCAGGCGTTGGCGAAGACTTGGCGACCGAACAAACTCCGATATGGCCCCACGCCATGCATCCACATCCCCGGGGGGGACGCACAAGCCGTTCACCCCGTGCTCTATCACGTCGGCAAGAACACCGTGGCCGGATACTATAGCCGGGACTCCCATCGCCAGGGCCTCATGTGTCACCATCGAGAATGTCTCAAACCAAAGTGACGGCACTACCACGGCATCCAGTCTCGCTAGCAGCGACCACACACCGTCACGATTGAGCCGCCCTACAAATCGAATCCCAGGATGATGTACCAGGGACTTGAGATAAGCCACATAATCCGGGTGTTTGGTGTCATCGCCCGCGACCACCAGCTCAACGGTTTCAGGGAGATTGCTGACAGCCTCGAGCACTACATGGACGCCCTTCTCCCAGGCCAATCCCCCTATGTAGCCTAAACGCACCACATGGGCCATATCACCATCCGATCGATCTGGCATCGTTCTCGGCCGTGGGATGCCACGACGAACTAGATGCAAAGGAGCATTGCCTACGCCATACCGGGCAAACCACTGACGAACAAACTCGGAATACACTAGCAATCCATCCGCGTGCCGCAAAACACCCTTCAGAATACGGTTCCGGAGACCAAGGATGGGCGCCAAACCCAACGCAATAGGCAACAACCCACGCGCCCCGCTCCGAACCATGGCGCAACGGGCACAGTGCACTGCCTCACCAGGATGTGTACACACTCGTCCGGTAACATCATCTAAGAGTTCGGCATTCGAGCATGCAAACCAGTAGTCACGCAGCGAAATCACGACAGGGCATCCACCCACCTGATGCGACGCCACTATCGTTGGTGGCAACCCCCGCAAGTGCTGAACATGGAGAAGATCCGGATGGAATTCTCGGGATACCGAGTCAACTGCTCGGGCCAGTGCAGGGTGGCCAAAGGTCGCGGCGAAAAGCGCACGTCGCGTCATGGGACCGAACTCAAGCCGGATGACAGGAATGCCTTCTCTATTGGTGTGTACGACGCCACGTCTGCCCGGCGCCCGATGCACGATCGCGACGCGGTGACCACGCGCTTGCATTCGGTGAGCGACTTCCCAAGTGTCGATCTCAGTGCCGCCCACAAACTCGGGGGCAAACTGATGAACCAGGTAGAGGATTCGCAAGGCTGTGTTTATCCTTCTACAAGACGGGTGTATAAGTCCCTCACCACAGGGTACTTCCTATCCCACGTATGCATAGCTAGTGCCTTGTCTCTGCCTCGTGATCCGAGAGCAGAAGCGAGGCCAGGCTCGTCCAGCAATTGTCTAATAGCGGCGGCAAGTGCATCCACGTCGCCAAAGGGCACTAACAGACCGTCTTCTCCATCAGCGATGACATCCATCACTCCCCAGGTCCTGGCTCCGATCACGGGCTTACCATACGCCCATGCTTCGAGATAGACGATCCCAAACGAGTCTGTACGCGACGGCATAACCAGAATATCACCTGCGGCCAGCAGATCGCGCTTCGTCTGGTCGTCTACAACCCCAAGCACAAGGATATGCTTCTTGCGTTCAGCGGTAAGTCCATCGATGTATGCCTGAAACCTTCCAAGCACCTCTCCCGCCAAGACCAGGTGAACATTCCTACCTGCAGCCCAGAGTCGTTGCATGGCCTCCACCGTATGAATGGCACCTTTGTCAAAGGACATCTTGCCCAGCATGAAGACGATCGGATACTGAAGTCCATACCGCTGCCTCAAACGCGCAGCGTTCCCCCCCGACACATCCCGGATGTTGAAACCAGGTCCGACCACTGCAATTCGTGCCGGGCTGACTCCCAACCGCACATAGAAATCCCGCTCCCCTGTCGTCTGGGCAACCACGGCTGAGCTACGGCGGACCAGCTCAATCTGGTGACGCATTGTGTAGAAACGTGCCAAAGCGTCTTGCCCAGGCACACTACCTGCCCCAAGATGGGTCAACGGATAGATCACAAACGGGATCCCCCGAGCTTGTGCTAACTGTAGACCCGCCTCAATCAGACCCTCAAAACATATCGTCATGCCAGCGATCAGATCGTACTCCTCGGCCGTTCGGGAAAGCCACTGGCGAAGATCAGGGACCCAGGGAGTTAGCTGGGCCAGCCTGTATAGCACCCCGAACGGCATGAGCGAGAACTTCGAGAGGATCAACAAGAGACGACGCAAGCCTGGATAGGCGTAGGTAGCGAACGGGACGTGCCGAACACGAAAGCGAAGAATCTGAACACCATCATGCCACTCTTCCCGCACGCTCAAACGACTGGCTGCAGGATCCCAGAACAACTCGAAGTCCGCAGCATCTGTGGTTGCAACCGTAACCTGATGACCATCACGAACCAGTCGGGCGGAGATCTCACCCATGTGACTCTCCGCCCCACCACGCGACGGCCAGTAGCGCTGAATCAGATGCAGAATGCGCACTATCTAGTTCCGAAGGACCAACGGTATGAAGGTTGAGTGCACCTCGCCCACATAGAGCTGGAACGAAACCGAAGCTGGGCTGCCCAGAACAGCAGTTCCCGCATCGGACCATCCCTCAATTGTGAGATTGATGTCGTGGTACCCGGGTGCATATTGCTTTGCATCCACCGCAATCTCAATGTCCTGTGACACCCCACTGAGTATGCCTTCCTGCGGCAAGACACTGACCCCATCTCCCCCCTGCACCTGGCTCTGCCATTCAATAAGTGTGCGGGCTGGGTTCCGAAGATGGCATGTGACATATTCTACCCCGTTCGGAGCATCAATATCATGCAGGATGAGCGTACGATCACAATCCACCGTCAACATGGGCGGCGGCGGGAACAAGCCAGTTTTGTGCTCATCGCGGTGAAACATCGTCCAGTCTGCGGCCGCTGAGCTCCTTGTCTCTGCTTGAAACTCGAAGTCAAACACATAGCCATGCGCCTCATCGTAGACGCTCGATCCTCCGATCACAATCTCCATTCTACCATCTTGGTCCAGATCCGCTATTCCTGGTGAGGCGAAAACCGAGTAATCTGTGTGAAGATGGGCTTCCTGGAATCCAGAGGGCCCGACAACAATCAC
>CAYLRT010000209.1:0-3276 GCA_964385885.1 uncultured Anaerolineales bacterium | reverse complement strand
CACGACAGTGACGCCAACCAAGGGCTCTCAGAACCCTGCCTCGAGCAGCGGACTGGCTATTCCGTTATGACGGCCTTCTCCCAGTCCAGATACTCTACGTAGCGATCCTTGGCTTCCACCAGCCACTCCTGGTAGGCCTTCTCCTGCTCCTGTGCAAACAGGTTGGGGCTCAGGGGGCGGGTCTCGTGCCCCCGGACATAGACCACGAAGTACACGCCTTCGGGCCCCTGGAGCGGAGGAGATGCCTTACCCACCGGCGTGCTGAAGGCGGCCTTTTCCACCTCGACCCCAAACTGATTCGCCAGGTAGCCGACGGGGACCCAGGGCAGGTCATATCCTGCCGACTGGGGGCTGTCATCGGCCTGCAGTTCCTCGATGACGAGGGTGGGATCGGCGCTGCCATCGTTGAGGCTGGCCTGAAGCTCCTTGGCTGCCTCTTCGTTTTCAAGGGTGAAGAGCGCCACCTGGACCTGATCCTGATCGGCGTTCAACTCCTGGCTCAGGGCATCCTTCAACTGCAGGCGCAGCAGGTCAGCGGCAATCATGGCCTTGAAGTCATCCTCCGGGAAGCGGGTTGCCTCCAGGACATTCGTCTTGAAGCCCTCGTACACCTCTTCGAAGTCCTCGGACGCCGGCGCAGATGTCTCCGCCTCGGGGGTTGTCGTGGTGTCCGTCAGGGCCTGGGTCGCCGAGGGCTCGGTGTAGCCCAGCAGCTCTTTGATGCGCTGCTGTATCTCCTCATCCGTTACGGTGAGCCCCCGCCGGGCAGCCTCCTGGCGCACCAGCTCCTCCTCGATCATCCGGTCGAGTATCTGGCCTGCGAAGACGTTGGCCATGTCGGCGGAAAGCTGGCGCTCGAGGCTCGCCTTGCTCATCTCAAGCTGCTGGATCAGGGCGTCGTCGGTGCCCACGGTATCAGTAGTGGGCGAGGTAGCCGAGGGAGTTGCCTGCGCATTCAACTGGGACAAGTACTGATCGTATTGGTAGATCTGCAGTTGGGTCATCCATCTCTCATAGCGCTGGCGCGCCTTGAACTGCTTGGTGGTGATGATCGTATCGCCGACTCTGGCCACAGGCCGACGCGCCTCGATGAACACCTCGTGCACGATGCCATAGACCAGGACCCCCACCACGATCACGCCCAATGCGATGGCGATGCCCAGGATGATGCGCTGGAGTCGTTCTTCCCTCTCCCGTCGCGCAAGCTGGCGACGGGTTAGCCGTTTCTCGCCCTTCGATCGTTTAGCCATACCCCTCAATCCCGTATATATAAAGTAACGGGCATAGAGGCAGATTCCCCCTATGCCCGATCAGCATTGTGCCGTTGGCTACAGCTCGACCTCTGCCACGAAGGGGAGCAACGCCATGTGCCGTGCGCGCTTGATGGCCACGGCAAGACGGCGCTGATGGCGGGCACAGGTGCCCGTCTGGCGCCGTGGCCTGATCTTGCCCCGGTCGCTGATGTAACGCCGCAGCAGCGATACATCCTTGTAGTCGATCACATCAATGCCCTCTGTGCAGAAATAACAGACTTTCTTCCTACGCGTAAAGCGTCGTCGCCTGCGATAGTCGCTCACACTCCTTACTCCTTACCTTGTATCTAAGAACTCAGTTAATGATGTTCTTCCTGGTCGTCTGCTCTCTTTGGGAGCGTCTCACACTCGGAGGCACAGTAGTTGTCCAGGAAGATTAGCTCCTGGGCAACCACTTCGGTCCGATAATGGCGCTCCCCGTCAGGCCCCTCCCAATTTCGGGTTTGGAGCCTGCCCTCTACATAGACAAGAGATCCCTTGTGGAGATGCTTCTTGCAGACCTCTGCCAGCCCTCCCCAGGTTACCACATGAAACCACTCGGTCTCCTCGTGGTGTTCACCATCGCAGTCGGTCCAACCACGCATGGCGGCCACGCTAAAAGAAGCCACTGGGCGACCACTGGCCGTGAAGCGCAGCTCTGGGTCACGGCCCAGGCGACCAATGATCAAGACTTTGTTGAGACTGCGTGTCATCGTGGTTGGCCTGAGCGGCTTACTCCGATGCCTGATCCGCGGCGTCCTGCTCTGGGGCCTCTTCCTCCGCCTCTCCTGGCACTGTCGCTTCCGATGCTGTCTCTTCCGACGTCACCTGCTCTGGCGCCGCCTCTTCAGGCGTTACTGCTTCAGGTTCCGCTTCTTCAGACGCTGCCGCTGCCTCTTGAGGGGCTTGAGCTTCCGTGACAGGGGTAGTCTCCTCCTCGTCAAAATGCGCCTGCACGTCCTCAATGCGGACGATGATATGCCGCATCAACCCCTCAATCAGACGCAGGTTGCGATCTAGCGGATTGATAGACTGAGGAGACCCTCGGAAGTGGACCAGATAATAACGGCCCTCGCGCTGCTTGAGGATAGGATAGGCCAGACGGCGCAGGCCCCATTCCTTGAAACTCAAAACCTCAGCCTCAGCGGCCTCAAGATAACGCTGTACGCGCTGAAGCAGTGCCTCAAGCTCCGTATCGCCCAGTTGGGCGCTCGCAATAAACATCAACTCATAGGTTCTTGTATCCAAGACGGTGAAACTCCTTTCTATGGATTTACCCCAGGTCCTGCCAGGGGCAGAAAGACCGTCTACCAAACAGTGGCATCATACCACAAACCGGAAGAACCGCAACCATTTCCTTACATAGTGACTGTCTCACAGACGGCGGGTGAAAGGAAGCACCCCCAGAACCCCATCAGACCGACCGGGACACGAGACAAAGCCTCGCGCCCCATGACAGGGATGGGAAGCATACCTGTTGCCACGGGGAAAAGGCCTGAGTCAGCCTATAAGCCGGATTCTGTAAGCTGGGCCCACCCCCTGCGGGATGGTCTCAGCCTGCGGTCATCTGTCTTGGAGAACGGTCACCCGTTCCCTCATGCGGCCTACCCGGAGGTCCTTCCTGAACCCAGGAAAGGGTGCGGGGCACACCCCAGCATGACGCTGTCCCTCCTGCTTGGCCTTGCTCCCGATGGGGGTTGCCTGGCCATGTCAGTTACCTGACATGCCGGTGGTCTCTTACACCACCTTTTCACCCTTGCGCCCCGGATCGTCGATCCACCGATCGCTGATCCAGGGTCGCGGTCTGTTTCTGTGGCCCTTTCCGCGGGTCGCCCCGCCCGGGTGTTACCCGGCATCGCCCCCTGTGGAGTCCGGACTTTCCTCACCTGGGATGGACAATGTCCCCCAGGCGCGACCGCCCGGCCGACTCAGGCCCCTTGCTTTGCACATCCATTATACCCGGGAGTAGCAGAGATTCAATGGG
>CAYLRT010000208.1:0-3299 GCA_964385885.1 uncultured Anaerolineales bacterium | reverse complement strand
CGTCCGAACGCCACCAGGAAACCGTTGATAGCAGCCAGGAACCCAGACACCATTCCGGCACGCCAACCGAACCACATCTCCGAAAGACAAGCAACGGTGAGCACAGCCAATACTCCTGCCAACGCAAAGGGGAACCGTGCTTGCCATTCCGTAATCGTCCCCGTCAATGTCCATAATGACATTGGCACAAGGATCTCGACCGGCCCTTTTTGATGCAAGAAAAGCGTCGTGTCATTGCCATTTAGTGCCTCTGCGACGCGCCGCATGACGACGGCCTCATCCCCTTGAAACTCACTGTAACCGATATTGAGGAAGCGAGTGAGAATAGCCACCGCTAACACAAGGAGGAGAGCTAGATAATAGCGAGTCGGGCGTTTCCTCTCCCTGTTTCCCTTTGGACGCCGGAGTCGCCGCCCCACCAGGAGCGACGCTACAGCGATGGCAACATAGACAAATCGAGCAATGACACCAGGGAAAGGCCCCGGAAACAGGTACAACATGAGCGTCACCAACCCAGAGCCGACAAAAGCCAACCCCAGGCCGCTCACAAGACGCAGCAAGAACCCACCCGGCAACACGAGGAACCATCCAACGGCCGGCAGGATCCACAATAACAGAACGGCAGCGCCAAAATGCACGACCTGCATCGCCGGCATCCAGGTCAACCAAGCCATCGCAACGGCTAGACCACCGACCAGCCACGATACAGCCCGAGTGGACAGGGCACAGCGCCGAGATACTCGTCCCATCAGTTCTCCCCAACGCGATAGATGTAAACCGAATATCCAATCCGGGCGTCGGGCTCCCGATCGCGGAAGTAGGCGAAGAAATGCTTGTCCACCAACGGTAACTCCACCAGGTTCGATACACTGATCACGTAGAGGCCCGGTTCCGGCTGTGCCTCATTAAAGGTTGGAGGCTGAAACCAGAGATCAAAGTGATGGGGCAGTCCGGGTAGTGGTTCATAATCCTCAATACCATAGCGCTCTGGATAGCTGCTCCCAAACCAACTCAACTTCACTCTCTCGCCGTGGGCATGCGTTCTGAGGTAAACACTCAGCCGCTTCAGGTCCTGCCCCCAGTCGATATTGGAATCCGCGAGGACGCGCCACCCATGCTCTGGGCCGCCTCCAATGGGATTGAAATAGGGAAGGAAATCTGGGGCAATCCATACAGTTTCAGCGGCCAACCAGAGAAGTAGCCCCAGGCCTATGCGGCGCCAACGCGACCCATCCACAAGGCTCAATTGCTGGGCTCCCCAGACGTACAACAAGGGTAGCGTTGGTAGAAGGTGCCGATATCCTATATTGAGATCACTGGCAAGGGCTGCGCCCCAATAGACCAACACCGGCAACAGAAGAAAAGCTCCGACAGACCGCCGAGTGACCACCCTCGAGAGTCCAACAGCACAAGTGATCAGCAGCAGCGAAGCTAAAGGCGTCTTCACCAAAAAGGCGATCGGGAAATACAATCGCCATCCACCAAGCCGCGTCTTCCCAAGCAAGTAGGAAGGTCGCCCTCCTTGCACCTGCCGGAAGATCTGCCCTATCCCCCGCCAGTAAGTGCCCATTGGGATCAAAGGGCCATGGTCCGTGGATGAAGCAAGTTGAAATGCGTATACAGCCCATACAACCAGTAAAGCGAGGACAGTGATCCCAAGGTAAAGGAACCCACGAAGAACCACGGACCGCGTTACCGCTTGCCATCCGCCCTCACTTCTCCACCTGTCGTTCCCCCAAACCTGCCAAAGGAACGCTACTCCCAGTCCTCCCCAGACAACCCAGGCACTCATCTTGCTCGCCAGCAACAGGCCTATTGCAAGACCATTTATTCCAAGCCTCAGCAGACAGGGTTTAGCCTCAGTACGCCACAACACATAACTCGCCAGAAGCGTCGCAAACGTGACACCGAGGTCCGTCGTCGCTAAGCTCCCATGGGCCAGAAGATTAGGATCCAGAAGAATGAAACCTAGTGCCAAAACACCAGCATAGCGTCCTCCAATCTCTTGGCCCCATCGTCCTGCCAGTGCCCCTAACAGTAACGTCAACGCCACGATGGGCATCCGCGCCAGGAAGACTATCCGATCAGGCGAAGCATTTGCCTGCCAGAGGAACAGATCAGCAAAACGATACCAGTCCCCGCGCCGCCAGGAAACGTCGTCCAGGGGAAGAGTAACGCCACGGCCAAGTGGCAGAGCTTCCAGTAGATTTATCAATGGCGGGTGCTCAACGCTGAGGCGTGGGTCCCCTGTCCGCAGCAGCGCATACCCACGGGCAATATGATTTTGCTCATCCATCGTCGGCGATTGAGCCTGAGCGTTGTGGGCCAGGAATCCAAACGCAATGATGAGCAACAACAACTGTAGAACTTGGGTGGCCCACAGATTACGGGCCGCCGATCTCCAACTGTGCTGCCTCAAAATAAGGTTCTCCATTTAGAAGCGAATAGGGTTGCAGGGTCTGCCGATCATAGAGGCCGATGCGCAGGGAGTAACGCCCAGGAGCGAGATCCTGAGGCAACTCAAGGGGGTGCAACTGAACAACACGATCCCCGGCTCGCCAGAACGACGCGGGGCAATCGAGACCATCGCTTTGCGCACGTAACTCACCATCGGCATCGACGAGATGCACAAACACCTTCAGGTCAGGATGGGTTTCTCCAGCAGCCTCCCACACTGAGACCATCGTGATCACATCTCCGGGACCGGCCCTCCCAGGTCCATCGAGTTCGAGCAGCGTCGCACCGCCTTCAAACGCCACATCACTCCGGTTCACAGGCCTCGGGGTAGCCAGACGATATTCCAAGAAGGATCCATGGTCAGTCGCAGGAGAAATCGAGGCCTCGGTCATGTAAGTGCTCAAATATCCGTCCAGAGGCACAACGGAAGGCAAAAGAAAACGTCCACCTTCAGCAGGGAACAGGACACCACCACCGGAACTCAAAGGACCACCAGGATTGCACCACCGCACAACCGGGTCCTCCCGCCGCATGAGAAGATCCAGACTAGGGTCATCCATCAACGTAGGAGAAAGACCACCGATTGTACCAGCGGTCACCTCCGGGTGCGCGTCCAGCCACTCAGCGACGTCTTTTAGGTCGCTCTGCCAGACGAAGCGGACCTCCGGAATCTGTGGCCAACGCACGAAGTATGTATAGCCAGTCAGCCACACGTTTACTGCCAGTAACACTGCCATCCCACCACTACCCATCAACGCACTCGGAAGCCCTAGCTTGTCAGCGCATCGCAAGAGGAATTCGAGGCCAATACCGGGCAACATCATTGCCACAGGAAGCGCCCC
>CAYLRT010000207.1:0-3330 GCA_964385885.1 uncultured Anaerolineales bacterium | reverse complement strand
AAGCAGTTTGTCTACCGGGTGGAAGAGCAACGCCTGGCGGCCGAAATGGGGCTGGAACCTGAGAAGCCAGAATTCTGCCCCGCATGCAGGGAGACCATAGAGCCTCAGACAGGACCTCGCCCTGGCGTGGTCAAATGGTATCGGGACGACAAGCACTTTGGATTCATCAAGCAGGAAAATGGGCACGAGATCTTCTTCCATCGCAGCAATTTCGAAGGCGATGTCTCCTTGTTGACCGAGGAGACTCCTGTCTGGTATGAGGTCGTGGAGACTGACCGGGGCCCTCAGGCGGTCAATGTCCGTCTGAGAGAATCCTGAGCCCACCTCGCACAGGCGTTGTGAGCGCCTCTGCCCCCCGCGCAGCCGCCGGCGCCAGAGAGGACGATCTCCACGCCATTGGTGATTCGCCCATGCGAGTTGTCACTAACGGGTGGTTCTGGAACCGTCCCGACACCGGTACTGGGCAGTACACAAGGCACATAGCCCGACTCCTCAGTGCGCTGGGGGAACAGGCCCCAGATGTCATCGTGGTGGTACCCGCGGGACAAAGCCCCGAGGGAGCTCCCTCTCACGACGATTTCACAACGGATCGGCTCAAGCTTATCCGCCATCCCATCCGGATCACACACCTTTCCAAGGTGTGGTGGGAGCAGTTCCTTATCCCCAGGATGGCCCAGCAGCTCAAAGCGGATCTCCTGCACATTCCCTATTGGGCCCCTCCAGCAAGGACATGGGGGCCCACCGTGGTCACCATCCACGATCTCATCCCGCTCATCCTACCGCCCTATCGAGGAAACCCCCTGGCGCGGCTCTACACCTCCCTGGCCGCCGCGTCGACTCCGGGGGCCACACTGGTGATCACCGACTCTGAAGCCTCGCGACATGATATCTTGAACACCCTGCCCGTCAGCCCGGACCGCGTGCAGGTGATCCCACTGGCTGTAGGTGACAGCTTCTCACCCGTTGCAGGCGAAAGCGATCGATCCATCCGCCGTGACTGGGGTATCAGTGAGGGATATCTGCTCTATCTCGGGGGATTCGACATCAGGAAGAACCTGGCCACCATGCTGCGGGCTTTCACCTACGTCAGCCGGGCTGTAGCTGACGCGCAACTTGTGATCGCCGGCCGGCTCCCAACCAGGGATAGCCCCTTTACCCCCGATCCTCGCCGTCTGGCGAAGGAGATGGGAATCCCTGACTGCTCACTTCACTTCCTCGGCTACGTCCCAGAGTCTCACAAGCCTGCGCTCTATCGCGGAGCGAAAGCCTTTCTCTTCCCGTCCCGATACGAAGGCTTTGGCTATCCTCCCCTGGAAGCTCTTTCCTGTGGCGTGCCTGTCGTGGGGAGCAACGCCGCCAGCCTTCCCGAGGTCGTTGGCCCCGCTGGCATGCTCACCGATCCCGACGATGCCGAGGGCATGGCAGGCGCGATGATCCAACTGTTGATTGATGAATCATTCCACTCGGAGCTAAGCCGCCGCGCTACAGAGCAAGCTCGACGCTTCACATGGGCGCGAACGGCTCGCCTCACCCTGAAGGCCTATCACACCGCGCTGACTGTGTAACAGTTCCCGCCTGTGCGCATGTGCTGCAGCCACAGGCTATGCTATAATCTCATCGCATGGAACCGCAAACGGTGGTCGCATACTTGAAGAGGATTCCAGGGCTCGCGGACCTGGATGAGACAGGCGAGCAGGAATTGTTGCGACTGGTTCCCCACGTCGAGGAACGAATCTACCAAAGCGGTGACACACTCCTCCACCACTGGGAAGCCTCTGCCTGGACATTGGTCATCGTCGAGGGGCAGGTCTCCGTCCAGCGCATCGAGGAGACTTCAGAGGGCACGAAGCTCCTGACGACAGAAGTGGGCGAAGGCGAGGTGCTAGGACGATGGGGGCTGCAAATCGCCGCCTTCGAACCCGTCACCGCGACCGCGCTCACAGACGTGACATGCCTGCGGGTTGCCTTCCGTGATCTTGTCCGCGTTTACGACCGAAGCCCCTATCTCCGAGAACATCTCGACGGTCCCCTGCGGCCAGCCTACCTGGTCTCCATACTTAGAAGTCTCCCCCTTTTCCAAAACCTGGACGACCGGGCAGGGGAACTCGAGTTGCGCCAGGTCGCGAATCTGGCCCATGACCAATACTACGAGGATGGCGAGTGGCTGTTCCGCCAGGGGGAGGTGTCCGATCGCCTGATCTACGTCGTGAGTGGGCTTGTGGAGTTGACCGCCGTGACACCCGAGGGCTATACGCACAAGCTGGGGACCCTTACGGCCGGGCAGTATGCTGGCGAGACCGGGCTGCTCATCGGCGACTTCCATGACGTCACGGCAACGGCCCGGGGCTATGCGCGTGTCATCTACCTGTTACGGGAGGAGTTCCACAGCCTCCTCGAAAAGCGTCCCTACCTGGAACGCCGGCTCCACATGTCCCCCGAAGTGGCTCGCCGCTACCGTCTACGGACGTTCGACTGGCTGCGCGACGACGAGTGGGTGGTGAGCGTCGTACAGCGTCATTGGTCCCGTCTCTTCCTCCAAACCTGGAATCTGGTCCTCCTCATATTGCTCCTGACCCCTTTGGTCGTGTCCCTGCTCAGTAGCGGCACGCGCCTGCTGATCATTGTGGGTGCCATCCTTTGCCTGCCCTTACTTGGGCTGATCCTGGCTGCGGTATGGCGCTACATCAACTGGCGTGACGACTTCTTCGTGGTGACAACCCAACGGGTGGTACACATCGAGCGCACTGGTCCTTTCAACGCCCAGCACGAGGAGACCCCTCTTGACAACATCCAGGACATATACGAGGTGCAACCCGGGTTCATGGCCAACCTGCTGAATTACGGGAACCTGGTCCTTCAGACCGCCGGTGAGACCGTCGAGATCGACATGAGCTACGTCCCCGCACCGGATGCCTTGCGGCGCCTGATCTCTGAACAGATGGAGAGGATACGGGCGCGCAATGTATTGCGTACGCGCGGCCAGATCCGTGAGCTCTTGGCACGTCGCCTGCAGCGGCTTGACATCAGCGCGGAGGAAAGCTACCAGGCCGAGGAAGAGACCGAAGCTGACTCCTCTCGGCCTGGCGGGGCTTTGTTCACAATCTGGGCTGCGATCCGCGAGTTTCTGTTCCCTCCCTCATGGGTCGTCTCTGGCGATGGCAGCACCGTCATTTGGCGCAGGTTCTGGCTGCCGGGCTTCATACGGACACTCCCCATCTTCCTCGGCTTCGTAGTGGCAAGCGTTGGAGGGGGAGTCCTGCTCAGCCGCACCGTGGCGCGGGAAGGTTTTCCGCTCTGGACCTTCGCCTGGCTCTTGCTTGAGATTGGCCT
>CAYLRT010000206.1:0-3333 GCA_964385885.1 uncultured Anaerolineales bacterium | reverse complement strand
CACTTCACTGCACACCGGCTTACCTTTGTGGCCGAGGCACTGGACCGCATCGAGCTCAACGAGCACCAGGGCTCCGCCCTGCGGGGGGCGCTCTACCACGCCCTGCGCACCCGTTTCTGCGCCTTTGGCCATGACCGTCAGGCCCAGTGCAGCACCTGCACGCTGGCGGCCACCTGCCCGGTGGCGACGTTGGCGGCTACCCTGGCCCCAGGCCACCCCCGGGGCCAGGACCGCCCACGCCCCTACACCATCCAGCCACCCCTGCCGGGCAGCGGGCACCCGGTGGAGTCTTACAATGGCCGCCTCGTCTTCCAATATGAGCCCGGCGAGACGCTCACCTTTGGCCTGACGCTCTACGCCCAGGCCATGCATCTCTTCCCCTACGTCGTCCTCGCCACCCAGGCCTTCGAGACAGGGGGGCTGGGCCGCCTCTACCGGCAGGACGATGGCCGCCGACGCCGCGGACGCGTCCACGTGAGCGAGATCTGGGCCCACAATCCCCTCACCGGCGAACGCCAGATCGTGCTGCGCAGTGGCACAAACACCGTCCACGTCCCCGACGTGCCCGTCACGCACGCCCAGGTGTTGGAGGCCTGCCAGGCGCTGGGCGGGGATGCCCACGGCGCGCCGGTCCAGCTCACGCTCCGCTTCCTGACCCCCACGCGCCTGATCCACAAGGGGCGCCTGGTCAAGCCCGAGGGGTTCGCCTTCCGCCCCTTCTTCCAGCGCCTGCTGGAGCGCCTGGAGGCGCTCAGCGGGGCCTTCTCCGACACCCCGCTGCCGGTCAGCTTCCCCGACCTGCTGGACGCCGCCGCGCGCGTGACGGTGGTGGACCACAGCCTGACCTGGGAGGAGGTGCGCAGCTACTCCACGCGACGCCGGGCCGAGTCGCCCATCGGCGGCCTCCTGGGCCAGGTGGTGCTGGAGACCCACGACTGGTCCCCCTTCCTGCCCTGGCTGCTCTGGGGGCAGTTCGTGCACGTGGGCAAGGACGCGGTGAAGGGCAACGGCTGGTATCGCCTGCGGCCAGGAGGGCGAGATGCCACGCATTGAGACCCTGCTTGTGGAAGGCTATGGCGTCTACGTGGGCAAGCACAGCGACCGCCTGGTGGTGCGCAAGGGCCGCGCGGTGCTGACGGAGGCACCGGTGCGCTTCCTGCGCACGGTGGTGATCATGGGCCGGGGCGTCTCACTTTCGGCCGACGCCCTGGCGCTCTGCGCCGGTCACGGCGTCCCCATCCACTACCTCTCGCCGCGCGGCGTGCCCTACGCCACCCTCTACACCGCCGGGCTCACCGGCACGGTGCGCACGCGCCGCGCCCAGATGCTGGCCTACACCGACACGCGGGGGGTAGCACTGGCGGCCGCTATGGCCCGGGGCAAGATCGCCAACCAGGCCCGCCTTCTCAAATACCTGGCCAAGGGCCGCCGTGAGCGCGAGGGCGACACCTACCGCTTCCTGCGCAGCGCCGCCCGTGCCGTGGCACGCCACGACCAGGAGATCGACGCCTGGCAGGCGCGGGCCTGGTCCGAGGGGGTCGAGGCGCACCGCGAGAGCCTGTTGGCTATCGAGGGGCGCGCTGCCCAGGTCTATTGGGACGGCATCGGCGCCATCCTGCGGCCCAAGCTGGACTGGCCCGGCCGCCGTGGGCGCGGCGCCCGTGACCCGTTCAACGCCGCCCTCAACTACGGCTACGGCATCCTTTACGGTCAGGTCACACAGGCATGCCTGCTGGCCGGGCTGGACCCCTACGCCGGGTTCATCCACGCCGACCGCCCCGGTAAGCCAAGCATGGTGCTGGATCTGATCGAGGAGTTCCGCGCCCCGGTGGTCGATCGCGCGGTGTTGGGGTTGGTGGGCCGGGGCACGGCCCTCGAGCAGGACGCTGAGGGGCTGCTCACCCTGGAGACGCGCCGCGCCATCGCCGGGCGCGTGCTCCAGCGGCTGGAGGAGAGCACCGAGCGCTACGAGGGGAAGCGTCAGAAGCTGCGCTGGATCCTGCAGTCGCAGGCGCGGCACGTGGCCACCTTCCTGCGGGGCGAGCGGAGCGAGTACCGCCCCTTCATGGCAGGCTGGTGAGGAAGACGACATGCGCGTACTGGTGGTCTATGACATCCCCCACAACCGCATCCGCACCAAAATCGCCGATATCTGCGCCGACTACGGGCTGGATCGGATCCAGTACAGTGCCTTTGCCGGGGAGCTGGAACGCGTCTATCAGGAGGAGCTGATGAAACGGGTGCGCCGCCGCCTGGGCAAGCAGCCCGGCAAGATCGCGCTCTATCCACTGTGCGACCGCGACTGGCGCCATCGCATCGAGATCATCCAGGAGAAGGCCACCGGGGATGCTGGTAAGAATAAGTGACCTGCGGCAGTATGCCTATTGCCCGCGGATCGTCTACTACAGCACCTGCCTGCCCGATGTGCGGCCGGTGACCTACACCATGGAGGCAGGGCAGCGGGCGCACCGCGAGGAGGGTGGCCGCGAAGTGAGACGAAGTCTCCGCCCCTACGGCCTGCGCGACGGAGAGCGGCTGTTCGATGTCGACCTGGAGGACACCGAGTTGGGACTGCGCGGGCGGGTGGATATGGTGGTGGTGCGGGCCGATGAGGTGATCCCCGTGGAGTACAAGCACACACCGGGACGGCTGCACCATGGCATGGTCCTGCAACTGGCCGCCTACGGTCTGCTGCTGGCCCGGCGCTTCGCACGACCTGCACGGCGCGGCTTCTTCTACTACATCCTGGCCCGTCGCAGCCGCGAGATCCCGCTGGACGAAGCGCTTTTCACCGAGGTACGGCAGACGGTCGAGGCGATCCGCACGCTGGCGGAACACGAACAGATGCCCCCACCGCCCCGCGACCGTCGGCGCTGCCAGATCTGCGAGTTCGCCCGCTTCTGTAATGACGTTGTCTAACGCCACTAACCCGCATAAGACAGTCGCGCTTGCCCCATCGACGAAGTGGGCTATACTGCAGCCAACCGAGGCTCATTTTCGCACGAAACGGCCTTTTGGGCGCAAAAACAGGTGTGCGAAACGCTCTTTGACAAAGTGGGGCATCAGGCTACCAGCACCTTAACATCCACCCGGCCCGGTGGGGAACAGACCCTCTCCAGGGCGCCAAACTGGACCCCTGGGTGGGAAATCGGGCTGGGTTGCAGACACCTCGATCCGTTTGAGGATACTGAAAGATTGCGAATGCGATTTCCACGGACGCGGTTTCTTCCAATGTTGCAGACACCTCGATCCGTTTGAGGATACTGAAAGTGATATATGCCAACCTGTCTCAACAAGAGATCAAGTTGCAGACACCTCGATCCGCTTGAGGAT
>CAYLRT010000205.1:1987-3339 GCA_964385885.1 uncultured Anaerolineales bacterium | reverse complement strand
CCGCTTTTAAAGCGGTGCCCAGGCACCGCAATCCAAAAAGGGGAGGCACATTTCGGGGAAGGGCTCAGCGGCTCCGGAGGCGGTGCTGGGCAGCGAGTGAACCTCCCGCGGGTTTCAAGCCTACGGAAGGTTAGACTCGGTCTCGCCGCCGCGGCTCTCCCCGGTGTGCCGGCCCCTCATCACCCGCGCCAGGGTTGCCGAGAGCGTTTCCAACCGCGGGGGTTTGGTGAGTACCGCGTCGGCCTGTGAGATGGGCACCTTGCCCTGACCGTTGGCCGGATGTACCCCCCATCCGCTCAGGATGATCACTGGGGTCTGCGGTGATCGTGCCTTGACGGCGCGTAGCACCTCACGGCCGTTGATATCCGGCATTCCCAGGTCGGTGATCACCACGTCGAAGGGTTTGCCCTGGGTCTGAGCCTCCTGGAAAGCCTGCAGGCCAGCGCGGCCGCCAGGAGCGCTCTGGACCATGTGACCCAGGCTCTCCAGCATATCGTGCAGAGCCATGCGCACGGGCGTCTGGTCGTCGATGGCCAGGATACGTAGCGGCCCCACGGGCGCCTGCACAGGCTGCTCTTCCTCAGTCTCTTCGACCGGCCGGGGTGCGGGGAAGATAAAGCGCACGAGGGTGCCCTGACCGGGGGCGCTGGAGATCTCCAGCCGGCCACCGTGGCGCTTCATGATACCGAAGACAATCGACAGCCCCAGCCCGGTGCCTTTGTCGCCCTTGGTGGTGAAGAAAGGCTGGGGGGCACGGCTTAGAGTCTCCTGGTCCATGCCGACGCCGGTGTCCTGCACCTCCAGGAGAATGTCGCCAGAGAGGTCACGATAGGTCCGCAGGGTGAGTGTGCCGCCGTCGGGCATGGCATCTACCGCGTTGAGCACTGCGTTGGTCAGCGCCTCGCGGATCTCATGGGGTACGCCGCGCACGGGTGGCAGGTCCTCGGCCAGTTCGGTGCGGACCTCGATGGCAGCGCCGCGGGCCTGGGCCTGATCAGCCCAGCGGGGCCGGGTGAGGTCCACCACATGGCGTGTGGCCTCGTTCAAATCTACTGGCTCCAGAACCTCGGTGGGCTCGCGCCGCCGATAGAACTCCCGCAGCCGGCTCACCGTCTCTGTCACATCGCCAATGGCAGTCTGGACGATCCGTAACTGGTGACGCACGCGATCATCCAGGGTAGGGTCACGGGCCAGCATGCTGGCATAGATGTGGGCAGGTGAGATGGCGTTGTTAATATCGTGGGCGATCCCGCTGGCCATCTCCCCCAGCGCGCGCAGGCGTTCGGCTGCCATGGCGTCCTGTTGGGCCTGGCGCAGCTCCTGATATACGGTGCGCAACTCCTGGTAGAGCC
>CAYLRT010000205.1:0-1887 GCA_964385885.1 uncultured Anaerolineales bacterium | reverse complement strand
GGAGGCCGCCAGCGCCGCGCAGGCGGAGACTGTATCGTCTCCCTCGACACAGGCAACTAAGTGGAGCTGGCCGTCCTGGGCGGTGAAGACTGCCCCCAGCTCGGCCGGCAGGGTGGCCGTCAGGCGATCGAGCATGGAAGTCAGCATGCTCTCCAGATCATCGCGGCCCAGCATAGCCCGCGTAAGCTCATTGAGGAGGAGCAGGCGCTCGAGCTGGGCCTGTTGAGCCTCCTGGGCCTGCATTGTCTCCGTCAGGTCCCGCCCGAGGGCGGCCAACGCAATCGGTCTGCCGTCGAGGTCGCGCAGCAGGAAATTGTTCCAGCCTACAATGCGACGTTGCCCATCGCGGGTGACGATATCGGCCACCCGGTGTCGTAGCTCAGAGGGTAATTTCTGCACATCGCGCAGGGCCATGAACCGGTGTCGCCGCTCGGGGTCGTGCGGGGCGAAGCGGGTGAAGAAGTCCTGGCCGATCACCTCTTCGCGGCTCCAGCCGCTGGCCTCGAGGAGCGCGTTGTTGCAGAAGGTCAGTCGGCCTTCGTGGTCGAGGATGAGTGCATAGAAGTCGGTGCTCTCCAGCACGGTGCGGAAGCGCCGCTCTGACTCGGTCAGTGCCCGGGCAGTCCGCGCTTCGCTGGTGACGGCCTCGTTGAGGGCCTCCTGGGTGCTTGCCAGGGCCTGGTGGGTAGCCTGCACCGCCCGCTCATACAGGGCTTGCAGGCGGCGCAACCCGGTGAGTGCGATACCACGGAAGATCAGAACCCGGGCGGCCAGCGAAAGGCCCAGGGCCAGGTAACGCACCGGATGGTAGATATCGGCGGCGGCTGTGAAGAGCACGGCGTTGACGGCGTTGGCGAGCATGGCACCCAGAAGCGCCCACCAGGTGAGCGGCTCGAAGCGTTGGCGGGCCCGGAAGAGCTGTTCCGCGCCCAGGGTAAGTCCTAACAGGAGCGCGGCTGGCGCGATCGGCGACTGTGGATCCAGGGCACCGTTGAAGGCAAGGGCCAGCAGGCCGCTGGTGATGATGGCGTAAACACCAATGGCGACGAGCAGGGGCAACGGGCGCTTCAGGAATGTCGGGGCCGCGATGAAAGCCAGCACCGTCAGGATCTCACTGGCGAGATATAGCTGCTTTCGTAACGCCAGGGGCTCGCCGGCTGACGGTCCAGAGCCCAGTGATGTCAGCTCGGTAGTGAATGTCACCAGGCCACCGAAGAGCAGCCCCACGCCCAGTGCCAGGAAATAGTCGTGCCCCAGCAGGTAACGCCAGGTGACGGTCAGGACGAAGATCACCAGAGAGCTGACGGTGAGTAGGGTGGCCTCCAACGCCTGGGCCAGGGCAAGTTCTTGTGGCCCCAGCAGAAAGAGCCCGAACGCGAGAAGGACCACCGTTATCAGGGGCAGCAGAATGGTCCATCTCTCCGTGCGGCCTAGTTGGCCTATATCGAAGTTCAAACTGTGTGACATGACCTGTCCCTCTCTCATTGTCTATCGGCGATTCTGACGCCGAATCACTCACCCTTGCGCGGTAGCGGTCTCACATAGTGTACCCAACGAGGGTTGGTAATGTCTATACAGTTACCGTGAGGGCAGGGTAAATGAAGGCAGTATGGGCGGGAGGACTCATTGCTGTGGGGTACAGACCTGACTGCGCGGTTGACCGAGGTCTGTCCGCTGACGTATGTGTGATGTTGCTTCGTCGGCACTATCCTCCCTCGATGATAGACTCATGGCAAAGCTGCCCTATGCCTTATCTGGCGTTATTATACATTCTTACACATTTAAGTGCAAGGGGGATGTCTCAGGAAAGTGGTGTACGCGAGCCAGTGGAGATTGAGGTTATCCCTGCTTTTTCTTCGGAGCGCGGGGACACGTCCCTGCGGCGAC
>CAYLRT010000204.1:0-3398 GCA_964385885.1 uncultured Anaerolineales bacterium | reverse complement strand
ATTGAGACAGTCGTCGGCGTTGGCTATCGACTGACAGAAGGGGCTTGAATTGGGGCGCCTGCAGACACGATTGGTTCTGGCCTTCGCACTGGTCATTCTGTTCGTGCTTTTCAGCGTGAGCGTGGTCCTGCTGCTGCTGTTGAGGCAAAGCCCCGAGGAGCAGCGGCTGGCCTCCTTGGAGTTGAGCACCAAGGCACGCGTTATGGTGGCACTTCTGCGTCGATCACCGCGCCTTTCTTCGGCATCACCCGGCCACCTCTTATGGGATCGTCTAGACCAGCTTGCAGCCGCTGAGGGCGAGCGAGTGATATGGGTTGATTCAGGGGGAGTGGTAGCATACGACTCGGCTGGGCATTGGGAGGGTACATCAGCTTCATGGCTCTTTGAAAGGCTGGGACGCAATCCAGCAACGGGGCAAGTCATAGGTCGCGTCGCTGACGCGGGCCACCTGTGGACTATTGTAGCACAGCCAGTGCCGGGCCCACGGGACGCAAGCTGGGGTTACTTGATTCTGGCGCGACCCGTGCCTGTTTTCGCTTTTCTTGAGCGTTTCCAGCGGGTCTGGCTCGCGCCCCTTGTCAAAGCAGGGCTTGCCGCACTCATTTTGGGTGTGGTGGTGGCTTGGCTCTTAAGTCGCTCGGTTGCTGCCCCATTACGGCGTCTCACGGAGGCCGCGCGCGCACTGACGGCTGGAGATCTCACCGTTCGAGTGTCGGAGACCGGGCCGGATGAGGTCCGTGAGCTGGCACAAGCCTTCAATGAGATGGCAACGCGGGTCGAGACTAGCCAGCAGGCCCAGCGCGACCTGGTCACCAATATTGCCCATGATCTGCGCACGCCGCTTACGTCTATCCAGGGCTTCGCGCAAGCGTTGGCGGAGGACGTGGCTGCGACACCGGAGGCACGGCGGAAGGCAGCAGTGGCCATACGTGAAGAGGCCCAACGCATGGATCAGATGACCCGGGTACTGCTCGACCTGGCCCGGGTTGAGGCCGGTGAGAGTGTTTTGGACTTTGGACCCGTCGATCTGGTGGAGGTTGTCCAGGACAGACTGGCTCACCTCGCTCCTCTCGCCAAAGAACGGCGGGTGCGCCTGGAACAGCGTGCTGCCCCTGAGAGGCTCGTCGTGACAGGTGATAGAACCCGACTCGAACAGGTCGTCGACAACCTTCTGCATAATGCTTTAGAGCATACTGCTCCCAACGGTTGGGTGCAGGTTACTCTCCGCGCCGAGCCACCGTGGGCAGTTCTCGCTGTGGCTGACAATGGCGAAGGGATACCGCCCGGTGACCTGCCTCGCATCTTCGAGCGTTTCTATCGTGTTGACCGATCGCGCCAGAGGGCAGGATTTGGACTGGGACTGGCGATTGTCAAACAGATCGTCGAAGCCCACAAGGGGACGATTGACGTTCAGAGCAAGCTAGGCACCGGCACCACCTTCTATGTCCGCTTCCCTCTCCCCTCAACCGAGGGCACGCCGCAGCGATAGACCTTTTCCGACTCGAGGCTTGTAATAAGCCAGATCCCTACGCGCTTCGGCACTCGTTTTACTCACTTCGCGTAGGCTTGTTTATCTTAACGGAAAAGAGAAGAAGAACTCGTTCTTGCAGGCTGTTGTGACTACGCGAAGGAAGTTACCTGGAGCCCTTCTGCTTCGGCGACGGGCCTAACACTGGTCCTCCAATTTTACAAGGGCCAAGGCGAAAGCGGCTGCCCAAGGCAGCACCCGGAACTCCCCGTGGGCCAGCGCACGTTTCACCTCAGCTCCTGAGAGCAGAACGAGTTCCTGGGGCTCCCAATCGTCTGCGGCGGGCTCCTGAACATAGCGTGCCTCCCGCGCAAGAAAGAGGTGGGCCACGCCGGCCCCTCGGTTTCCATCAACGGGATACGAACCTAGCGAATCCCACCGCGAGGCGATGCATCCGGTCTCCTCGAGTAACTCCCGCTGGGCCGCTTCCAAGGCGTCCTCACCTGGATCGAGGTAGCCCCCTGGGGGCGCCAAACTGGTACCCTCGATGGCGTATTTTACCTGGCGGAAGCAGATGAAGCGCCCGTCTCCTACGACCGCGACAATCGTAACAAACTCAGGCGTAATGACCCATGGCCACTCTTCAATGATGCTGCCGTCAGGAAGCCGCACGCGGTGGAACTCCACAGACAGAAAAGGGGCGTGATCGAGAACCAATGTTCGCCCCAGGGTTTCCCATTTGGCGGAGCTTGCCGGGGGCTCAGATCGCTCAGATCGAGGTGAAGGCTGCGAGGCCGATTCTTGCATTCTTGCTCTCCGATCTCTTTGGGGTATGATGACTGCTTAGATGATTTGGACTTGCCAGAAGTAAGTCAATATAAACACAACTGTACTGGAGGTCAAGCATGTCGTACATAGAGGACATCGTCGCGCGGGAGATCCTGGACTCACGGGGCAACCCGACCATTGAAGTCGACGTCTATGTCTCTGATGGCACAATTGGACGAGCAGCGGTCCCCTCAGGTGCATCAACCGGTGTGCATGAGGCGCTGGAGCTGCGCGACAAGGATGAGACGCGTTATGGCGGCAAAGGCGTTTTGAAGGCAGTGGAGAATGTGAACGAGACGATCGCTGAAGAATTGGTCGGCTGGGAGGTGGCGGACCAGAAAGGGATCGACGAGCTTATGATCTCTCTGGATGGCACTCCCAATAAGTCTCGATTGGGAGCCAACGCCATTCTTGGCGTATCGTTGGCGGTGGCCAAGGCAGCAGCTGCTTACTTAGGGCTGCCGCTCTACCGCTACATTGGCGGAACTTACGCTCACGTCTTGCCGGTTCCCATGATGAACATTTTGAACGGGGGCAAGCATGCTGTGGATGGGCCTGACCTCCAAGAGTTCATGATCATGCCCATTGGAGCTCCTTCATTTGCAGAGGCACTGCGATGGGGTTCTGAGACCTATCATGCATTGAAAGCGGTCCTCAAGAGCAAAGGGTATGGTGTGGGGATCGGAGATGAGGGCGGCTTTGCCCCTAGCCTAAAGACCAATGAAGAAGCAATCGAGGTCATTCTGGAAGCTATCCAGCGTGCGGGCTATGAGCCTGGCCGTGACATTTGGATCGCCATGGACCCGGCTGCCTCGGAGATCTTCGAAGATGGTAAGTACAACCTCAAGAAAGAAGGACGCGTCCTTTCAAGCGCGGAGATGGTAGAGTTCTACGCAAACTGGGTGGACAAATATCCCATTATCAGCATTGAGGACGGTCTAGCAGAGGATGACTGGGAAGGATTTCGACTCATGGTGGAAAGACTGGGCGATCGGATTCAGATTGTCGGTGACGATCTCCTGGTGACCAACACGACACGCATTGCGCGAGCCATCAGGGAGAACGCTGTCAACTCAGTGCTGATCAAGCTCAACCAGATCGG
>CAYLRT010000203.1:2292-3614 GCA_964385885.1 uncultured Anaerolineales bacterium | reverse complement strand
GGCGCTGCCTCCAGGCCGCTGAGCCTTATCCTTCACGTGACACCTGTCCGCCAGCGTTGGCTTGCCCCCAGGCCAGCATTGACCTTCAGACTTCTCCATCCTATACTTCCGTCCAGCCCACAACGTAGGAGGGGACCATGGCACAGCGACTGAGCGGCTGGACGAAATTCCTGTACGGATCCGGGGATCTGGGGTTCAGTCTCACCTCCACCATCATTGGCGCCTACCTGGCCATTTTCCTGACGGACATCGTGGGCATCCCCGCTGGTCTGGCCGCGGCGGCCATCCTGGTAGGCAAGAGTTGGGATTGGATCAATGACCCAATCATCGGGCACATCTCCGACCGCACCCGCAGCCGCTGGGGCCGACGCCGGCCCTTCCTGCTGTTTGGCTGGCTCCCGTTCGCGCTGGCCTTCATGGCCCTCTGGTGGCGTCCGCCCCTGGAGAACCAGGTGGCGCTGGCGGCCTATTACGCGGCGGCCTACGTCCTCTTTGATGCCTGCGCCACCTTCGTGTACATGCCCTACTTCGCCCTCACCCCCGAACTGACCGCCGATTACGACGAACGGACCTCGCTGACCACGTATCGCATGTTCTTCTCCATCCTCGGCAGCCTGTTGGCCTTTACGATTCCTCTCTTGATCATCGGGGGCTTCGAGCCCGCGCACGCTCCCAGGGTGCTGACCATGGGCATGTTGTTTGGCGTGATCTCTGGCCTCCCCCTACTTCTGGTCTTTGCGAGCACCCGAGAGCGTCAGGATCATCTTACGCTCAAGGAGCCCTCGTTGCGGGATTCCCTGAAGGCCGTGCGCCACAATCGCCCTTTCCTCTATGGGCTCGCGCTCTTCCTCCTGGCCTGGATCGCCGTTGACATCGTGCAGGCCACCCTGCTCTTTTACCTGAAGTACTGGCTACGAAGGGAGGGAAGCAGCGACCTCATCATGGCCACGATCTTCGTGACCGCCATCTTCGCCCTCCCCGTCTGGCTGTGGGTCTCGAAACGGTGGAGCAAGCGATGGGCCTACATCGTCGGCGTGGCCTTCTGGGCAGCCGTGCAGATTACGCTGGTGCTGGTCTCCCCCACCACAGGCCTCCCCGTCATCCTGACGCTGGCAGTCCTGGCCGGGGTTGGGGTATCTGCCGTCCATGTGCTGCCATGGGCGATGATCCCAGACGCCGTGGAGTGGGACGAACTGCAGACCGGCCAGCGGCATGAGGGGATCTTCTACAGCTTCACCACCCTGATGCACAAGATCGCGGCCTCTATCGCCGTGCCTTTGGCCCTGCTCATCCTGGAGGTCACCGGCTACGTCCCCAACGCC
>CAYLRT010000203.1:0-2192 GCA_964385885.1 uncultured Anaerolineales bacterium | reverse complement strand
CCCTTGCTGCCGGAGCGCCGGCGCGCCATGGATCCGCGCCGTGGCGCTTTCTTCAGACGCGGGGGACAGGCCGAGTTCTTCATCGCCTGGCAGGATGGAGTGCCGGTGGGCACGATCTGCGCCGGCGAAGACCCATATACGAACCAGCGACGGGGGCAGAAGGAGTGCGTCATTGGCTTTCTGGAGTACGTCGAGGATCTGGAGGTGTTGGAAGCCCTGATAGCCCGGGCAGCAGCCTGGGCCCAACAACGGGGCCTGGATACCCTCTGGGGCCCCTTCAACCTCGATTACGAGAACAGCTATGGTGTGCTCATCGAGGGCCGTGACCGGCCGCCGGCCCTCCTCTGTGGTCACACGCCTCCCTACTACGCCCCTTTCATGGAGACCCTGGGTTTCGTGCCTACACGCGGCGACAACATCGCCATGGCCGTCGATATCACCGAGGAGACACCGGCACTGCGCCGTCTGGCCAGGATCGCAGCAGCGGTCCGACGACGACGTCGCATCGTCATCCGCCAGCCCGATTTCGACCACCTTGACGAGGAAATTGACAGGATCCACATCCTCCTGAACAAAGCTCTGGCCCATCTTCCAGACCACATCGGTTGGCACCGCGACGCTGTCGAGGCACTCGTCGCGCCATTTCGCGAGATCGCAGATCCGGAGCTGGTTCTCTTCGCCGAGGTAGACGGCGAGACCGTCGGGTGGCTACCGGGGATCCCCAACCTCAACGAGATCTTCATCCACGTCAACGGTCTGCGTCATCCCTGGGACTACGTCCCTCTATGGTGGCGCATGCACCGGCGAGGGCGCCTGACCGACTCCCTGTCCATCAAGAGTGCGCTTATCCTGCCCGAGTACTGGGGCACCGGCGTGGCCGCCGTGCTCTTTGACGAGATGGCAAGACGCGCCCGATCCAAGGGGTACCAGTGGGTAGATCTATCCATCACCTCGGAGGATAACCCCCAGACCCCTCTCATGGGGGCCCACATGGGGGCCAAGGTGTACAAACGCTGGAGGGTCTACAGACTTCCCCTCACATAGACCTCGCACCCCTGACAGACCCAGGCGTCCGGCAGGAGTGCCATGGCAGGATCCAACATTATAACCTGACAACGGAGGAGTTTGACCATGAAACAGACTGTGTGGCAACTAGATGATCAGGATGTCTTCCATGCGCCAGGCCTGGCCGCGCTCGTCTTTCACAACGCATACCCGGAGGGCAAACAAGGCGGGATCGAGATCATTCAGCATGGCGAGCGCATCCTGACATGTGGCGACGTGCGGCTGGGTTCCGCCCCCACGCAGTGGGATCTCGTGCCCAAGGCTGGTGACCGTGTCCGGGAAGCGGATGGCCTCACCGTGCCAGGCAAGTTCCCGGAGATCGGGCTGGCCTACGCCATCCGTATCGAACCCATCGGGCAGGCTTTGCAGGTCACTGTGGCATTGGAGGGCCCTCTTCCCGATGCGCTGGTGGGGCGGCTGGGATTCAACATCGAGATCTACCCGGGTGCCTACATGGGCAAGACGTTCTGGATGGACAACAACGAAGAGCGCGAGACGCCCACCCATGGCATCTTTCCACGCCAGTTCAACGGCCCCCGCCAGCTGGACGCAGAGGGAACCCCGACCCTCACCGCGCTGGCCGTGGGGCAGCGCTTTGTTGCTGCGCCCGAGGACCCCTTGCGCAGGTTCGAGGTGCGTTCACTGACCGGCTCCTTGAGCCTGTACGACGGCCGTGGGACTGCGCAGAACGGCTGGTTTGTGCTGCGCGAGGAGATCCCATCCAACGCAGAACACCCCACCGTGGTCTGGCTCATCGAGCCACACAGCGAGCCTGATTGGAAGCGCCCACCGGTGCTATGCGTCTCCCAGGTCGGCTATCACCCCGATCAGGTGAAACAGGCCCTGTTGGAGCTGGATCCGCGCACCACCGATCTGGCGCCGGTCACCCTGCAGAGGATCACCCCCGAGGGGCCAGTGACGGTCAAGACCGCCGTACCCAGCCGCTGGGGCCGCTTCCTGGCCTATGACTATGCCGTGTTCGACTTCTCAGAGATCCGCGAACCCGGGCTCTACCGCGTGCGCTACCAGGAGGAGATCAGCTCCCCCTTCAAGATCGATCCACGGGTCTACCAGCGCGACGTCTGGCAGCCAACCCTGGATGTCTTCTTCCCGGTCCAGATGTGCCA
>CAYLRT010000202.1:0-3633 GCA_964385885.1 uncultured Anaerolineales bacterium | reverse complement strand
GCCATAAACCACGTGATTGTGGGTCAAGTGCTGCACAGTCCGGCCTTAAACGAAGGTCACGTCCTTGTGAACCCACCATATTCGGAATTGCTGAACTGCCAGATTCAGAGGATACATTTGTCAGACGTGTTATCAAGCACTAGTATTCCTGGTGAGAATCCGCCGGTCGGAGGCAGGCCATGACAACCGTGCAAGACATCGTCACGTATGTGGAAACACTGACTGGACACCGTTTGAACGCAGACGAGGGGATCCGCTATGGACCGAGCACCCGCGAGATATCCGGCGCGACCGTATGTTGGATGGCGACGCCAACAGCCATTCACGCCTGCGGATCAAAACGACACGACCTGTTGATCGGCCATGAGAGCCTTTTCTATCCCTATAACGCCCCAGACGCGCCGAATCTTCCGGCTGATTGGGCAAACTGGCCCACAAACCGTCAGCGTCGCGAAACATTGGACGCCTATGGCCTGACATTCCTGCGCCTGCACGGATCCGTCGATGAGATCTCCATCTTCGATGAGTTCGCCCGTATGTTGAAACTGGGATCTCCAGTCTTCGCCGAAGGACTGGTCAAGGTGTACGAAATCACGCCACGTCCTATGGGAGACCTTGTAGAACACGTCAAAGAATGCCTGGGAGTGCCCCATGTGCGCGTCAGCCTGGCCCAGGGTATAGACCAGGTCGTTCATAGAGTCGGGCTGCCGTGGGGAGGTCTGGGCCTCTTCGTAAACGTCAGCTATCAACAGAAACTCATCGCCCAAGGCTGTGATGTATTCATCTCCGGGGAGTCGGATAACTACGGCTTCCGGTTCGCCCAGGAACTTGGCATTCCCACCATCGAGACCAGTCATGAGGTCAGCGAGGATCCAGGGCTACGACGCTTTACTGAGTTACTCAGTAGCGCCTTCCCGGAGGTGACGTTTGAGTTCCTGGAGACCCCATGCGTGTGGCAGGTGATCTAGCGCAACAGGTGGACCAGAGATCATGCGACGCTCGGCCAACCGGGTATACGAGCATGAATCTCGCACGCGAGACTGTCACCTCTGTCAAGGCCTTTGCCGAGAGCCGCCACCGCAAGCGATGGCCCGCGTACGCTATCCATCCATCAAGGTAGCAGTCACCCCACAGGTATGGGCAGAGGCGGTGACTGTCACCTCTATCAAGGCCTTTGCCGAGAGCCGCCATTGCAAGCGATGGCCCGCGTACGTCACCCATCCATCAAGGTGACAGTCACCCCACAGGGTTGATGGAAGCTGGTCTTGCCCCTATTTCGCCCACCGTGTGTGGGGCAGTCACGCTGAGCGATCATTGACTTTTTCACAGGATTATGGTAACATCAAAGTACTGGACACAGACAAGCGAATACGTAAAAGCGCCGAATGTGCAACCTTACGTACACGTTAGATGAGGTGCACAGCGGGGGAACCGAAATAGGGGCGAGTCGCAGACAGCGTAGGGCGAGCTTCTTCCGCCCGAGCCCGACAGCTAACCTCGTAGGCGTCGAAGAGGGCTACCTGGTGTGGAAGGTGCCCTTTTTTCTTGTCATGACGGGCGCCTCCGCCAGATCACGAGTCAAAAAAGAAGTACTGTGAGCTAAAGGAGGCGGGATATGCAGCAGAAGGAGAGTACAGAGGACCCGCTCAAACAGGGGTTCCGCCTGGACCATCCCCCGGTCCTGGCAGCCGAGATTCCATCCCCGGTTATCGACGAACTCTCGGCATTGAAATACAGCGTACAAGATCTACTGCTCGCCGTGAGATCAGACCTGGGGTCAGACGGACGATTCGGTGAGCAATGGCTGTTCATCACAGACCGCGAACTGCTGGTCATCGAACAGACGGAGAACCAGGTATACCTCCGCCATCGATTCTCACTGGATGAGATCACGGGCGCTCAAATCGAGCGCTGCGTCGGCAACGGGCTCCTCCAGGTCACGGTTGACCAGCAGCCCCACGTCCTGTTGCACTACTCCAATGACCTCACCAGCCGTTTTGGACGCGTAGCCCGCTACCTGCAGGAACGCGCAGACAGAGGTCCAGACATTCCAGTCCCCAATCCCAACGAGGACGATCACGTCTGCCTGGTGTGTGGGCGCTATTTGGCCGATTCGTCCATGAAAGTGTGCCCCAACTGTATACAGCGGGGCAAGGTCTTCAGACGGCTGGCATTGGAGGCCAAACCCTACTGGGGAAAGGTGGCGCTGATCACCCTGTTACTGGTGGCAGGCGCCATCATCAACCTGGTGCCCCCCAGGCTGACGGGCATCCTCATCGATGACGTCCTCAAGGATGGGGGCCACCCGGAACGCCTGCTCTGGCTGGTTCTCGGCCTACTGGCGCTGCGCATTTTGAGCGTTGGGATCACCATCGTGAAGAACTGGTTGACGATCAACGTCAGCGGGCGATTCACTGCGGGCCTCCGAGAGAGGCTTTTTGCCCACCTCAAAAAGCTGCCGGTGGATTACTTCGACAAGAACCAAACCGGGCGCATCATGACCCGCATCAATCAGGACACCAGCGAGCTCCAGGGGCTGTTCAGCCAGATGACCAACTTCGCCCTCAACCTGCTCATGGTCGTAGGTATTGGCATAGCACTCTTCGCCATGTCACCCTCGCTGGGCCTCTACGTGCTCATCCCCACGCCATTCGTGATAGCTGCTGCGTATTACTACTACCGCTACATGCGGCCTCACTTCCGGCGCTTCTGGGTCGCTCGATGGCGGCTAAACGCCATGTTGAACACCTTTCTCGCGGGTGTCCGTGTGGTGAAGGCCTTCGCGCAGGAGGATCAGGAGGAAAAACGGTATCAGCAGCGTAACAGCCGCATGCTGCAGTCCCAGCTTCAGGTGAACCTGGCCTGGGGTAAGTTCTTCCCATTGATCTCCTTTGCCTTCAATGCCGGTGGTCTTATCATCTGGTACGCAGGCGGACGCGCAGTGCTCGCCGACCGCATCACGGTGGGTACCTTGATGGCCTTCATAGGCTATCTGGGCATGTTCTATGGTCCGCTCTCCAACCTGACGCAGATCAGCCAGGCCCTGAACCGCTTTGTCACCATCTCACAGCGCACCTTCGAGCTCTTGGACGAACCGGAGCAGCCCCAACCAGCACGCCCTGTCGCCAAACCACGGCTTGCGGGAAGCATCGAATTCGACCACGTCACATTCGGCTATGACCCCTACTATCCGGTACTCAAGGACGTAAGCTTCAAGGTCGAGCCGGGCGAGATGATTGGCCTGGTTGGACACAGTGGCGCGGGAAAGACTACCCTGGTCAACCTGCTGTGTCGTTTCTACGAGGTTACACAGGGCGCGATCCGCATTGACGGCGTCGATATCCGGGACCTGCCTATGGAGGAGATCCGTCGGCAGATTGGGATTGTCCTCCAATCGCCCTATCTCTTCCGGGGCACCATCGCCGAGAACATCGCCTACGGCAAACCAGATGCGTCCTATGCTGAGATCGTGCGCGCTGCCAAGGCCGCCAACGCCCACGACTTCATCACAGCCATGCCAGAAGGGTACGACACGATCGTGGGGGAAGGGGGCACGGGTCTCTCTGGCGGCGAACGCCAGCGCATCTCCATCGCCCGCGCCATCCTCCATAACCCACGCATCCTCATCCTGGA
>CAYLRT010000201.1:0-3652 GCA_964385885.1 uncultured Anaerolineales bacterium | reverse complement strand
GTGTTGTAGGCGACCTGACCGAAGCGCTTGTATCGCCCGTCCTCCTGGCGCAGGAAGCCGGAGATCTGAGTGAACGCCCGGTCTTCCTCCTCCACCACCACCCCCCGGGTGATCAAGACCAGATCTTCCTCCTCCTGCACGCTGATCCCCGCCCAGCGGCGAAGCCCCAGACGGGTGTTGAGGTCAAAGATAAACCACCCATCCGGCACCAACACAGCATGCACGGAGCGGAAACAGCTCTCCAGGGCAGTGAAGTCCGGCAGGTGATTCAGCGCGTCAAACGTGGAGATGACAAGCCCGAACCGCTCATCCAATGTGAAATCCGCCGCATCGGCCTCCATAAACCGTGCCCGACCAGCCTCAATATAGGCCTGCGCGTGGGCCCGTGCATGGTCCAGCATTGCGGATGAGAGATCCAGTCCCACCACGTCATAGCCGTGCTCGAGGAAGTAAACCGCAAGCTGGCCCGTGCCACAGGCCAGGTCGAGCACCCGGTGATGGGCCTGGGCAGGCAACGCATCCTCGTAGAAGACGAGGATCCGTGGGGCCACCTGGCGGGCAAAGTGCGTCCAGCGCATGTTATAGATCGCCGCAAAGTCATCCCCATAGGCTTGCATAATCCTTCCTCCTTACCCCACCTCGATAAAGAGATCTCCCAACGCCATCAGGGTGAAGGTGTCAGCGTAACAAGATACTCCGCGCTGACCCATCCCTCCAGGTACAGGCGAGAGGCCATGACACGATACCAGAGTGTCCCATCCACCTGGACCGGGCCCTCAAGGACGAGCACGGTCTCCCCGCTCTCGAGGTGCCCCACCACCGGTCCATCCGGCGCATAGCGCACGCGCAGACCGGCAGCCCCGACACTGGCGACCCGCATCAGCCAGGGAGTCGCGGTAGGCTCAGGTGTCGCCGTAGAGGAAGGCCTCGGTGTCGGCGTCCATGTGGCGGTCACTGTGGGTGAGGACGTGGGAGTAGGCGTTGCCGTGTGGGACGGGGTGGGCGTAGGCATAAACGTCGCGGTGGGCGAGGCTGTGATAAGCGGCGCAGGGGTAGGCGTCGGCGGCACGTAGGCACGCAGCCTGGTGGTGGGCACTGCACTCAGGGAGAGGGCCACCGTCCTGCCCAGACGCTGAGCGATCGCCGCCTGGAGCTCCCGGGCCTGTCGGTAGGAAAGCGGCTGCACCACCCGCAACGTGAGATCCAGGCTGAGCACGCCATCATCGTTCATGACATAGGACCAGTCCACCAGTTCACTGTCCGGCATCCCGCCCAGCTCCGCCTCTACCGCGGCCACGATGGTGCGCTCGAGCCGCATGCGTTGCAGGGAGAGCCGGGTGAGCGTTGCCAGCGGGGCAGTGATCAGCACGAGCAACAGGCCCATCACAATGAAGCCACGTCTCCGAGCCACCGCGCGGTCCGGCGCATCAGGTTGGGGACGGAACCCCATCCACAGAAAGACAAAGCCACCTGTGGCGATAATGGCGATAAGGTTGGCCAGGAACATCAGCCCGGCGCCCCACACAGTCGAGGGCTCCCGAAGGGCCACACCCAGTCCCATATCCACCAGGGGTGGGGTCAGCGAAGCGGCAACTGCCACACCTGCCAGGGCGGCCGACACCTCCTTGCGGCAGATCGCGTAGGCTGCCGCGGCGCCCGCCACCAAAGCCACCGCCAGATCCAGCACCGACGGCGTGGCAAATGCACGGACCTGATCTGTAGCCTGAGCTCCGGGGACCAGAAGCCCGACAAGCATGCCCGTCACGATGGCCAGCAGGGCGCCCCGCACCGTGGTGGCACCGGCACGCCACAGGAAACGCCGGTCCCCCAGCACCAGCCCCAGTCCCATGCCCAGAATGGCCGTCATCAGCGGGGCCACGATCATCGCGCCGATGATGATAGCCCCACTATCCATCAACAACCCAAGCGCAGCCAGGCTGGCAGCCAGCGTTGACATTACAAAGAAATCCGCGGTGGGCCGGGCGCCTACGCGCAGTGTACGCTGGATCTCGGCCTGCTCCTGGACCGACAGAGGCTGCAGAAACCCAAAGACCCATATCCATAACTGGCGCCAGAACGAGCCGACATACCCCAGGCGCCGCCTGACCACCATGGCAGGGATAGGCGCTCGACTTAAGATCTCCTGGGCCATGTCCCCAAAGAGGAAACGCCCTACCAGCCCCTCGTTGCCAGCGCCCAGGATGATCAGATCGTAGCCCTTGGGAAGCTCAGAGAGAATCCCCAGCGCAGGGCTTGGCGCCTGTACAACCCTGGCCTCTACCCCTTGGCGGACCTCAAGGGGCAGGCGCTCGAGCATGGCCTGCAGTCGTTCCTGCCCCAGCACAATCTCCGCAGGACCCAGATTGACGTTGGCCACGTAGAGCGCTGTGATCTGGGCCTGGGGTGCAAGCGCCCGAGCCAGACCGAAGGCCCGTGGGGCGTTGGGGCCTCCGGCAGCCGGGATCAGGACACGGCGGATCGGCCGCTCCAGAGTGCCCCGCTGCACGATCACCTCACAGGCGACCCCCTGCACCACAGGGTCGAGGATGTGTCCCATCGAGAGGCGACGCTTTGGGGGGCGTGCGGGCGCGCCGATGAGGAGGAGGTCCGCGCTGTAGAGCCGACTCTCAGCCACAACGGCAGCCCCCACATTGCGACCCGCACGCGTGACGACCTCAAGCGCAATGCCCTCACAGTCTTGCGGCGCCTCGAACCAGGATGGCGGATGACCACGACGGGTTACCGTCACCAATCTGATCTCACCATGCAGGGCGTGGGCCAGGGCAAGCGCGGTGGGCACCAATGCCCGCAGGTCCTCCTGTTGCCCAATAGCGACCAGGATGCGGTGGGCACGCTGGTGGAGGGGTTCAATCCCGTTCATGGGCTCCCAGGCGGGCCCTCCGGATGAGACAGAACCCGCAGCACCAGGAAGTGGGAGAGGCCCAGAATTCGTAGTGGTGTGCGCTCCAATGCATAGGTCAGGCGCCGCAGGGCGCCGCCCAGCCGGGGGTAACGAGCGACGATGTTGTCATAGCCCGCGAAGATCTGCGTGTGCACCACCACGCGTACAGGTTGATGGGCAAACAGACGTCGCAGGCCACCGCTGGTATACACCCGTACATGGGGAGCCAGACGGCGGCGGAGGAAATTCGGCAGCCAGTTGACCAACGGCTTATTGCCGAAATGATACTGGCCACGCCAGTAGATGCCGTGGGTCTCAAAAGGGTACCCGCGATTGGGGACGAAGATCACCAGATGGCCACCGGGCTTTACCACGCGTACCATCTCGGCTGCACAGGTGAGATCATCCTGGGTGTGTTCCAACACCTCATGCGAGAAAGCCACGTCGAAGCTGTCATCGGGAAAGGGCAGCGACTCCCCCATAGCCAGCGCCACACGGTTACCGTGCCGGTAAGCCTCATGCGCCCGGTCGTGCTCTACCTCGACACCCCACACCCAGGGCGTAAAGCGCTTGAAAGCCTGCATGTACATCCCCACGCCGCATCCCACATCCAGCACACGACGTTGATCCAGGGGGACGTAGCGGCGCACCAACGCCAGACGACGTTCCTGCCCGGCACGCCACACAAACGAGGGGTTCCCCCGCAGAGCAGCCTGATCAGCTTCCCGTTCGTTCAAGCCGGCTCCCTGT
>CAYLRT010000200.1:0-3703 GCA_964385885.1 uncultured Anaerolineales bacterium | reverse complement strand
TGGGCGCGCGATTCCGTTGTACTCTATTTCTCACGTAAGTATCTGTGTGCAGCCGGAAGGACGCGGTGGGATGAGCAGAGATTTTCCCAACATTCTATGGATCCAGTGTGACGAGCTGCGGGCTGATGCGCTTTCCTGCTATCCTGAGAACCCGTGGATCACGCCGCAGACCCCCAATATTCAGCGTATTGCCGAGTCTGGCGTGGTTTTTGAGCAGGCCTTTTGCCCTTCGCCGGTATGCATGCCGAGCCGCGGCAGCGAGATGACCAGCCAATACGTCCCGACGCTGGGCGTCTACCACAATGTCACGCCTTATAACCGCGCGCGGTATCACTTCGATACGTCATGGCAGACCTGGACGCGGGTGTTACGCGATGAGGGCTACCGGGCGGTCAACGTGGGGAAGCTGCACATCATCGACTACGACGCCTGGGACGAGAGCCTGAGCCCGCCACAGTTTCCCAACCCGAGGACCTTGATAGCGACACAAGCTGAGAATCTGGGTCTGGTGATCTTGCCAGGCATCCAGTTGATCGTCGGCGGTACCTATCCACTGACCGACGGCGCGTGGGAGAGCTTCGGTCCGCATCGAGTGACGGCGCTGGCGTTGGAGAAACTGGCGGAATTGCAGCAAGGAGGACATCCCTGGCTGTTGCGCGTCAGCTTCATAGCGCCGCACACGCCAGTGATCGCACCTCCTCCGTTTGATCGATTGTACGATCCCGCGGCGTTCCTTGAGGGTGGGGAGAGCGAAGAAACGGCATGCCTTTCTACATACGAGCAACACGTTGCCGAGGTGCAGGAGAGCGATGCGTTGACGCCTGCGCAGGTGGCACGCGCGCGGGCTACGTATTACGGCCTGATGAGTGCGGTGGATCAGGAGGTCGGTCATCTGTTGGATCAAGTGCCTGAGGACACGATTGTGCTCTTCACGGCGGACCACGGTACGATGTTGGGGGAATTGGGGCGGTGGCAGAAGCAGATTTTCCATTACCAGGTCCACCGGGTGCCCTTCATCCTGCGGGCCCCTGGGCTTACGCCCGGGCGGCGTGCTGCGTCCATGGACTTACTGGACACCGGACCGACGCTCCTGGCGCGGTGTGGGGTACCAATTCCGGAGGGTTTCCGCGGACAGGATGTGCTCGCCGAGGGCTACACGGGAAAGGACATCTTCTCAGCCTTCGGTTTCGGGGAGCGTGATGCCTATCTGTACGAGGCGTTGCGTCGCGGCCCGAATTGCCCGCGACGCATCTGTATCCGTAGCGATTCCTATCGTCTGGATCTAAACGTCAGACTCGGTGGTAGGCGGACGGATCCTGAAACCTGGGATGCCTTCTTCTGCGACCGACAGGTTGATCCCGCTGAGCACCGCAATGCTTGGGGCGACACTGAGACCACAGAGACGGCGGCTGCATTAGTGGCGCGCTTGCTGGCGTGGTATGATGCAATGGCAGTACCGGGCATTTGACGTTGTGCCAGGCGAGGAATAGAGTGAGCAAGCTCTAAATCTTATGTTCGGAGGCAGCTCGTATGGCGATGACACAGTTGCGGATTGGTATGATTGGGGTGGCTGGTCGGGGAGGGCTGTGGCGTCACTGGCATGACCCCGCGGGTCGGTCGGTGGTGGTGGCGGGGGCAGACATCAACCCAGAACATCTGGCGGCCTTTCGTGCGCAGCATGGTGGTGATCCCTTCACGACCACTGACTATCGTGAGCTGCTGGCACGGTCAGACGTCGATGCGGTCGCGGTTACGTCGCCGGACTGGCTGCATGAGGAGCACGCTGTGGCGGCCCTGGAGGCTGGTAAACATGTCTTCTGTGAGAAACCCCTGGCGATCACGACTGAGGGCTGCGACCATATCTTGGAGGTCTGGCGCCGCTCAGGTAAGCGGCTGATGGTGGGCTTCAATATGCGCTACATGAACATGTTCCGCACCATGAAGGAGATCGTGGACGCCGGTGTGATTGGAGAGATCAAGGCAGTGTGGGTACGCCACTTCGTCGGCTTCGGCAGTGACTTCTACTACCATGACTGGCACGCCTCGCGCCGCAACACGACGTCGCTGCTGCTGCAGAAGGGCTCGCATGACATCGACATCATTCACTGGATCAGCGGGCAGTACACCAAACGCACGGCGGCGTTTGGCGGACTGGACTACTTCGGCGGTGACAAGCCCAATGATCTGACCTGCCCCGAATGCCCGGAGCGCGAGACATGCCCGGAAGCGATCCTGACGGGCCGCCGTATCCAGTGTGCCTTCCGTCGCGAGGTAGATGTGGAGGACAACCAGGTGATGATCATGGAGTTGGACGGGGGCATCAAGGCCGCGTATCTGCAAAACCACTTCACCCCAGACTATCACCGCAACTATACCTTCATCGGCACGGAGGGGCGGCTGGAGAACTCGGAACCGGAGATGAAGGTGTGGGTGAAGACGCGGCGCTCCGGCACATGGAAGGATCTGGCGGATCGTACCTACGAGGTGAAGCCGGCCGCCGGTGGCCACGGAGGCGCTGACCCGGTGATCTGCAAGGACTTCGTGGATATGGTGCTGGACGGTAAGGAGCCGGTGGCGACCCCGCTGGCGGGCCGTATGAGCGTGGCGGCAGGCGTGGCGGCGGCCTACTCGATGCGCCATGGCGGTATTCCTGTCGAGGTTCCTCCGCCGCCCGAGTGGCTGCGGTAGAAGGGGAAGAAACTTCAAGATGTCCTTTCGCATCTCACCGGTATGGTGGCCGTTGTTGGCGGCGGCTTCCCCCGTGCTGGTTCCCTGGCTGCTCATTCGAAACCGCCGCTTCCAGGAGAATCGTGCGCAGGCGGCGGCGTTAGACCGGGCGCGGATAGCTGGCGCGGCGCCCCTGGCGCTCCCCGCGCTTGAGTCACTGGAGCTGACGGTGTTGGTGGAGTGGCGGGCTCGAGAGGGGTTTATCGGCGATGCCGGGGTCTCCTATTGGTTCAAGAGCGAGCGCGGGGCGTTGCTGTACGATGTGGGTTTCGGTCCAGCGCGCCCGGCGTTTCCTCACAATGCCGCCAGGCTCGGCTTCCACCTGGATCAGGTAGAGGCGTTGGTCATCTCGCACCTGCACGCCGATCATATGGGAGGCCTGGCCGCGCAGCGTGCCCGGCAGGTGACGGTACCCACCGAGCTGATGCCGTCAGAGCCCAAGCCCTGTTTCCTGCCCGATAGGGCGGCGGCTCCGGGCTTTCGGGCCGAATTGGTCACGCATCCCAGGGTGCTGGGCGCTGGGATCGCCTCTACCGGCCCGCTGGCGCGGAGTCTGTTCATGTTTGGCCTGACGGAGGAACAGGCACTGCTGGCCCGCATCAAGGGTAAAGGGTTGGCGGTCTTCACCGGCTGCGGCCATCCCACGATCGAGGTCATCCTGGGGATGGTGGCACGTCTGTCCGATGAGCCGCTCTATGCCCTTGGCGGCGGGTTGCACTTCCCCGTGACCGGTGGACGGGGCAACCGTGCCGGCATCCAGTTTCAGACGCTGGTGGGCACGGGTAAACCACCCTGGCAGCGGATCACTGACGAGGATCTGAGTCGTGCCATTGCCGCCATCAATAGGGCTGGGCCGCAGCGCGTCTATCTTTCTGGGCATGACACCTGCGACTATGCGCTCGATCGTATGGTAAGGGAACTCAATGCCGAGACCGTGGTGCTTGAGGCCGGGGCAACCTATCGGATCTGAGATGTC
>CAYLRT010000199.1:0-3744 GCA_964385885.1 uncultured Anaerolineales bacterium | reverse complement strand
ATAGCGCGTCACAAGTCGGATCGTGGGTGTCGAGGCCGATGCTGTTAGCCTCGCCATTGCTTCCATCACCCCGCTGGGGCTCCCATACGACTGAATGCTGCATCTCACACCCCACGTTCCGTCGAAGAACACCAGTTTCAACAGCAGGCGATTTGTCCCCGGTTCCAGCACTCCCCAGGCCTGATCTCTCCCAAGCGCCGCCGGTTCCGGGATAGTGGGGGCAAGCACAGGGGTCCCATTCAACCAGCCATACACGATGCCGGATGACTCCACGGCCAGTCGGATGATCTCTCGTTGCGATACCACCACCTCACCATACAGATAGACTACGCTCCAGGGCTCAGCGGGGATCCATTGCCCGAGATCGACTGACGCATCCTTTGAAAGCTGTGAGGCTTCTATGCGCTGCCATCGTAAGGGCCGACCACCTTTGCCCTCGTAGTGTCCCTGCAGATCGACGCGCTCCTCCGGCGCGTAGTGCACCCATAGCCCCTGGAACTCCAGATTCTCAAAAGGGCCCACCACGTACGCGCGTTCCAGATTGAGCGTCGCCCAGGGGGGAGCCAGTTGCATCCACGCCTGTTCCCACTGACCTCTTGCGGTTGGATCCTCCCTTGTCATAACGTTCTCCTTTCACACTTATCTTCCAGAGCGATATCCGTCGACCTCGTACACCTCTCCTGTCTACAGGCTTCGGTCTCGAGCGCCATCAGTGAATACATTGCGGGCAGTGTGCCTTGAAGCGTATACCGATGGTATCTCCAACCGCATTGTCAACCGTGAAGACAACCTGACACCCCTGCTGAACAAACTGCAAGGGCGAGCTGGTGTAGCGTTTTTCTACGGACATGCCATCCTCAACGGGTTCGAACCACGAGAACAGAGGCCGCACCCTGTCATAACACACATATTGGACATCCACCAGCAGATCGTCTACGACTACCTCATCATACTGAATCGCACCTTGGGGATAGTGAACATAGGCGTAGGTGGTACCCGGTGGAGCATCCGAGACATGTGCGCCAGCCCATCCCGAACCTAACACGATGGGCTGACCCTCTAACCCGGCCTCCGCTGGCGTGGCACTGGCCGTGGGCGAGGGCATCACACTCTCTCCCGATGTGGCCTCCGGCAGTGCAACACGGCACCCCATTGACGAAACGACGAGCAGGAGCAGTAGCCCTCTTACCACCCTGTGAACAATCGGCACCCGTTTACCTCTCTTCATTCACCCCATGAGACCACGATATGCACTCCTTGCGGTCTATTGGCAAAGCTGATAAGAGCCGTGTGCGACGCCTCATCCCATCGGACTGGCACGGCCTTACCGTCGGCGGTTACAGTATGCGGGGCACAGGGTACTTGAATCCGCGCGACCCCCACTGTGTCGGCCATTCCCTCCACCACAAAAGAGAGGCTCTCGGCCGTCGCCCTCTCATCGCACACCCGGCCTGCCGCCGCGATAACCCAGGGCCCGTCCGGACAGCGGCCAAGATCATAAAGCAGCCAACGAGAACCTGGCGTAATCGTGGGGTCAGCAAGCAGTGTGAGCTCAGGATCGAAGAGGTCACTGTAGAGCCCCTGGAGCACATAGGCCTCCTCTCCCATTGATTCCGTCATGCCCGCAGCAACCACATAGGGCCCTCTCCTAAGCACCAGATGGTTGGTCAGCTCCCATGCTGTGCCTGTGTCACGACAGGCTGCCTGGACCTTTTCCACCACACATCGAGCGCCCTCAGGATCGTAAGCAAGCGCAGCCGGGGAGTCCGGCACTACATAGAGAACCCCCTCCCCGCAGCTGTATCTGCCGGGACTCGGGTTGCGACCGACCTCCAGCAACGCCGTCAGGTGGTCCTGCGGACGTGCGTAGTCCAGGCCCTCAGTGTTCCACCATTCACGTACTCCATTGTAGGCATCCCCATTGCCAAAAAGCAATAGCCTTCCCCCAGCGCGCACCCAGGATGCAAGAGCATTGTGGATCTCGACAGAGGGCGGTTTCTGCCCCTCATAGGTTAACAGGAGTACCTTGATGCCCTCCAGGTACCCCGGCTCAGGTACACGCTCAAGCTGCACCAGCGACAGGGCAACACCGTTCTTCACAAGGGGCATAGCCAAGCCATAGAACGAACTCATGTGAGGGTCACTCGGCTGTGGCGCCCCCCGCTGATACATCAGCGTATCCGAGATCCCCAACCCAATGCCCGTGAGGCCTCGTTCGTAGAAGGTCTCCTCAGGCCATGCCATGTCACGCAGCGCATTGAACACGACCTGAAGCTCCGTGCTGTATGACTGAGGGATCGTAGCTCGGGCATCCGTAGGCTCATGCAAGAAGCGCGCCAGAGCATCGCGGATGCGCTGCGCTTCATCCTGATCCTCCCACTGGGCAAGCTCACGATAAAGGCCGGTCACCGTGGCGAACATGTCTCCGAACCGTAGTTCCTCGGAGTCCGAGGCCAGGTCCGCGAATCCAAGGGTCTCCCCGCGACTGACGCTCCCTCGCTCACTGAAGAAATCGAGGAAGATCCTAAAAGCCCGTTCCGAGACATCATGAAGCTCTACCTGCCCAGCCTGGCGCAACCTTGCCAGGTAGGCCTGCATCATCGGTAGCAGCGGGTCAGACATCAGGTTGTGGGTCGGATATGCCCGCATGAAGATCCGACGGGGCCACGGCATGATCTCGAAACGCTCGCTTTCTGGGATCAACAGTGAAGCTGTCACCGTGCATTCCCAGTTCTCCCGATAGTCTTCCCAACAGTAGCTGGGGTTGTCCTCAATGGGGTCAGCTAGCATCCAGAGGCGCTTCTCTGTCCCGCGGACCAATGCTGCACAGGCCGCGTACTCACAGTATCCAGCCTCTAATGTGCGCTGCAGCCGCACCCCCTGATACACGGTGGGGGTGCGCGAGGTCCCCGTCCATACCTGAGCAATCAATCCATCAAACTCGGGGATAGTCAGCAGCCGGCTTTCCGGGCTCACGATTCGCCAGTGCGCGTAGTTAATGAGGCTGTGTGTTGGCACATAGCACTTGAAGTCCGCGTTTCCCTGATCCCGTGCGTATGTCTTGAGCCGACGGAAGATCTCTGCCAGAGCTCGGGTGTACAGATACTGCTTCAGTCTCGCCGCCCGATATCGCGCATCGGGGGAGAAGGAGGGATCCTGCCATGGTTCACCGTAGAACGCCAGCCACTCACGCTTGAAGCCCTCCCCATATCCGCCACGAACCCAGAACTCCGGTTCCTCAAGATGGATCGCCAGCGCGCCTGCATCAACCACCCGATGGAGTTTCTCGCCCAGGTACTGGATAAAGGTCTCACTGGGCATCATGTAGAAACAGTCGTGGCCCTGAGAGATCCCATGCTCTAGCCTGAAATCGCCCTCAGCCGTCTGGGCATCATCATAGTGCTTCTGTCCGTCCCATTCACCTCGCACATAGTCTTGATAGCTACCCCAGGCCACACCGGTCATCACATGGATTCTGTAACCGGCCTGACGCCATTGGTCGACCCGCGTCTCAAAGGTCGGGTCCAGGCCATAGACAATCGCAACGTCGGCACGGCTATCCGTTTGTGGCGTGTAGGGTGCTGATTCTTGAAAAGCTGTCCGTTCCTCGAAGCGCGCGTGTTCTCGCATCTTCCCTCCATGACCTTACAGTCGAGACGATAGCCTAACAATTACCCAATGCACCAGGCGGCATTGTCCACCAATTCAAGCTTGCCGGAGGCGGCTGAGCGGACGCCAGCGTCC
>CAYLRT010000198.1:0-3862 GCA_964385885.1 uncultured Anaerolineales bacterium | reverse complement strand
GTACCAGGGACCCCCTGTGGTTGCCCTGTACCAGGGACCCCCTGTGGTTGCCCCGTATCAGGGCAGGCACGGGGGCCAGGGCAGGCACAGGGGCCTGCCCCTACGATGACGACGATGCCGTGGATGTGGTTGGGCATGATGACAAATGCGTCGACGTCAACATACGGGTAATGGTGGGGTATTTCATTCCATACCGTTTGCACCATCCGTCCCGATTCATTCAATACAACATTTCCATCCACCACATCGCCGAATAGGCACAAACGGCCCTGTGTGCAAATGGTCACAAAATACGCGCCCGGCCGGGAATAATCGTACCCTTTCAGGCGGATGGAACGGCGGTGGTGGACGTCGGGGTTGTATTTCATACGCTGGTGCCCTTCAGAATTCTCTCCACTATCAGGAACCTATCCCGGGTGGGAGACAACGTCTGACTTCAGCCGCGCGGGTGTCTGCTGTTGGACCCTTTCGCAGAATGCCCCGCATGCCCGGCTCAATGCTTAGTAGGGAGTATGGGGAAAGAATGCAACTTGTCAAAGCTGGACTCGGATCCAGCTCGTGTTGGTGGTGGAACAACACAAAGAGGCGCCTGGTCTGCACCAGGCGCCCCTTTGATACTCTGGCTCGGTCAGGTACTGCGCCTACGACTCGTCCAGCGGGCAGTTCCCGTCGAACCCACGGCCTGCGCCCATCGCGCGGCCTCGACCCTGTCCCCGGCCTGCGGGGGCACCACTCCCATCGCCCATGCCGCGGCCGAACCCACGCCCGGCACCATGGCCCTCATTGGGGGTCCACGGCTGCTGGAGCTGATCGAGCAGATGGTCGGCCATCTCGCTCAGCATCTCATCCGCCTGCTCCTGGGTGATGCGGCCATCGTCCACGGCGGCCTGGATCCCCGCGCTGCGGGCGGCGATGACGACGTCCACGATCTCCTGCGGGCTCACACCGGCATCCTCCGCGATGGCGGCGAAGGTCTCACCGCTTTCCAGCGCGGCGATCACCGCGTCCTCGCTGAGGCCCGTGGCCTGCGCGGTGGCATCGACCAACGACACGCCGCCGCCTCGCCATCCGCCGGGGCCACCCAGGCCCGCGCCCATCGCCAGCCTCTCCCCGTCCTCCGGGCCATAGCCGCTGTAGGCCGCCACACCCAGTGGCAACGCCAGGGCGAGAATTCCCAACACGAACAGCACCGGTAACACTTTCTTCAACATCTCCAACCTCCTAACAGTATGTGGATCTTAGTTACGACTGTTAGTATAGTGGGCGAATATGAAGGAAGTATGAACGACCGGTGAAAGGTCTGTGGAGGTTCGGGGCAGGAGGACGAGAGGACCGCAGATGGCGGACCGCGGACCGCTGTCTGCGGTCCGCGGTCATTGGCCGTCCACGGTAGGGTTCAGGGGCCGTCGGTGCCCCCCGCCTCCTCCAGACCGTTGACCTCCCGGAGCTGGCCGGTGTTGGGGTTCCAGCGCAGGGTCTTCAGCTCGTAGGGCCGCCACGGCACCCGTTGGCGAGTCTCGGCACAGGGCACCGTGCCGGTGCCGTGCAGGCCGATCTCGGCGGTCACGGCCTGGCCGGCGGTCTCGTAGCCGCGCAGGATCAGGTCATCCCCATCCTCCGCCCGCTTGACGACGGTGAGCACCACGTTGGCGGGCTCACAGGTGACGAAGGCAGAGGCGGCGGGCCAGGGGCCGGCGTGGTTGGGCTCCAGGCGGGCCACGACAGGCTCGTTGAGCGCCAGGGCGCGCCGCACCGGGTCGGCCTGGCGCCAGTCACCGATGTGGGGCACCAGGGCCAGCCGCACCTCCTGGGTGCCCTGGTCGGTGTACTCGTAGACGATATCGGGGAAGAGCTCCCGCGGCTGGTGGTAGGCGTAGACCGGGCTGCGCAGCAGGCTCAGCCGCAGCTCGCCGTCCTGGGCGCTGTAGCCGTACTTGCTGTCGTTCAGTATCGTGAGCCCCGCCATGGTCTCCCCGGCCCGCCCGCTCATATCGACCCAGCTCTGGCAGGGTTCCTCGCCGCCGTCGTCCTGCCGTTGGATCACGCCGTAGGGGATGGAGGCGGTGCTCTGCGGTGCCTCCAGATTCAGCGGGAAGGCCAGTTTGAGCATGGTGAGCTGCTCGTGCCAGTCGATGGTGACGTCCAGCGTCACCTGATCCCACCCCTTGGTGAGGCGGTAGACCAGCGTCACCGTGGAGTTGCGCCAGCGCGTGGTGACGCGCAGCGCCTGGTACACCGGCCCATCGGCGATCAAGGCCACATCGCCCTGGGCCTCGAAGCGGCCGATGACGTCGTCGAACGCGGCCACATCGTGGCTCCAGGTATCGCTGGGGTCGTCGATGGCCAGGGGGACCCCCGCCGGTCCGCGTAACAGCTCGATCCCTTGGGGCTTGTAGAGGAGGCTGGTGAGCCAGCCCGTCTGCGGGTCGAAGGTCAGGCGGAGATACTCGTTCTCCAGCACCGTGGCGGGCCGGGGCTGGGGGATGGACCATGCCAGCCCTTGTCTGGGGAAATCGAAGGTGTAACGGCGGTAGCCCAGCGGTGGCAGCTCGGCCATAAAAGTGGTGCGGGCGTAGTTGAACGCACCTTCGTGGCGTATCTGGCCGATTTGGGCCAACATCGGCCGTCCTGACTCGTCGGCGATCCGCACCTCGCCGGGGCGGAAGGCGCCGTGGCGGTCCTCACCGCGCTCCCGGGTGACGGGCAGGTCCACCTCAACGGGGGCCCGCTGGGGCCAGGGCAGTGGGTTGAAGAGCAGCAACGTGCGCGCGTCGCCTGAGGTGTCGACCTGGGCTGCCAGCGCGTCCAGCGTCCGCTCCTGGATCTCCTCCGCCGTCGCCAGCACCTGCTCATAGGCCCGATAGGTATCCTGGCAGGCCGCCTTGATGCTGGTGCCCGCCAGGATGTCGTGGAACTGGTTGAAGAGCACGGCCTCCCAGGCCTGGGCCAGCGCCTCGCCAGGGTAGGGGAGGCCGCAGAGGTGCCAGGCCAGCGCCGCGAAGCGCTCGGCCACCAGCAGGGCGTGCTCGCAGTGGCGGTTGTACCATTTGATGCGCGAGACGGCGGTGTAGCAGCCGCGGGCGTGGTGCTGTAGCTCGTCATGCAGCACCGGCAGGCCGGCGGCGTGCTCGCTCGCCGCCGCGAAGAAGGTATCGGGGTCGCTGAAGCGCACCTCGGGGCCGTCGGGGCGCGCCTGGGCCTGCAGGATGGAGGCCAGGTTGGCGCGGGTGGGCCCGCCGCCGTGGTTGCCCACGCCGTAGAAGCACATCACATGGCCCACCTCGGGGTGCGCCTGGTCGGCGGCCTCGTCGATGCGCGGCAGGATGTCGCCCCCATGGCTGGGGTAGTGCAGCGGGGGGCGGCTGGTGAGCACCCGTGTGCCGTCGTCGCCCTCCCACCAGAAGAGGTTGCCCGGCAGGTCCTTCTCGACGCCAGGGGCGGGGCGGAAGAAGACGTAATAGCGCAGCCCGCAGTGGCGCAGGATCTTGGGCAGGCTCCCCGCATGGCCGAAGGAGTCGACGTTATAGCCGGTTACCGCCCGGCGGCCGAACATGGCCTGCAGGCCGCGCTGGCCGTACAGACCGTGACGGACGAAGGACTCGCCGCTGGGGATGTTGCAGTCGGGCTGCACCCACCATCCGTTGACCAGGGCCCAGCGGCCCTCGGCCACCCGCGCCTGGATGGCGGCGAACATGGCCGGGTCATCCTCCTGTACCCAGCGATAGGTGACCGTGCCCCCGCTGGTGAAGACGAAGTCGGGGGTCTCCTCCATGCGTTCCAGGGCGGAGCGGTAGGTGGCGAGCACCTCCGCGCGTCCCTCGCGCATGCGCCACAGCCACACCGGGTCGATGTGGGCATTGCC
>CAYLRT010000197.1:0-3873 GCA_964385885.1 uncultured Anaerolineales bacterium | reverse complement strand
CTCGAATATCCAGCACGTTGTGACTCTTCAGCCTCCAGCTATAATGTCAGAGCTACGATGACCACGACAGCGGACACAGGTCCGCTCAAAGCCCACATCCAGGATTCAATATGGCACTCAGAACGCTCTATCAAGCCCTTTTAGACAGCGACCCCGCACGGTTGAGGATCATCGCCATGCTATGGCAGATAACGCTCAAAGGGACCCGTAAGGCCGACATGGCCGCGGAGCTGGTGGATGCCATGGCTAGCGCGGAGGCCGTAGCCCGAATCTGGGATGCCCTTCCCGAAGAGCAACGGGCTGCCATAGAAGACCTGCTCCGCACCGGCGGCATGCAGCCGTGGAAGATCTTCACCCGGCGTTGGGGCGATGTCCGAACCTTGGGGGCAGGCAAAGTCGAGCGAGAGGAACTGTGGCGCGATCCTGTCTCTGTGACAGAGGCCCTCTGGTTCCACGGCCTCGTCCACCGGGCTTTCCATACCACCGAGACACGCACAATAGAGATGGCCTTCGTCCCAGAGGAGTTAGCCCTTTACATGCCTCTGCCACAGCCGATCGTCCTGCCAGATCCAGAGCCCCTTACCCCCCCTCAGCATGTCACACAAGCAGGAGATTCCCTGGCGGAGGATATGGTAACGCTCTGGATCGGGATCCTGTTACAGCGAACCGGACCCACTGACCTCCTTCATTCCCTCTGGCAGCCCAGCGCCCCAGACCAACGCGAGCTCCTGACCACCATCGGACTCGAGCAGGGCTGGCTGGAACAGGGTCCGGCGAAGTCCATCCGTCTGATCCCCGAGGCTGTCATGGCCTGGTTACGCATGGACCCCTGGGCCCAATGGTCCAGTCTCTTCCGCGCCTGGTTAGAGAGCCAACGATGGAACGAACTGGTCCACATCCCCTCACTCAAACCGGATCCCGTCCACGGATGGCCCGATGACCTGCACCTGAGGGCCCGCCAATTCGTGGTGGACGAACTCAAACGGTTCCAACCCGGCAAATGGTATGCCCTGTCGACCCTCGTGGACCACATCAGAAGGGCCAACCCGGACTTCCTGCGCACCGATGGCGACTATGAAAGCTGGGCGCCTCGCGATGCCCACAGCGGGGTTCCGCTCCGAGGATTCGAGAACTGGGATGCGGTGGAGGGAGCCTTGCTCGATTACCTGGTCACGGGTCCCCTCTTTTGGGTTGGTTGCCTCAACCTGGGACACGACAGTGAGTCAGGCCCTGCCATAGCCTTCCAGATCACCAAGGCAGGGGCGGCCTGGATCCATGGTGCGCCACCCCCGCCCTGTGCCGCCCCCAAGAAACTACAGTTCGAGCACGGGACCGAAGTTGTGGTACCCCGCCGTCATCGCTATGTACGATTCCAGGTCAGCCGCATTGCCGACCCTATCTCCGCTGACGGGGGCTATCGCTTTCGCTTCACACCGGCCTCATTGCAAAGAGCCCGCCGACAACGCATCCCGCTGTCCCGTATCTTGACCTTTTTGAAGGAAAACCTGGAACATGATGGTGACCTCCCGCGCTGGCTAAGCGCTGCGATCCAACGGGCTTACGCGGGGCAGCCATCACCGGCCCTGACACTCGCCTGGGTCCTCCGCGTACCCGACCCGGCCATTCTGGATGAGCCCGAGATCGCGGCGCTCCTCGGGGAACGTCTGGCCCCCACAGTAGCCATCGTCCCGATTGAACACAGGGCGCGCCTGCTCTACCTGTTGGCCAAGCACGGTTTCCTGACAGGAATGGAGGAGCCAGACCTGGTAGATCTATAGGGATAGGGCTATAATCTGAGTCGAACCAGGAGGTACTATGGCCACCAAACACACCCTACATGACAAGGTCGTTCGTGCGTTCACAGCCCGCTTTCATCATCCGCCCGATTTCGTCGTCCGGGCCCCCGGCAGAGTCAACCTGATCGGCGAGCACACCGATTACAACGACGGCTTTGTGTTGCCTGTTGCCGTGGATCGTGCAGCCTGGTTGGCGGTCGCATCGCGCGACGAGCCCTGGGCCACGGTACGAGCTCTCGACATGCGCAACGACGAGGAGAGCTTCCCGGTGGATCACACGCCATCGTCCTCCGGAAGCTGGGCCGACTACCCCAAGGGGGTGGTATGGGCTATGCTGGAGCGTGGCTTGAAGCCCTCAGGGATGTACGCGGTGTTGAGCTCAGACGTCCCTGTAGGCGCCGGAATGTCATCGTCGGCCGCGGTCGAGGTCGCCTTCGGGTATGCCTGGCAACAGCTCAGCGATTTTTCCCTTGCGCTTCCACAGTTGGCACTGCTGTGCCAGCGGGCTGAAAACGAGTATGTCGGTGTTAACTGCGGCATCATGGATCAGATGATCAGCGCCTGTGGCAAGGCTGGTCATGCCATGATGCTCGACACCCGTAGCCTGGAGCGCTCCTACTTCCCTCTACCCGAGGGAATCGCCATCATCGTGGCCGACAGCCTCGTGCGCCGCTCCCTCTCCGGCTCTGAGTATAACGTGCGTCGCGCTCAATGCGAGGAGGCTGTGAGCATCCTGCAACAGCATTACCCAGAGGTGAAGGCCCTGCGGGATGTCACGTTAGAGCAGTTGGAACAACACCGCCACGAATTGCCAGAGACCGTGTATCGCCGTGCCCGCCATGTCGTGACTGAAAACGCCCGTGTGCTAATGTTGGCGCGCGCGCTTCAGCAGGGCAAGCTCGAGGAAGTGGGGCATCTGTTGGTGGAGGGACACCGCAGCCTCCGCGACGACTACGAGGTAAGTATCCCAGAGTTGGACACGTTGGTGGAAGCTGCAACAGAGGTAGAAGGCTGCTATGGAGCACGGTTGACCGGTGCCGGCTTCGGCGGATGTATCATTGCCCTGGCTGAGGAGGATGCTGTGCCAGAGGTCCAGGCCCACCTCAACGAGGTCTACCACACACGACACGGCAGGCAGCCCGCGGTCTACGTCACTCATGCAGCCGATGGTGTAGCAAGAGTGCCTTGATCCCTCACAGGGACACTCAAGCATCGCCCTGTCATTGCTCATCAGAACACAGAAAAGGAGCCCATCTATGAACATCGGAATTCCTAAGGAAAGGCTTCCCGGTGAGGAGCGCGTCGGCCTGACCCCCGCAGGCGTCGGGCTACTGACGAAGGATGGCCACAAGTGTTTTGTGGAGAGCGGAGCAGGGATGGGTGCGGGCTATAGCGACTATGACTATGAGCAGATGGGAGCTACCCTGCTCGATGATGGTGAGGAACTCTATGCACGTGCCTCACTGATCATCAAAGCGCTGCGCCCGACGGGGGAAGAGATCTCCTGGATGACCACCGGGCAGACTCTGATGTGTTTCCTGGGGCTGCCGCAGATCCCCGAGGAGGAGATCCATGAGATGCAGACCCGGCGAATCACTGCCATCGCCTATGAGATGATCACCAAAGGGAAACACGATTATCCAATCCTCAAGTCGGTGAGTGAGGTCGCAGGGCGCATGGCGCCATTCATCGCCGGCAATCTACTCATGCGGCACAATGGCGGACGTGGAATCCTCCTTAGTGGGGTCCCCGGCGTTTCCGCTGGCGAAGTCGTCATCCTGGGTTCAGGGACCCTGGGACAGAACGCTGCCCGCGCATTCCTGGGCCTCGGTGCCCGCGTGTTCCTGCTCAGCCGCTCGCTCGAGCGCCTCCGCGAGATTGACATGCAGTTCCAGGGGCGCATCACCACGATGATCGACCATGATTTCAACGTCGCGAATCTGCTGCGGTTCGCCGACGTGGTGATTGGCGCCGTGCGCAATCCAGGAAAGCGAGCCCCCGTGGTTATCACGCGCGAGATGCTACGTATGATGCGCAAGGGTAGCGTCATCATCGATTTCGCGATCGACCACGGCGG
>CAYLRT010000196.1:0-3878 GCA_964385885.1 uncultured Anaerolineales bacterium | reverse complement strand
CCACGTCCCTTTTGCCCCAGACATGACCTGCATCCAGGTACGGCGAAATAAATTTCGCCCTACATCGAGTATGCCCGCATGCCACGGTGCGGCGACACGGCCGGTCGCCTCTACGTGTCCCCCCAGATCTGTCGCATCTCCTCGTTGCTCTCCAGGAGTGCCTCGAGGGGTCCCGACGCGGCCAGGTGCCCCTCCTGGAGCAGAAGGATGGTGTCGGCCCGCTGCAGGGCGGGTCGGCGGTGCGAGACTGCCAGGACGGTGGTGCCGTCGTCGACCCTGGTGCGCGCCAGGATGTTGTCCCAAAGCATCCGCTCGGTCTCCACATCCAGCGCGCTGGAGAGATCGTCGATGACCAGCAGCTCTGGCTGGCGCACGAACATGCGGGCGGCGGCGGTGCGCAGCCGCTGTCCGCCGGACAGCCTGACGCCGCGTGGCCCGATCACCGTATCCAGGCCTTCCGGCATCCGCGCCAGGTCGGGCTCCAGCGCCGCCATGCGGAGGGCACGTTGCAGGTCGGCAGGCGTGGCCGGATAGCCCATCAAGATGTTGTCGCGCAGGGAGGCGCTGAACAGGTGGGGGATCTGCGCGGTATAGGCGCTGCGCGGCGGCACAAAGAAGCTGGCCGGTGCTGTCACCGGCTGGCCGTTCCACCAGATGGTCCCGGCATCGGCCGGCAGCAACCCCAGTAGCACCCGCAGCAGCGTTGTCTTGCCAGAGCCTATCCGCCCCGTGATGACCACGAAGTCACCCCGACGCAGGGAGAAGCTCACCGCCTCGATCCCGTGGTCTGATGCGGGATAGTGGTAGGTCAGGCCCTCCACCGTCAGGGTCTGCAACCGGTCGGCCTGGCGCCTCACGGGGGGCACCAGCACTGGCGGTGCGCCGCGCAGGTAGGTGGGGTTGTGGGCCACCAGGCGCTCGCTCGCCTCTGCCTGCGAAAGCTCCGGTGGATCGTGGCGGAGCAGCGCCAGGAGGCGCTGAAAGGCCACCCCGACCTGCCGGTAGTAGGCGGTGAAGCCGCCCGACTCGACGATGAACATGGTGATGCTATCCATGCTGGTGACGAAGAAGGCGAAGTCGCCCAGGGTGAAGGTGCCGGTGCGCATTCTGTCGGCCACCAGGAGCAGGATCATGCCGGTGGTCAGGGCGCCGGCCTCCTCGCACAGCGCGATGATGAGCTGGCTGAGGGCGCGGTCGCGCACCATCGCCTGCCGACGTCGTTCGCCCAGTCGGGTCACGTGCCGGGTGACGTGCACTTCGGCGTTGGCGACCTTGATGGCCTGGACCGCGCTCAGGACCTCGTTGAGCGTCCCTGTCATGCGGGCAGTGGCCGCGCGGCTTGCCTTACGGTATCGTTCTGCATGGCTGCTGACGCGGCGCGAGATGAGGATCACACCGATGAGCGGTAGCAGTGCCAGCAGCGTGATCGCCGCGTCAATCCGTACCATCAGGCCCAAGGCGATGGCGGTGTAGGTGAGGATGGCAGCCTGGTCGACCAGCCAGGCCATGGCCTGCTCGATCTCCGCCACGTCGTCGCGGAAGGTGTTGACCGCCTCGCCCGCTGAACCCGGTAGGGGCCGCGCGCCGGGACGTTGCAGGATGTGCGCCAGGAGGTTGCGCCGCAACAGTGCGCCAACGCCGAAACGCTGGCGCGCGCCAATCACGGCGCCGCTGCCGATGGTGAGGATGTGAAATCCCCTGGTCAGCAGGATCAGGACGATGACACCCGGCACGCCGAAGCGCAATGGCCGTGCGCCGGTGAGGATGTCGAAGAAGAGCTTGGTGATCAGCCGCGGGGCCAGTTCCATGAGATAGACGATCAGCCAGACGCCAAGATAGGCCAGCGAGTAGCCAGGTTCGTAGGCTACGAGGCGGACGATCAGCCGGGTGAGGCCCCAGGGTTCTCTCTGTGTGGTCGCAGACATGGCTTTGCCTCCGTCAGTACCCATGCGCCGGCCCCTTCAGGCCAGCACCTCTTCCATACCGGTCTGGAGGAGGTGGTGAAAGTAGGTGTTGGGGTCGTGTGCCAGGGCAACACGGGGACCCATCTCGCGGATGCGTCCCTCCTCCAGGATCACAATCTGGTCGGCGCGCTGGACCGTGTTGAGCCGATGGGCGATGAGGATGGCGGTGCGGTTGGCCAGCAGCAGATCCACAGCCCGTTCGAGCCGCTGCTCCGTGGCCGGATCGAGCCGTGAGGATGCCTCGTCCAGGATGACCACGTCCGGGTCGCGGAGGAAGACCCTGGCAAAGGCCAGCAACTGGGCCTCTCCAGCGGAGAGCCCCCCGCCCTCGGCGTTGAGTTCGGTGTCCAGCCCATCGGGAAGGGCACCCAGCCAGGGGCCCAGCCCCAGGGTGTGCAGCACCCGGTGGATCTCTGCGTCGTCGATGTGGGGGTTGAACAGGGTGAGGTTGTCGCGCACGGTGGCATGGAAGAGATGCACCTCCTGCGTCACCAGCGCCACGCGGCGGCGTATCTCGGAGAGCGTGGTGGCGGTGAGGGGTGTGCCACCCAGACACACCTGCCCGGCTGTGGGATCGTAGAGCCGCAGGAGGAGGCGTGCCACCGTGGTCTTGCCGCTGCCGGTCCGCCCCAGCAGGCCCAACACCTGCCCCGCTGCCAGGGTGAAGTTGAGCTGGTGCAGCACGAGGGGCGCGTCGTTGCCCGCACCATTGCCCCCCGACCCGTGCTCATAGGCGAACGAGACGTGGTCAAAGGTGACGGCGAGCGGACCGGGCGGCAGGGGGCCGGCGTCGCCCTCGGTGAGGCTGGAGCGCAGCGCGAGCAGGGCGTTCACACGCGCGATAGCGGCGTCCGCGTGCTGCAGGTCAGAGATCTGCCAGCGCAGCTCGGCGATCTGGCCGAAGAGCAGCCCCATGTAGCGGTCCACCAGGTAGGCGACGCCCAGCGTGATCAACCCACGGTAGAAGAGATAGCCGGCGGCCCCCACGGCCAGGCATTCACCCACGGCGACCAAGGCGGCATTGGTCATCCAACCTGAATGGGCGGCCAGGGCTGCGTTGAGATGGATGGGCAGCCAGTGGCGCAGCGCGGCGTAGAAACGGTGCAGCACGTAATCCCCCGCACCGTTGGCGCGGATGTCCTCGGTGCCGGTCAGGTGTTCGCCCAGGAACCCATAAAAGCGGGCGCGTTCCTCGTGGAGCCGGTTCCAGTGGGGGATGACCCAGTTGCGCATGCGGACCAGGACGATCAGACCACCACCAGCAAAGATGGTGAAGAGCACGCCGAGCGACCACTGTTCGCGGGCCAGCATCACCAGGACGCCAAGCGCCAGGACACTGTTGCCCAACACGTGCAGCACGAACTGCGAGAAGAAATTGGAGAGCGTATCCACATCGCCGTCGATGCGCTCGGTGAGTTCGGCGGGGGTGTGCGCCTTGTGGAAGTGCATATCCAGCCCCAGGCAGTGCCGCAGCAGGTCCACACGCAGGGCATTGGTCGCCGTCCAGGCCACGTTCTGGCTCACGTAGAGATTGGCTACGGTGAGCCCCTGGGTGATGGCGGCGATGAGGAAGAAGGCGGCGCCCCGCCACAGCAGCACATCGACGGGCGCACCCCCCAGCGCCTGGTCCAGGAAAGTGCGTATGAGCTGCGGGTTCACCAGTTGGAGGGCAATCTTGAGCGCCAGCAGCGTGGCCAGGACCACCATGCGAGGCCATTGCGGCCGCAGATAAGTATGCAGTAACGTCCAGTAGCTCTTGAGCGGGAGCTTCATCAATCATTCCCCTGCAGGTAATGGAGACGCTGCGGATCTCACACACATTCGTGGCTGGGACGCCCGCAGCGTGATGGCCAAACAGGCAAACAAGCGTCCGATGTCCGGGACAATCTGTTACACGAGGAGCTACCGTGTCAC
>CAYLRT010000195.1:0-3910 GCA_964385885.1 uncultured Anaerolineales bacterium | reverse complement strand
ACTCGGGCGCAGGGGGGATCTGAACAGGCCCGACAGACAATGACCACAAATCCCTTCCGGAAGCCGCCCGCGGATCTGATGTGGATGCATGACGCGTCCAGACCACCTTGTCCCGTGCGGCGGGTGCATGCAAACATACACATCTGACACCCCACGCAGCGGTCTACGTCCAGGACTGAGAGCCTCTTGGCCATTGCAGCCTCCTGCTAGATTCTCCCCCGGTTAGCTTGAGTGATGACGTCAACACGTTCGAAGGGAGGGATGCCCAGAAGCACACTGTGACGGACAGGGTCCGACTGGACGATCGGATAGGCTTCGCCATCCACCAATATCTGACGCGGCACGCTTTGAAGTCCGTTCAGCGTCAGCGCGACATGTTCATAGGGGGGCTCATAGGCCCCGTCATGGGTCCAACTGATGCTGAAACCGTCCGGTGTCCGACGTACGACGAATCGGCTGTGTCGGAACTCCCCATGCTGATAGGCGAGCCCTTCACCTGCATCCTCATACAACTCGCTCGTGGTGACTTCAGCCCGTTGAGGGACGTAAACGTCCAACCTCAAGAAGCGCTCCCGCCGCGCTTCGACGTGCAGAGCACTCTCCCCACGGGGGATCACAGCCCCCTCCCGCACAAAGAGGGGAAGTGTTTCGAGGGCTGCATAGGCTGACACGAGCTGATCGCCTGCGTAACGCTTGTTATCCCAGAACGCGTACCAGCTCCCCGGCGGAAGCCGGACCTGGCGTTCGGTGATGCCAGGCTCAAGGATAGGTGCCACCAACAGATGATCACCACACATAAAGGCGTCGTCGACCTGCCAGAGATCCATCTTTTGGGGGGATGACCAGGCCAGGGGACGAACCATCGGCCATCCTCGCGTACTCATCTGCCACATGGCGGTGTAGAGATAGGGCAGAAGTTCGTACCGGAACTCGATGAAACGCCTGATGATGCTGAGGAACGGCTCGCCGTATGACCAGGGCTCCTGGTCTGGGAACCCCTTAGCTGTGTGCGCGCGGAAGAAAGGCATGAAAGCGGCCGCCTGGACCCAGCGCGTGAAAAGCTCACCGTCGGGGGCCCCAATAAAACCGCCTACATCGGGACCGGTGAACCCCACGCCGGAGAGCCCCAAACCCAGGATCATGGGGATCGTAAGGCGTAGGGCATCCCAGGTGCTCTCGTTATCAGCGGTCCACGAGGTGGCATAGCGCTGCACGCCAGCCCACCCAGAGCGCGTGATCACCACCGGTCGAGCATCAGGGCGCAGCGCTGCGAGGCCCTCGTGGGTGGCGCGTGCCATCAGCAGACCATAGAGATTATGCACCTCTGCATGGCTGGCATCCAGCCCTTCCACACGATGCCGCAGTGTCATGGGAAGTGTAGGATCACCTCGTTGGGCGAAGGCCGCCGGCTCGTTCATGTCGTTCCAGAATCCGGCGATCCCCGTTTCGACCAGTGGCCGATAGAGTTCTCCCCACCAGGCACGTGTTGCCGGATCGGAGAAATCTGGGAAGGCGCTGGCGCCGGGCCACACTGGCGCATGGAAGACTTGACCGTCAGGACGCGTGCAGAAATGGCCTGCGTTGACCCCCTCCTTGTAAACTGTGTAACGCGGGTCACGCTTGATACCAGGATCGATGATCGTGATGAGTTTGAATCCCTGAGCCCGCAGGTCAGCGGCTAACCGTTCGGGGCGGCGGAACCGACGCGGATGCCAGGTGAAGCAGCGGAAACCATCCATGTAGTCGATATCCAAATGGATGACATCACACGGCACATTGTAACGATGGAAATCTCTGACCAGGCGGCGGACCCGGGCTTCTGACCCATACGACCAACGACTCTGTTGATATCCCAGCATCCACAGGGGTTGCAGCGTATGCCGCCCGGTGAGTTCAGTATAGCGTTCCATCAATGTGGCTGGGGAACCCGCGATGAAGTAATAGCTGAGTTGCCCCCCGGCGAAGCGGTGCTCTGCTACGTCCTCGACGGAGGCCCCCAGGTCGAATTCCGCGTAGGTTGGATTCTCGTAGAACACCAGGTAGCAATGTGTGCGGTCCGCTTCGTCATCGGACCCACGGACACTCATATAGACGGGGATGTTCAGATTGATAGGATCATCACCCTGCGTGTAACCAGCGGGGTCCGTGTTCCAAAGAACATGTATGCGTTCCCGGCGATTCCACGGGGTCGTCCTCTCTCCCAGGCCCAGCAGAAGCTCATCATCCGCCAGGGTTGTCCGATGGCGCAGTGCACCGCCCCGATGCCAGCCAACCGCGACATCAGTTCGCAGGAGTTCGCCGTTGGGTGTCGCGAAGAAGATCTGAGCTGTATTGAAACGCACACCCACCACCAGAGCCAGGCTTTGAATAAGCAGGGCGTCCTCCAGTTCATGCCTGACAAGCTCGGGGAGAGGCCATGCATCCACTGGCTTCGCGATAGCATATGAAGGCATGGGAGCTGATGGTAAATCTGTGGGCTGATACCTCACCTGAACTATCTCAGGAGACAGGAAAGCGATCTCCAGCGTAGCGTTCTCTGTGACCAGTGTTGCACCTCTGGGATGGGGGCGCACATAGCGCACCTTGCCGGGGGATGACCAGGCACGCGGCCACCGAGGGAAAGAAGGCCGGCCCCTCGCCTGACGCCGTGAAGTTCCCAGAAACCTCAATGCTGCAGCCGGCACAGAACGCCGCTCTCCATCCAACGTCCACCTGGACTCGGTCCACGCCTTGCGGAGCGGGTAGAAAAGCGCCCCTGACATGGCTGGCAAGCTGATCTGTTGAACGACTGCTCCCAAACGCTTCAACATCGTTGGCATTCCTTACCCCCTGACAGTGAAGTCAAACTGCCATGAAAGGATCCCCCTTTGAGCCCCTGTAGTACCCAAAGGGCGCTACGACTGAGGCACATACGCCGCTATCCGGCGAACACCATCGCCCGTGGTAAACTCCCAGAACGGGAACCAGACCAGGCCGCAAAAGCGGACATCGATGTCAGTTCGCTTGGCCTTGATAATGACCTCCCGGATCTCGTCAAGCACCGCGTTCCATTCCGAGGTGATCTGCTGCTCAATACCCTCCCAGCTTGCGCGCAGTTCCTCCAGTTGCTCTTCATACATCTTGATAGCCTCAATGGATTCCTCAACCTCTGCCTTGGCGTCCTTGACGTAGCGCCGCTGGCGTGTGGTCTGTGAGAGAGCTCGTGACCTCAGCCTCCGCCGAGTCAACATACTAAGGACAGACTCCGCACCGCTGACAATCTCCTCCCGCCGCCGGGCCTGCAATCGATCCTCATCCCGCTCCAGCTCCAGCTCCTCCTTGCGTATTTTGGTCTCCAGGCGCTCGATCTGGGACTCGAGCTTGGCGCGCGCCTTGTCCACGTCCGCCTTCTTCCGCCGCTCGATCTCACGAGCGCAACGGTCCAAGAAGGCCCGCTTGGACTCATCGGGCTTACTATAGAGTTTGAGCTTGCGAGAAGCCCAAATGGTGATCTGTGTCTGATGGTAGATGTGAGTCTTGAGCGCGCTTTCCCACTTTGGATAGTCCGATTTACGCGCCATCGCTCTGGGAAGCGGCTCGTAGACGGCCTCGGCTGGTGGGCGCGGCAAGAGATCATTGGGGGAGAGATCGACCTGCTCGCCCTGATCCCAGCGAAGCGCCCATCGCTCGCTGCTTGGGGGCACACGCCACACCTGCTCATCTGTGAGCGAGACACCGGCCCTCTGATCATAGATCCGCGCGACGCCAACGCCAAGCAGATACGGCCGATAGAGCAGTCGGGCCGATTGCGCATCTGTGGCCGAGAGACCCGCATTGCGGGCAGCCCAATTGGCGGTGATAGTCGCTGGCAGGAACGCCTGCGGGATGGCTGGATCCACGGCCGGCGGCTGCCGCAGGACGCTCTCGCCAG
>CAYLRT010000194.1:0-3934 GCA_964385885.1 uncultured Anaerolineales bacterium | reverse complement strand
GTCTTGTGGGCGACCCATCCCCACATCAAGCCCACGATCCCGGCGGCGACGACGAGCGAGACCGTCGCGCCGGGCCGGGGGTTTGGAAAGACTGACTGTGGTGCGAAGTGCCAGACGGCGAACCCCACTGTCGGATAGAGGTAGCCCCACCAACTGCTGTCCGGGAAGACCGCAGGATAAGCGCCGCGCCACAGTAGCTCCTCTGCAGTTCCGTTCATCACCGAGATCACGATGGAGACGAGAACAATGGGGAGCGTTGCCTGCGGCGCGGCGCGGGGGAACTCGTAGCCATAGGCCAGGAGCAGGGGGGTCACCAGCAAGAGCAAGCCTAGCCACTTTCTGTCGGTAAAACGGCACTTCACTTCCCGGAAGCGTGCGAGTATACCTTTTGAGCCGAGAATCCACAGCGGGAACCCGAGACACCAGATGATCCAGTAGAATAGAAAGCCGATCAGGTAGCCTGGCCTGGCTCCCCAGAGAGACACGGCCCCTTGATAGACCCCATAAGTGCTCAAAAGCAACGCCCACGGCGCTGCGATCAGTGCGATTCTTCTCGTTTCATCTCTTCCCATCACCGTCTCTCCTTCTCTTTTCGCTGCAAAGAAGGTGGGGGTGCCTGTTTACTGCTCCCCCACGTTCCACGCGATGTCGAAGCCGCCGCCGGTCCTGTTGCCCGCAATCCGCAAAGTGTAGAGCCCGTCGTCCGGGGCTGTCACTGTGACGGAGACCTCGTCACTCTGGTCGAAGGTCTCCTCCCAGAGGCGCTCGCCGTCGGGGGCGACGAGTCGCACGCTGAGGGTCCCCTTCTCGACGGTGACGTCGCACATCAGCTCGATGACCTCCCCGGCCTCAGCGCCGAACGGCTTCGACAGTTCCCCACCCAAAGTGGCGCAGTGAGCGCGCTTTCGTTCGAGACTGTTGGCCTCATGCCAACCGATCTTGATATTGCTGCTGCAGGCTATTAACAAAGCGCCGATAGGGACTAGGATTAGCCCATTGAACGCTCTTCGTCTTCATGAGTTCATCTCTCTTATCTTCATCGGCGTGGCGTAGATCACGTGATTCGTGCGCCAGCCGTTGCTCAGGAAGCGGAACTCTGCCGCCGGCTCTCCCAGCGGCCGCCCTGCCGCGTAGTGCGTCGTCTCGGGGAGGGTGTGATGCGCCAGGTAGGTCAGCGGGGCAGGGATGAGAAACCGCAGGTGTTTTCCAACGTCAAATATCGTCCGGCACTCCAGCCTTCAGCGTTTCTGCGATGCGCCTGGCCCAGGAGGTGATGGTCTCCCAATCACGAAAGTCGCCGACGGGCGCCTTGAGGGCCTTGACGATCAGCTTTTCGGCCAGATTCAGCTTCTTCAAGTCCAGGACGCCGTGAAAGAACGCCACGTCGCGGGGTCGGATGCGGTCGGCGATGGGCTGCAGGCCTTCCGGGAAGCGCCAGCCCTTCATCAACTCTGTCGGATCTCCCTGGCCTGTGGGGCCGCTGGTGAAGAGCCACACCGGCCGCTCGGCCAGTGCCTGCGCGGTGTCCTCCAGGAACGCGGCGGCCTCCTTGCGCCATTGGCCGGCGTACACCGCGCTGCCCAGCACCACTGCCTGGTAGGGGGCCAGATCGCCGACCCGCTTCACCGGCAACACCTCGGTACGCAGTCCTGTTTGACGAAGAACTTGCCCGATCTCTTTGGCAATCTCTGCCGTCGCGCCGTACTTGGTGGCGTAGGCCACCAGAACTTGAGTGTCCATTGTCGTCCTCCTATTTAGCCGTCTGTGCTACGTGTCTCGCGATTCCTGCCCCCATCATAGCAAGAAACTTCTCACATCCCTCCCTGTTTTTTCAGACCCCTCACTATAGCAGGCCCCTCGGACGTCAGACGCCAGTGCTTGCGCCAAGAAGCGCTGCCAGAGCCCAGCCTAAAAAAGGCCCGTGCTCACCACTCAGTGCTCCCAACGGCGGGGAATCGAGAACCGCGATTCATCCTGTCTTCCTGGCCCAGAAGATGGCTCGGGGAGAGGAGTCGGTGCAAGGGTGGCCTTCGTAGTCGCCCAGCATGTACTCGATCTTCAATCCCTGGTCGTCCAGCCACTGTGCCACCTCCATGGCGCTCACCGGGTGTTTCTGCTGGACAAGCTCCCTTTCCACAACATCCCCATCGGGAAGGGTGATCCGGGTCTGGCGGAGAAAACGGATCAGCCGCTGGGGCGCGTCGTACCAGATGACCTCCCATCGGCTTTCAAGGCGTGTGCCGTCGGCGCATTCACCGGTGGGAAAGACATCTTCACGCACTGGTGGATCGTACCATGAGCGGTCCAGTTCTCCCTCCATGTGATCGTTATCCACGAACAGGTGTCCCCCGGGGCGCAGGGCGCTGGCCGCTGAAGCGATGACCCGTGCTTGTTCCGCTGGTGTCGCCAGCTCGTAGAGACAGTTGCTGCCCAGGATCACCAGGTCAAAGCCGGCGGGCCACTCTCCTCGAAGGACGTCTCTCGGGAGTAATGCGACCCGCTCCTGCGCCTCCGCCGGAAGCGCCTGGGCCCTGGTCTGCGCTCGAGCCAGCATGCCCTGGGCGCGATCCAGGCCCACCACGTGATGCCCATCGAGCGCCAGGGGGATGAGCATCCGCCCTGTGCCGCAGAACGGCTCCAGGATACGCAGTCTCTTCCGTGAGCCGATCAGCCGCTGAATCAGGACGATATCTTCGGCCTCCGTTACGATCTGATCGTAGAGCTCAGCTACGTGGGCGTCGAGGTCGTATAGCAAGGGCATCCCCTCGGCTAGTGATTACTCTCCACCGTCGTGAGGAGCGCGATGAGCACGCCAGCGTATACGAAGGAATCGGCCAGAATCTCCAGGCTGTGGGCGATGCGCATCGTAGCCGGGTACCAGTAAGCCTGCAGCATGTACAGTCCACCCACGAAGATGAACAGCGCGCCGCCGAGCAGGATGAAGAGCCGTTGCCGAGAGCCGCGCCATAGGGCGATCACTGGCAGGCAGGTCGCCAGGAACAGCAGACTGCGCAAGGCCTGGGCGGGCAAGATCTGCCCCCAGCCCGGCAGGGTCAGTCCGGCCACCTGCTGGCGGTAGAACTCGATGATAAAGGGCTGAACCAGCCAGCCAAAGATCAGATAGATGAGCGGGAAGGCCACCCAGGCAGCCAGGAGCCGCCAGACCCATTGTCCCGCTGAATAGCTGCGCAGGAAAGCGCGGATGAAAGCCGTTGCTGACCGCTCCCCTTCCGCCGGTGGGAAAGCCCAGGTGATGACCGCGCCGCACAACAGCGCAGCAAAGGCCTGCATCACCAGCGTGTAGGCCGACGCCGCGCCATAAGCGGTGAAGATGGCTGCCTCCAGGTACGTGTTGAGACCGTAAGCCACCCAACTGAACAGCGCCAGCGTCAGCCAGCGAGTGAGAAAACTTCCCGCCAGCCGGCGCGCGAGCACCGCCAGGGTGAGGGCAAATATCAGACTGACCACCAACTGATACATGCCCAGCGTCTGGGCATCGGTTCCGGCGGGAAGGGGAGGAGCCTCCATTCCCATGACACCAGCAACCATGCTGCCTAACATGAAGCCGACGAAGTAGACCACCGCGCCGGCGACGACCTTGCCCGCGCCCTTGAGGGCCGATTTCAGCACCATCTGTTCCTCCTTCTTAGTCTTGTGATAGAATGATGCAGGCGCGCTCGCCGCGCCGTGATCAGGTCCAGCGCCAGAAAGGCAAACATCCCCACCAGCGCCAGCCAACCCAGGCTATCGCCCAACCAAATGGCCGGAGTGTGCCCCGTCCCCGTGGGCACTTCGGCCATAGGAAGAGATCTCCACCATCGCAATTGCCGTCATTGTAGCGCGACGGAGGCCAACGCACGCTGGAGCACGTCCTCCATTTCGGCCAGTTGCCCGGCGCTGGGGGCTTGGGTGTACACGTCGATGGCCCAGCGGG
>CAYLRT010000193.1:0-3935 GCA_964385885.1 uncultured Anaerolineales bacterium | reverse complement strand
TGTCGCCCTGCTGTGCGTCTGGGCCTTCTACGGTTTTGAGGTGAGCACCCTGCCGGCATTTGGTGTTCAGTTCCCCTTGCCCGCAGCAACCCACTGGACAAGCGTACTGACACAGAGCAAATGGGCCGATATCCGCGACACATACTTCCTGGGTACACTCCGCGTAAGCGGGGACTGGCGCTATTTCCCCATCGCCGCGCTCATCAAGAATCCGTTGCCAATGTTGGGGCTGATTTTCCTTGCTCTACTGACAGATCTCCGGAGGCTATGCAAGGAAGCATACCGCTCCCCGGCCATACTACTGTGGATCTTCCCTCTCCTATACTCTGGGATCGCGGTCTACAGCAAGATAAACATCGGCTATCGGCACATGATCCCAGTACACCCGTTCCTCTACCTGCTGATAGCAACGCTTGCCACGCGATGCGCCACCGCCCGCGCAGTAAGCGCGGCCCTCATAGTATGGTTAATCATTGACTCGGCCCTGACAGCACCCAACTACATCGCGTACTTCAACCAGATCACCGGTGGCCCGCGCGGAGGCTGGCGCTACCTGGGAGATTCCAACACTGACTGGGCACAGGGATTCAAAGCGCTTAGGTCATTCGAGTCGACGCAATCGTCCGCCATTCGCTTCTCAGTCACCCCCGGCTATGTAGGACCAGTGGCGTACGGCATTCACATGATCCCGCTCCCGCCAATGCATCAGGCGAACACTCCAGTGTTCGAACCAGCCTTCTATCCCCCTGCCGGCACCTATGTCATCGGCGCCAACAGCCTGGCGGGTCTCGGATGTATCAACCACGACAACTACGCTTGGTTTCGCTATCATCCATCGGATGCCATCATTGCTGGCGCTCTCTTTGTGTATACAGTCCCTCCCGTGACGGGGCAGGCATGGCTAGCCCAATGCACAATTCCAGCCCCGCCTCTCACCGAGGAGGCTATTGCCTCAGGTTTTGCCAGTCCGCCGGTCCGCATCGTGAACTTCGACTGTCGTCAGACCTGGATTTATCCGGGGGGCCGAAGACAACCAGGTTGGTATGCCCTGCACGAACAAGCGCTCGACACATCACACCGGCTCGCCCAGCGCCTGCTACTTAGGTTCCCTCAACCTGCCTTTGCCATCACCGCCCGCCACTTGAAAGGCATCTCCGTGGGCTACCGCCAATGGGAATATCATGACCTCCCAGCCTTTGTGCTGTACGAGGATCTGGGACTGCGGGAGTTGCCCTTGCCTCCTGAAGAGGTGGTCATCCCGGCGCCAGCAGATACGGTTCCTCAGGAATCAGACCCAGGTGTGAACACACCAGTCCCACTGCAGGGGCCTCTGGAGTTTCTGGGTGCAGTTACCGCTGCTGGCGGTGAACCCTTCGAGATTGAGACGTGGTGGCGTGTGACGCGCGACCCGGTTGGTCGCCCCTTCTCAATCATGGCGCACCTGCTTACCGCCAATGGGCAGGTTCTTGATGTCGCCGATGGCCTCGGCATAGCACAAACTGAGCTACAGAAGGGTGACGTGCTGGTTCAATCGCACGTGTTTCCAAATGCGGCTCAAAGCCACGGCCTCTGGCTGCGCACCGGGGCCTATTGGCTTGACACAGGGAAACGGTGGCCCATCGTGGGCGCAGAAGGTGATGCTGTGTTCGTGAACTTCAAGGAACTGAGCATAAGATGATCAGGCGCCAGACCGCACTCATCTTGTTTCTGCTCCTGCTGTTCTGGTTACTCGTCAGTGGTGTACGGCGCCTGTCCTTGACCTTCGATGAACCCGCCCATCTAGCATCTGGTTATGCTTGGCTGACCCAAGGTCAACGGAGTCTCTGGACCATCGACGAACGCGGTCATCCGCTGTTGGTGGATGCATGGGAAGCTTTGCCGCTTTTGGTAGGTAATCCTCACCTCCAAGTGACAGACCTGCCCGGGTGGGCGAAGGACTCGCATAGCTTTGCCAGCGCTTTCATCAATGCGATCGGGCCCCTGGCCATGAGCGAGTTCGCAGGACGGATCCCGTCGGTTTTGCTGACTCTACTGCTTGCTGCCCTCGTGGCACGTTGGGCCAGTGACATCCATCCACTCGGTCTGTTGATCGCCCCCGCGGTTATGGTGTTCGACCCAAACCTCTTGGCACACGGACGACTAGCAACAAATGATGCGGGTGTAACAATGCTGGGGACGCTTGGGTTATTTCTGGCATGGCGCTGGGGCAGACATCCCTCATGGCCCTTGGCATCGCTTGCCGGGATTGCACTCGGCCTAACCTGTCTCGCCAAAGCTTCTGGCATCATCTGGACCGCAACGGCACTTGCTTGGGCGACGTGGCTATCTGCCGAGCGTTGCCACACCTCACGTTGCAGTCATCTCGGCCATGTTGCAGCCATGGCAGGAGCAGCCTTTCTTGCGATCTGGACGTTTTACGGCTTCTCCACAGGTCCTCTCTCGGGCATCCTGCAGGTACCGATACCGGCGGCCGATCACTGGAACGCGATCCTGTTCCAGACCAGTTCAGCTGAACACCGGTTGGCCTATGCTATGGGCCAACTGAAAATGGGAGGATGGTGGTGGTATTTCCCGCTGGCTTTCATTCTCAAGAACCCACTGCCGTTTCTGCTGGCGGCCATAGCCTGCCTTGGGCGGATCGCCTGTTGCGCAGCATTGCGCAGGAAACTTCTCCTGCCTCTCATGTTCGCCGGACTGTACACTGCGCTTGCCATGGCCAAGGGCCCCAACATCGGCTATCGGCACATGCTACCCATTCACCCAACTCTCTATCTGGCGATTGCGACGGTAGGCGCCAACAAGCTAGAACGCTTTCTATCCACACCTAAGCCCTCACAAGTCCATCGACTACTCTGCTGTGCTGCCGTTCTCCTCTACATCTGGTACGCGGCCGGGACACTGAGAATCACACCCAACGAGATCGCCTTCTTCAACGAGCTTATCGGACCACCAAGCAATGCACACAAGTACCTCATCAGCTCAAACCTTGACTGGGGACAACAGATGAGACAGATGGAAGACTACCTGTTGGAACACCGAAGCGATGAGACCTATGTAGCTTACGCGCATCCAGCTCCCTATCCGCTGACAGCAGATCATTACTTGCTACCGCATCCCGATGGAGCGCCGATGAGCAGTCCGTTTCACCCCAAGCCAGGATTGTACCTCATCGGTGCAACGACATTGCATGTACCCTTGAACTGTTGCACAGTAGGGCTAGACAGCTTCAGTTACTTTCGAAACGTGGAACCACTGACAACCATTGGGAACGCCATTCTCGTCTATCGCATGACAGCGGAAGGCTCTCCGCATTGGCTGGTGCAATGTGGCACACCAGATGCTCTTCTCAACGCTGAGGTAATCCGGGAAGGGTTCGCAGATCCCACTCATGTCCGTCAAACAGTGATCGATTGTGGGACATCGTGGCTGTTTCCGGGAGGAGGAATGGCCCCTGGTGCGTATGCCATAGCTGCAACACCAGAGGGACGAAGAGAGCAGGCGCGCGTTCTCGATCCATTTGTCCAGGCGATGCTAGCCCCCGCCAGGCCCTCCTACCAGCAACCGGCGGGCTTTGTGCCCCCTCCGTTCACGCTTTACGAATTCGGGCAACTCCAACTGCCGGAGCCCTCTGCCACTGGCGCTATCTATCCTGCACCTGCCACATCCCTCCCCCAGGCACTACACGCTGCTTCTCCTGGGCCCTATAGCTATGCTCAGGGGATTGAATTCCTCGGCGTCACCCTGCTGCCTGACCCCACGGGCCACTCGAAACTGGAAGCCGTAACATGGTGGCGTGTCACCGGGGCACTACCCTCTCGTCCCTTCTCCATCATGGCTCATTTGATCACCTCGAACGGTGGGCTTGTCGGTATCGCCGATGCATTCGGCATGAGACCAGAGCTGCTGCAGCCGGGAGATATCTTTGCCCAGCGTCA
>CAYLRT010000192.1:0-3941 GCA_964385885.1 uncultured Anaerolineales bacterium | reverse complement strand
CGCTCATTGAACGCCACCGTGGGCTCGATGGAGATCGTGATCACAGCCCCTGGATAGTGTCTGGACACAAACGGCTGATCCAGCCATCCGCCAGCCAGATCGATCCGGTACGGCATCCTGTCGATCGCCCGCAGCCCTGTGGAAGAGCGAGAGGGCAATCCCGCATAAGGTTCACGTTTCAGGACCACATAGCGGATCCCCAACGTCTCACAGAGCTGACGCTTGGCTGGGATATTGGAATCCTCGGTGACGACGAAGACATCGGGCTTGAGCCTTCGGAGTTCCTGCTCGAAGTCAAGCACGCCGGATCCCTGCGAGATGAATGCCTCCTTGACATAGGCCACCGATTTGACCATGAAGAGGCGCTCTTCCTCAGTGTTGACAGGCGGTCGCCCCCGCAGTTCATAGACCGTCTTATCTGAACCGATGGCGACGTAGAGATCGCCATACGAGGCAGCCTCCCGTAGGAAAGCAATGTGGCCGCTATGGAATAGATCGAAGACACCACTGACGAAGACCCGTTGGGGCATAAGAACCTCCAGATTACACTGATAGTCGCTTCCTCATTCCGTGAGCAATTCAACGCTTGTGAAGCATAGTTTTGCCGCCGTGAGGTGTCAAGTCGGCAAATGGAGATGGGGGATACGGTCTCCTTCCGGTTGTGCTGCTCACACACTTTGCAGATGAATCGCGTTAAAGGAGTTATGTCCCTCCCGTCATCCGTGAGCCATCGGGTTGAAAGGGCGCAATCATCTAGGCGTGTTCTCATCCGGGGCTAGCGTGGAGTCACAACCATAGCAGAACGGACACTGTCACAAGAGTGGTGGGAGAGGCGGTGACTGTCACCTCTGTCAAGGCCTCTGCCGAAAGCCGCCACCGCAAGCGATGGCCCGCGCACGCCACCCATCCATCAGGGTGACAGTCACCCCGCAGGGTTGATGGAAGCTGGTCTTGCCTCTATTTCGCCAACCGTCTGTGGGACAGTCACGCGAAACGTGAGACATTGTCTCGCCAGTCAAGTGTGTTATATTGGCATTCATGCAAACACAGCCTTTCCCACAGATCATAGAGGCGGAGAAGACCGCTCCTGTCCCCCTGCGGTTGAGCCTTGGCTCGGCCATTGTCCTTGGGCTGCACAAGGCAGCGATGGAAGTCGCGCCTACGACACTCTATACGATGCTGGGGGATCGCTGCATGGGGGCTTGCCGTTTCTGTGCTCAGGCGCGTGATAGTACCGCTGATCCCCGGCTCCTATCGCGGGTGATATGGCCCGCTTTCGACCTGGAGGATGTGCTTTCCCGTCTCGACGGTGCGCCTATGGTACGCCGTATCTGTGTGCAGACCCTGCGCTATCCCGGCTTGCCGGCCGACCTGGTTGCCCTCGTGGAACGCATCCGTGCTGTCAATCCTCAACCCATCTCGGTCTGCATGAACCCCGTCCAACCCGAATGGTTGGTACGTCTCAAGGCCGCAGGAGTGGAGCGCGTCGGGGTAGGCCTCGACTGTGCCACTGAGGAGATATTCCGCCAGGTGAAGCCAGGGTTCCATTGGGACCGCTATCATCAGTTTCTCGAAGAGATCATGCGTATCTTCGGCCAGGCCTCAGTTCACCTCATCGTGGGTCTGGGAGAGAGGGATGAGGCCCTTCTCCATAAGATCCAGGAGGTCCACGATCAAGGGTTCAGCGTGGCGCTTTTCGCCTTCACCCCCATCCGGGGTACCCGGCTCAGGAGGCCCGCGCCTGAGATCGGACGCTATCGTGCTCTCCAACTTGCCCACTACTTGATAGCGCATGACCAGGCCCGTGCCGAGGCAATGACATTCGAACAGGGTCGGCTGGTGCGGTTGCAGGCCTCGCCCCTTGTGCTCGTGGAAGCTTTGCGTGAAGGCGCACCATTCAGGACCAGTGGATGTCCCGACTGCAACCGCCCCCTCTACAACGAGCATCCCAGGGGCCCCCGGTATAATTACCCGGCTCCCCTCAGCGTGCGCGAACGCCTTCAGACACATCGGGAGCTGCTTACCTATCTGACGGATCCGACCCTGGCAGAGCTCGAGACAGTACTGCAGGAGGATCGTCCATGACACCACAATGGCGATTACTGAGACATGGCGCCCGTAGCGCGGCGGAGAACATGGCTATCGACGAGGCGATCCTGCGTCACGTGGGTGAAGGCCTGTCTGGTCCCACACTCCGTTTCTACCGGTGGGATCCCTCGGCTGTGTCGATTGGGTACTTCCAAGGTATCGAGCAAGAGGTAGACCTGGAAGCGTGCGAGCGTGCTGGCATGGATGTGGTACGACGTCTCACCGGGGGTGGAGCTGTTTACCACGATTACCGGGGGGAGATCACCTACTCGCTGGTAGTCCCTCTAGGTTATCCAGGGATACCGGCGCGGGTCGTGGATTCCTACCGTCTGCTATGTGATGGCTTGGTGCGGGGGCTGCAACGTCTGGGACTCTCTGCGACATTCGCGCCGATCAATGACATCGTGGTGAAAGGGCGCAAGATCTCGGGCAATGCCCAGACGCGACGCTATGGCGGTATCCTGCAACATGGGACATTGCTGTGCTCGGTCAACCCCCATGTGATGTTCTCATTGCTGAAGGTGCCCAATGAGAAGATGCGCGACAAGCTGATAGCGGGCGTTGAGGAGCGGGTGACCTCTATCGAGCGTGAGCTTGGGAGGATCGACTATGATCACATCGTTGAAGCCCTCATCGCTGGCTTCCGTGAGGCGTTGGGAATCGAGCTAAGTGCCGGAGATCTCACTCCAGAGGAGATCGCGCTGGCCCAGACCCTGAGAGTTGAGCGGTATGAGAACCATGAGTGGAACTACAAGCGCTGATTACAAAGTGCCGGGAGGGAAACTTCTGCGCGTTTCTCTATCGGTGAGCCGGGCATCTGATCCTCCGCGCATCACGCAGGTGACTTTGACTGGCGACTTCTTCATGCATCCTGAGGAAGCCATTGAGGAGCTGGAAAGCGCGCTCGTCGGTGCGCCTCTTGAGCGGGCTGCGCTGGAGGAGCGTATCGGCACATGGATGCGGGGTCGCGTACAGCTTATCGGCGCCACTCCAGAGGACTTCGCCCACGTCATCATGGCGGCCTACGCAAACCTGGCAGGCCGGACCGAGAGGACCTCCTGACCTATGTCCCGGGGAACAGCTCAACCTCTGCTCAAGGTTTATCATCCGCTTCCGAAGTTTCCACCCCTATCGCTGTCCGCCACACACTGCGAGCTCAACTGTCGCCACTGCAGCCGGGTCTACCTGACCTCCATGGAGGCCGTGCAGACGCCTGAAGCATTGCTTGCCGCCTGTCACAGGCTTCAGCGTGAGGGAGCAATTGGTGCTTTGCTCAGCGGTGGATCGCGTCGAGATGGCACAATGCTCAACCTCGATGCTCCGGCGATGATCCAGGCCATCCACCGTGCACACGCCGAGAGCGGGCTCATCTTCAACCTCCACCCGGGCCTTGTGGATGCGTCACTGGCACAGGCGCTCAGGGGGGGCGTCGACTTCGCCTCCCTGGATATTCCGAGCCCCAGAGCCCTGCGGGATGTTCTGGGGCTGGATGTGACGCCGGGGGCATATCTGGATAGCTATCGACGGCTGCAGGATGCAGGAATTCCGGTGGCTCCTCATGTGACGGTGTTCGATGGCACCGAAGCAGAGCTGCTGGCGCCGCTTGCCGCCACCCAGGATATGGCGCCACCCGAGGTCATCGTTGTGATTGTCTTCACACCCACACGCGGCACGTCGATGGCCGAGGCGCCCCCCCCATCGCCGGACGCGGTAGGCAGCGTGATTTCCGAGCTTGCAGGCCTCTTCCCGCAGAGCGAGATCTCCTTAGGCTGTATGAGGCCGCGCACGCATGGCCTGCACCTGGCCATCGAGGAGGCGGCGTTGGAGGCAGGGATCGCCCGCATTGAACTTCC
>CAYLRT010000191.1:0-3996 GCA_964385885.1 uncultured Anaerolineales bacterium | reverse complement strand
CGCCGCTCCAAGGTCTATGGCAAGCCACTTTTCTTTCCACCGCGCCGCGACTACAATGTACTGCGCGTCGGCAGACGAAAATGAGCGGGAGAGGACAGGTATGTCTACGGAGAATACAGAAGATCTAACGAGTCTGGCAACCTTCACCCGTGAGGTCATCGCCAACATCGAGCGCGTCATCGTGGGCAAGCACCAGCAGGTGGAGCTCTTGATGGTCGCCATGCTCTGCCAGGGCCACGTGCTGATCGAGGACGTCCCCGGCACTGGGAAGACCATGCTCGCCAGGGCCATGGCCACCAGCATGGGCCTCGGCTTCAAGCGACTGCAGTGCACGCCCGATCTGTTGCCCAACGATATCACGGGCGTGGAGGTGTTCGACCAGGGTACGGCACGCTTCGAGTTCCAACCTGGGCCGGTGTTCGTCAACATTCTGCTCGCCGATGAGATCAACCGCGCCACGCCCCGCACCCAATCCGCCCTGCTGGAGGCCATGCAGGAGCGTCAAGTCACCGTCGGCAACGTCACACACCCCCTACCAGCGCCCTTTCTGGTGCTGGCCACCCAGAACCCCATCGAGTACGAGGGCACCTTCCCACTCCCCGAGGCTCAACTGGATCGTTTCCTGATGCGTCTCTCCCTGGGCTATCCGGAGACACAGGACGAAATTCAGATCCTGAGGAACCAACGCAAACGCCATCCCATCGACGTCATCGAACCGGTGGTGGACGGCAGCCAGTTGCTGGCGCTGCACGATGTGGTCACCGATGTCCACGTAGACGAGACGATCGAGCGCTACATCCTGAGCATCGTGCAGGCCACACGGGAGCACCCCGACCTGGCCCTGGGGGCCAGCCCCCGTGGGTCGCTCGCCCTGTACAAGACCTCCCAGGCCTGGGCGGCCCTCCAGGGACGCGACTTCGTGCTCCCCGATGACGTCAAGATGCTGGCGCCGCTCACGCTGAGCCATCGGCTGATCCTGAAACCCGATAGCCAGTTGCGTGGCCGGACGGCCCAGGCGATCATCCACGAGATCCTGGATCAGACCCCCCTGGCGCTGGGAGAGGAGATCCCATAAGTGGGGGGGCAGGACTACGGGAGGCAAACCATTGCAGCCCGGATGCTCTACATGATCCGCCGGGTATGAGGCAACCGACGGCGGTGAACTGACCATGACGAACATCGTGCCGTTGCTCATTGCGCTCTTTGTGATCGCTTCGCTGCTGCGCATGGACAAGTTCTTCTACCTGCTGTACCTGCTGGCAGCCGTCTATGCGTTGGGGCAACTGTGGACCAAACGCGCCATGCGACAGTTGAGAACGGAGCGGCGCCTCGTCAATCGGGCGTTCCCCGGTGAGACCATCCAGGTGACGTTGCGGGTGCGCAATCAGGGGTGGTTACCCGTCCCCTGGGTGGAAATGCACGATTCCCTACCGGTGGAGATGGCATCCCCACCCTTCTATCGCCGGGTGCTCTCGCTGGCCCCGCACGCCGAGCACTGCTTCCAGTACACGCTCACCTGTGACCGGCGGGGGTATTACCCCATCGGGCCGATGATCTGGCGGACGGGAGATCTGCTGGGCATGACGCCCGTCCTGGTAGGCCAGCAACAGCCGGAGACCATCATCGTCTACCCGCGGGTGCTCCCCCTGAGCCGTCTGGGGTTGCCCACGCACTCTCCTCTGGCGTTGCTCCCGGCTCCCATGCCACTCTTTGAGGACCCGAGTCGGGTCATTGGGGTGCGGCGCTACGAGCGCGGAGACTCGCCCCGGCGTATCCACTGGCGGGCGACGGCCAGGACGGGCGAACTGTTGGTGAAGCGCTACCAGCCGGCCATCGCCAGGGATACCGTGATCTGCCTGGACCTGTACCGGGACGACTATGCGATGCAGCGGACCTACGTCGCCTCAGAGCTGGCTATCGTGACGGCCGCCTCTCTGGCCCACCACATCATCGTTCAGGAGCGGCTCGGCGCGGGGCTCTTCACCCAGGCCTATGATCCACTGCAGGACGACGTGGTCGCCTTCTCCCTGCCGCCTCGGCATGAGCGCGGCCAGTTGATGGAGATTCTGGAGGTGCTGGCACGTGCGCAGCTCTACGACGCGGCTCAGGCGGGGGACACACCCTCCTTCGATGAATATGTACGACGCGCCAGCGTCTCCTTCCCCTGGGGGAGCACTATCCTCCTGGTGACAGGGCGCGATGTACCAGCGCTGTACGATACGCTGGTCTTCCTCCGCCGTCGGGGGTTCCCCGTGGTCCTCCTCCTGGTCATGCCGCCGCCAGAGACCAAACACGCCAGCGCGGCCCAGGAGATCGGGGTACGGATCTTCCGGATATGGCGCGAGGAGGATGCGGAGGCGCTATGAGCCACGATGACTTCGAGAGCCGATTCCGCCGCCCACGGGTGGTGGTACGCGAGACGGACGCCTACCTGGACACGGGCCCGCAGGAACCCACCCCGCCTTCGGCGGCCCCGTGGATCCGCGCATGGCTGCAGCCGATGATCACCGCTTTCCTGGTGGGATGTGTGGCCTGGTCGGCGGCCGAGCTCATCACCTCCTGGGTGCCCGGTGAACCCCGGCTGCTATACCTGATCGTCCCCCCGGCGATGGCCTGGATCGGGTTCCACACCCAACGGGTCGTTCAGCGACGGCTTCTCAGCGGCAGCGACATGCTCAGGTTCCGCCTCGTTGAGCTGGCCCTGCTCCTCCTGCTGGTGAAGCTCCTCAGCCATTGGGGTGACACCCTGTCAGACCTGCGCCAGGCCCTCTCCATCTGGTTCTATCATCCCCTGAGCTTCTTCGACGCACGCACGCTGACAGCCTACCTCATGGGCGTGGTGGGGTGGATGGCAGGGGGCGCCACGGCCCGCGACCTCGAGGCCCTCACCGACCCCCAGGCCTATGTCGGTGAGACCCCAGCCACGGTTCGGCTCCTCCAACGCTATTACATGGGCGCTGGCCTGTTGCTGGTCTTCTCCGCCGTCACGCGGGTCCGGCTCCCCGATGTCTTTCGGATCCAGCAGGTACGGCCTTCATCGGCCCTTGGGCACGTGCTCCTCTACTTCATCGTCGGGCTGTTTGCGCTGGGGGGCATCCAGTTTACCCATCTGGTCAGCCAGTGGCAGAGACAGCGGGTGGTCATCGGCAAGGGGCTGGCGGCAGCCTGGTTGCGCTATACGCTCCTGCTGGTGGGGATCGCCGCGGCCGTTGCCCTGGTGCTGCCGACGGACTACACCGTGGGCCTGCTGGACGTGGTGGCGACGGCCTTCCTCATCCTGAGCTTCGTAGCGACGGTGCTCTACACCATCCTGGTGTGGCCTCTCGCCATGTTGATGACGTGGCTGATGGGCAAGCCCAAACCTCCCGCGCCTCGGCCCCAGATCCCCCCGTCGCTCTCCGAGATAGCGCCCGGGGGGCAGGGCGGCGGCACCTTTGCCTGGTGGCCCTTCCTGCGGTCCTTGCTCTTCTGGCTGGTCTTCGTGGGGAGTATCGGATATCTGATCAGCACCTACCTCAAGGATCGTCAGCACCTGGGGGCCTCTCTCAAGAGGGTCCGCCCCCTCGCCTGGCTGAAATGGATGTGGCAGGCCGTGAGACGGTGGTGGCGCGCCCTCCTCCGCCGCACGCGGGTTGCCCTGCCCGGGCTGGTGAGACAGTTGCGCCGGGCCCGCTCTCGCGCCACGCGGGCTGGCAAGGAGCGACCCAGGGCACGGGCGTTGACCGTGAGGGAGAAAGTACGGGCCCTCTATCTGCAGACGCTGTCCGTGGCCCAGCAGACCGGCGCCCCGCGGCGCCGCAACCAGACGCCTTACGAGTACCGATCGGTGCTGGGGGCGTATGTGTCCGCCGCCCAGGACGCCTGGCAGCGGCTGACGGAGGCCTTCGTACATGCCCGCTACAGCGCACACCCGGTGACCCATGCGGATGTGGAGACCAGTGAGGCCGACGCCGCCCGTGTCCAGGAGGCTCTGCGGGACCGCGAAAGGTGACTCAC
>CAYLRT010000190.1:0-4048 GCA_964385885.1 uncultured Anaerolineales bacterium | reverse complement strand
TGAAGCTTGGCATGCTCGCCGGTCTGGCGCTGGGCTTCCTGGCGATGCTGGTCTACGGGAATCTGCTCCTATGGCCGCTAGGCGTCTTGGTAGGAGCTGGTCTGGCGTGGGTGTATGGCCTCACTGAGGACAAGAAGTTTGAGCGTGAGCATCGTCTCCTCTGAGCGCTTGACAAGTCCGCGCATTCTAGTGTCTCCTGGGCGTCTCGGGTCTGTTTCCCTCGTCGTGGCGGCGTGTTTCCTGTCGTTGTCACTGTCTGTATCTGGGGTACAGGCTGCGGGCGCCAGTGGTTACCCTGCGGCGGAAGATCATATCGTTTCCTGTTGGCCGCTTTCGTCGGGGCGCTTGAGCGCTGCAGAGGCGCCATGGACCATCGGCGTGCAGGAGCTTGTCACGGACATCTATCCCCGGCTATCTCCGCACCAGATAAGGACCTCGCTTGTCTCGCCCTCTTCCCCTACGCTTGCTCATCCTGGCGCAGATGATGTCCCCCTGTGGCGTGTCCAGCGTGTGAGTGCTCGCCTGCGGGATGGACGTGCTCTCTCACTGGTGCAGGGCGTCAATGCGTGTCTCTCTGCCCCACTGCAAGAGCTGGCGCTGACGCCCCAACCCATGATCCAGGGGCAAACGGCCGTTCTCTCGTTGGAGACGGATCGCCTGAGCTTCTGTCGCGCCACCTTTCTGGGTGAAACTCTGCCCTGCTATCGAGAGGGAAACGCCCATCTGTATGTGCTGGTTGGAGTATCTGCGTTGACTGAGCCCGGTGTCTATCCCCTACGCGTTGATCTAGCGTTTGAGCAGCGCCGCTTGACGTTCAGTCTACCTTTGCAGGTCGAGCATGGAGGATATGGGTTCCAGCGCATCGATGCCCCGCCAGAGCTAAGGAGTTTGCTGGATCCGGGGTTGATGGCTGCAGAGGAGGCCTACCTTGAGCGCTTTCGCGCGCTGCGTACCACGGTCAGACACTGGGACTTTCCCCTGAGGTCACCTTTACCGCGTCCGTACCCCATTTCAGCAGCCTTTGGGGACCGGCGTTCCTATGGCGGCACAATGCGAGGCTATCACACTGGCATTGACTACCGTGTCCCCACCGGGGTACCTGTTGTCGCTCCCGCCGACGGTGTCGTGGTGATGGCTGAGACTCTGGCCCTCCGAGGTCACGCGGTGCTCATTGACCATGGCTGGGGGGTCGTAACCGGTTATTGGCATCTCTCCGAGGTGGATGTGCACGTCGGACAGGTTGTTCGACGTGGGACGATCATCGGGAGGGTGGGGAACACAGGGCTGTCTACGGGCGCCCACCTTCACTGGGAGTTGTGGGTGAACGGTGTGTCAGTGGATGGTCGTCAATGGCTGCGGAGAGATGGATTGGAAGGAGTTCGGCTTGCGCCCTTGCACTCTGACCAGCCAGTGGCCTCTCAATAGCGATCGCTGAAGAGGTGAACCCATGTGTGGTCGATTCACGCTGTGGCTCCAATTCGGAGATTTGGTTAAAGCCTTCCCTGAGTTCGAATTCACGGAGGAGCTCCCGCCACGCTACAACATCGCGCCCTCGCAGCCGGTAGCTGTGGTTCCCAATGATGGGAGTCGCCGGGTGCGATTGTTTCAGTGGGGATTGGTCCCTTTCTGGGCCAAAGACCCCAAGATCGGCTATCGGCTGATCAACGCCCGCGCCGAGACCCTGGCCGAGAAGCCCGCATTCAGGGCTGCGTACCGACGCCGACGTTGTCTGATTCTGGCCGATGGCTTCTACGAGTGGCGGACCGAACCTGGGCGCCGGCTAAAGGCCCCTTTCTACGTTCGGTTGGCCTCTGGCGAACCTTTTGCATTTGCCGGGTTGTGGGAGGTGTGGCGTCCTGACGATACACCCCTGTATTCATGCGTCATTATCACGACTGATTCGAACGCATTGCTCACGCCTATCCATGATCGTATGCCTGTGATCCTACCACGTGACGCCTATGAGCTGTGGTTGTCGCCTCATGAGATGCGTCCCCGTGACCTTGTCCACCTTCTGCGCCCCTATCCAAGCGAGGAGATGGTAGCTTATCCTGTGTCTAGAACGGTGAATGACCCGACGGTCGATGTTCCGGCTTGCATCGAACCCGCACAGGCATGATCGGCCATGGCTCTGATCCGATGCCTGTGGGGTTCAGTTGCGTCGAATTTGAGAGTTGGAGGTGTTTGATGGATCCGCTTGACTACGTTCAGCAGCATCGTGAGAGATTTCTGGAAGAGCTTATGCAGTTTCTGCGTATCCCCAGCATTAGCACCCAGGCTGAGCACAAGGCCGACATGTTGGCTGCGGCATCCTGGCTCCGTGATCGCCTGCGAGATGCGGGGTTCCCTCGTGCCGAGGTGATGCCTACCCAGGGCCATCCCGTGGTCTACGCCGAGTGGCTGGCAGCGGGCCCTGCGGCGCCCACGGTTCTGATCTATGGGCATTATGATGTGCAGCCTGTCGATCCCCTGGATGAGTGGGAGACGGAGCCCTTTGAGCCAGCGATACGTGGGGACGATCTGTTCGCGCGCGGGGCTTCGGACGATAAGGGGCAGCTTTATATCCATGTGAAGGTGGCCGAAGCCTATCATATGACGGCGGGCACACCGCCAGTGAATGTCAAATGCCTCTTCGAAGGGGAGGAGGAGAGCGGGAGTCCAAGTCTCGAACCTTTCATCCGAGCGCATCGGGATCTGCTTGCTGCTGATCTGGCACTCATCTCGGATACGGGGATCCTTGCCAAAGATCTGCCGAGCATCGTCTATGGACTGCGGGGGTTGGTCTACCTGGAGGTAGAGGTCACGGGACCGCAGCATGACTTGCATTCGGGCGGCTACGGGGGAGCGGTGAACAACCCGATCAATGCGTTGTGTCGGATCATTAGTGGCCTGCAGGATGCGGACGGGCATGTGACCGTCCCTGGGTTCTATGATCGGGTGCGGAACCTGACAGCAGAGGAGCGGGAGATGTTGGCCAGAGTGCCATTCGATCGGAGCGCCTGGCTTGCCCGTACTGGTGTACCTACGGATTGGGGAGAGCCAGAGTACACGATCCCAGAGCGGACCTCGGTCCGGCCCACGTTGGATGTGAATGGGATCTGGGGGGGATACACTGAGCCGGGAAGCAAGACTGTGCTGCCAAGCCGAGCTCATGCCAAGATCTCCATGCGCCTGGTGCCTGACCAGGAGCCAGAGGAGATCACGCGATTGGTGAGTAGCTATATCAGAGCGATAGCTCCCCCCTCGGTGCGGGTTAAGGTGCATAGTCTGCATGGTGCTCCACCGGCACTGGTGGACCGTAATAGCCCCGCCATGCGTGCTGCTCGTCAGGCGTATCATGACACATTCGGTGTCGAGCCCCTCATGATACGCGGTGGTGGATCGATCCCTGTTGTCACCACGTTTCTCCGGGAATTGGGGATTGATACAGTGCTGATGGGATTTGGACTGCCCGATGACGGCGGACATGGCCCTAACGAGAAGTTTCACGTCCCGAACTTCTACCGGGGCATCGTCACTGTGACACGGTTCCTGGCACATTTAGCATCGGATAACGCGTGATGGGAGGGGGCCAGGGTCAGGGTATGGATTTTTCGAGCTTCGTGGTTACAGAATCCCCGTTAGGGTTGATCTGGATATGGGCGGTACCGCAAGGTGTGTGTGGTCTGGGGTTCGGGGATCAGCCATCCGCCCGCGACGTGCGGCGGCTGGCTCGCTACGGCATTGCCACACCCCAGCGTGGGCCCATAGAGGTGCTGACATGCGCCTGTCAGGAGCTCGCGGAGTATTTCCGGGGGGATCGGCACGAGTTCGATCTTCCGCTGGACCTCCGTGGCACGTCATTTCAGCAGAGCGTGTGGCGGGAGATCCAGGCTGTTCCCTACGGCGGGACCGTCACCTATGGGGAGATCGCTCTGCGAGTGGGGCGACCGCGAGCTTATCAGGCGGTAGGGCAGGCTGTCGGCGCAAACCCTGTGGCTATCGTAGTGCCGTGTCATCGGGTGGTAGGAGCGGACGGGAAGTTGACCGGCTATGGTGGTGGCGTCGA
>CAYLRT010000189.1:0-4088 GCA_964385885.1 uncultured Anaerolineales bacterium | reverse complement strand
TGACTGTCCTACAGACGGTTAGCGAAATACGGGGCAAGACCAGCTTCCATCTTGAGTGGCTTCTCAACCCCGTGGGGTGGTTGGCTCTTCGATGGCTGGGTGGCGTGCGCGGGCTCTCGCTTACGGCGGCGACTCTCGGCAAAGGCCTTGACAGAGGTGACCATCACCGCCTCGCCCCCACCGCTTCTGTCACTATCTCTGAGGTTGTCCACCGACTTGCATCCACCACCGAGTCCACCTCGTGCTTTGCACTTGGCGCGGTGCCGGGGTATCATGATGCCAATATGCTGTCAGGGAGGACACAATGCGCGTTCTGGTGTTATGCGATGACCATTGGCATCCCGGGGCTACGGTCCGTGGCGGTCTGGCCCCGTTAGGCGATCGGGGGTTCAGCTTCGACTTCGTGGAGGATGCCCGGGATTGGTCACCCCAGGGATTAAGTCGTTATCCGGTGGTGGTGCTCAGTAAGGCAAACAATGTCTCGGCGACCGATGACACGCCGTGGGTTACGCCGGAGGTCGAGCGTGTTTTCTTGGACTACGTGAAGGGCGGTGGAGGCTTGCTGGCGGTGCACTCCGGCACTGTTTATGCGGAACACCCGGTGCTGAGGGCACTGCTGGGTGGGGTCTTTGTTGAGCATCCGCCGCAGTTGCCCGTTACGGTGAGGCCCCACGCAGGCCATCCGCTGACGGCGGACCTAGAGCCTTTTACGGCTCAGGATGAACATTACATGATGGCGCTTGACGACGCCGAAGCTGACGTCTTTCTGACAACGAGTTCGGAGCATGGGGACCAACCTGGCGGCTGGACCCGCACCGAGGGGGTAGGGCGAGTGTGTGTGCTCACACCAGGGCACAACCTGGAAGTTTGGTTGGCCCCGCCCTTCCAACGGCTGCTCGAGCGCGCACTCCGTTGGTGCGGCAGCTAGAGCTGAAGCTTCAATTCGACGAGAGCACGGCCATGAGGTATCAATCAGGCGAGTGTGACTGTTCTCTTGCCCTGCATGCAAAGGCGCCGGGTTAGTTCGTCAAGGGACAGAGGCCTTCAGGCGTTCCGTCTGAGAGTCAAGCGCATTAGGAAGTCTGTTTGTTTCTATCATGCGACTATGCCTATGGCGCAGGCCGGACTGCCTCGGCGATCATCCGCGCCAGAGCATTCAGGTCTACCGGTTTGGCGAGCCAACCCGCGTAGTTGGGACTCGCTTCGATGCGTTCCTTCTCGGCTGGCGGCAGATAGCCACTTACAATGAGACATGGCTGTTGGTGGCCGCGCCGTGCCATCTCCTTGAGTAGCTCCAGACCTCCCATCTCGGGCATCACTGCATCGCTTACGACGAGGGCGATATCGTCACATCTGGATGCCAGGATCTCCAGGGCCTGCAGGCCGTCACTTGCAGCGATGGGTTCGTAACCCAGCGTTGCAAGTGCATCGACCAGCGCGGCACGCGACAGTTCATTGTCCTCCACCACGAGCACCTGCTTGCTTGAACTTACCGGTGTTTGCCGTGCGTTCTGTTCGCCCACCATATTGCCTCGTGAAGGTGTATCCAGGGGGGGGAGGTAGATCGAGAAGGTCGTGCCGCTTCCCGGCTGGGTATCTACGGTGATGGTACCACCGTGCTGCGCCACAATGCCCTGGACCTGAGCCAGGCCCAATCCAGTGCCCACGCCCTTTGGCTTTGTAGTGAAGAACGGCTCGAAAATGTGCGGCAGCACGTCGGGCGGGATACCAGTGCCCGTGTCGCTGACGTCGAGGCGGATCCACTCGCCGAGCTTGAGCTCTGGCGCAGGTGAGAACCAACCCGCTCCGATGCGCACGCGACGTAGGGAGAAGCGCAGTTGACCACCCTGAGGCATGGCATCGCGTGCATTGGTCGCCAGGTTCATCAACACCTGCTGGATTCGCGTTGGATCCCCGTTGATGGTAAACCCTTCACCCTCGAAAGCGACCGTGACCTGGATGGTCTCGGGCAGGGTGCGCTCGAGCAGTTTGGCCGTCTCCTTGGTGAATGCCAGCAGGTCCATGGGGTGCAGTTCAACCTCAGAGCTACGACTGAAGTCCAGGATCTGTTGGACGAGTTTACTGGCCTCATGGGCTTGCTCCTGGATCACTTTCAACCGCCCTCGCGTCTGCTCGTCGAGCTCCGACTGCTGCGCCGCCATCTGGCTGTAGAGGACGATGACCGACATGATGTTATTGAAGTCGTGGGCGATGCCAGCGGCGAGCTGTCCAACAGCGGCCAGGCGCTCCTGCTGCCTGAGCTGCAGTTCAAGCTGGCGGCGCTCAGTGATATCCCTCACCATGCCCTCGATGGCGGTCAACCGTCCCTCGTCGTCGGTCATTCGTGTGGCACGGATCTCGACCCATAGGGTATGGCCGTCCCTATGTCGCACGGTATGCTCCAGCATGATACCCTCTCCCCGAGGGTGGGCACGCACTTGTTTCCGGAGGGCGGCCAAATCCTCGCCAAATACCCGCTCGAGCAGAGTGGTGGGATCGGAGGACCATGCCTCCGCGCTGTAACCTGTCAGTCGCTCAACCGTGGGAGAGATGTAGTCAAAGCCTGGTTCTGGGAATAACCCGTAGCGGAAGATGACGTCGTCGATATGGCTGGCGAGCATGCGGACCCGCATCTCCGCTTGCCGTCGCGCCACGGCCAGCTCCAGGTCGTGGAGCGCATACCCCAGGTCGCCGGCTACCTCATGCAGGAGGTCAATTTCGTCGCTACCCCCGAACGCCTCCAGCCGCGCGGTGACGGTGAGCACGCCGTAGGTGCGGTCCTGATGCTGCAGTGTGACCGCCAGAGCCTGCTGTTGCTGGTGAATGTCTCCGGAGCTCTGAGTCGGGATGTCACAGGCAATGCGCCAGGGACAGGCCGCGCAGGCCTCCAAGGGCTCACGTTCCCCAGGCCACAACAGCACCTCCCCTGAGGCCTCCAGAGCCTGCGCAGTGCATGTGGGCCAGGTGGCTCGGCTGGACAGCGCCGCTGTATCTGCCTTTGATTTGAGGCTGGCCCCTGCAACAGCCGTGTGCGTCACCTGGTCATGATCATTGATCAGCGCGATCCAGGCGCTCTCATAGACACCTGAGGCGACCAGCAGGTCGCAAGCCTGGGTGATCAGGCGATCTGGCGGCTCATCGCGTGTGATAAGCTGGTTAATGCTGCGGATGGCTCGCAGGAGGGCGTTGAGATGGCTGATGCGCCTCAGTCGGCGGATGGTACTGGTGATGTCACGCAGCATGAGAATAACCCACTCGACCTCACCATTTGGGTCAAGGACAGGCGCGGCATCGGCTACCAGCAGGCGTGGCTTGTCCGCCTCCTGTGGAGGTTCGAACCGCACGCCGTAGACCGGTCGGCGGCTGCTGAGGACTTGCTGGAACGGGGAGACAGTACTCTGCAGTGGCGAGCCCTCCGTTGAGAGGTCGTGCCAGCGAAGCTGGAGCATGGCCAGGTCTGCGCCGATCAGGTGCTCGATCGTTGTGCCCAGCAGGACCGCTGCGCGTGGATTGGCGCGGACAATGCGGCCGTCGCGATCAGCGACTAGCAGGCCCAGGGGGTTCACGTCGATCAGGCTAGCGAGAAGATCATGGTCAGCCCGGATCCTGGCGAGCGCCCGATGCAGCCGCGCCCCGGCTTCGACGTGAGCACCGAGGAGACGCGGGGAGATGGGGCGGCTGAGGTAGTTGTCGGCGCCCGCTGCCAACCCTGCCATACGGTCCTCGGGTCGTTTTCTCGGGGAGGAGATGAGCAGTATATAGGTGTCGGCCAGTGCTGGATCCGCTTTGATGCGTCGACATACTTCAAGACCGTCGATATCGGGAAGTACGACATCGAGCAACACCAGATCGGGATGCTGCTCCGCTACGATCCTCAGGGCTTCCTCACCGGTGCGCGCACTTGTGACGCGATAGCCAGTACCGCGTAGGGAGTTTCGCATCATGGCAAGCATAAGAGGGCTGTCGTCTACGATCAGGACTGAGGTTGCGTCGCACATCTGCCATACTCCTCGGTACGATGAGCGGATAGACACGCCATGGGCGTTTACTTACACAGTATAATCCTTGGTGGTCATTGTGCAAACGAA
>CAYLRT010000188.1:0-4100 GCA_964385885.1 uncultured Anaerolineales bacterium | reverse complement strand
CTCACGCCTGCAGAGTTCGAGGCCGCCTACTACCTGAAACACGCTGCTTGATATGCGATTTCCGACTTAGCAACGCTCAAATACTCTCCAACTAAAGGGGGGCACTTCATCGGCGGCATATTCCGCCAACGGTGATCTCAGAGAGGTTTGAGCTCTACTGGCGTGACATTGAGGCCAGCCGTCGAACGGGTCTCGGGCTTGAGTTGGGCCCTGCGGTGCAGGCTGCGCTGAGTTGTGTGTGTCAGGAAGACGCACTGATCCTGCGGGGCTTGATGGAGGCTGCGGACAAGCAGATGAAACTTGGGGACTGGAGCGAGCCTGATGTGCCACTGGCAGATGTGGTTGCCGCAACCGAGGCGCTGTGCGCTGACGGCTTCGTTGGCCCCTATGCCTTAGTCCTCAGTCCGGCTCTACATGGGCAGACATCGCGGATTTCACGGGGCATGGGGCGCACAGATCCCCATGGGCAGAAGCGGCTTTCTCTCTGAATCTAGGATTCCCTGATGTGACCCACTCGACAAAGAATCCGCATCTCGTGCATCAGCCATGGCGGGCAAGGGCCGTTTGGAGGCATCTTTGGCCTTTGGGCTTCTACCTGGGTTTGACGTTGGTCATTACCCTGCCGCTGCCCTTGCAGCTTGCCACGTACATTCCCGGTCTGGAGGGGGATGCATACGTGCATCTCTGGACCTTCGACTGGCTCGATCGTGCAATTCATTCTCAGAGATTCAGCTTCCATACTACAGATCTCTTCTATCCTAACGGGGTGTCCATGTTGAACCAAAACATAGCATGGTTCAACGCAGTTGTGTGGGTGCTCCTCAAATCCGTGCTGGGTGCTGTGCCGGCCTACTCGCTTTCCGTCTTGCTCATTCCCCTCTTCAACGGCTACGCGCTCTTTCTTCTGGCGAGAGACGTGATAGCCGAGGTGGCTGAGTCCGGCGCCGACGTCGACCTGGCTGCCTTGCTTGCGGGGGTGGTCGGTACGGCTTGGCCAGCGATTACCAGCCAATTGAACCATCCTAACTTGGTCCTGGTAGGTTTCTTAGCCCTGGCATTGCGGAACTTGCAGCGCCTGATCCGCTATGGTCACAAGCGGGACGTCTGGTGGACTGGTGTCTTCTTGGGCATGCTGGGACTCGTGCGCGTGCAGGTTCTGATGTTAAGTGTCTTTCTGATCGCCCCGGTAGCGCTGTGCGAGATAGCCGTTCGCGGGCAGCTTGGCAATGCCGTCCGCTGGAAGCAATGTCTATTCTCGGCCCTGATCGCCCTGCCGCTTGTCGCTTTTGTCGTGGTTCCATTGGCTGCTCACTATCTCACTGAGGGGAGTCTGAGCGACTTGACCGTCGAAGATGTGGCCGGGGTTTCGCAGGATCTGGTGTTCTATGCCCTGCCCAATTCACGTCACCCACTGTGGGGAACGTTCGTTCAACGTCTGGTCTCTGAGAGCCTGGATATCGCGCCGCCATTCTACGCTGCCACCTTAGGATACAGCGTCGCCGGCCTCAGCGGCCTCGCCCTGATCTATGATCGAGGACGGTCCCAGGACGAGAGGCCGTCTACGTGGCGCTCACTGCGCTGGGGATGGCGAATCGCCGTCATACTCCTCTTCCTTTTGGCTTTGGGGCCGATCCCGCGAGCAGCTGGGCACGCTCTCAGACTGAAGCCATACATGTGGTTATACGAGCGGTTCCTTCTGCCCATCGTGCGCGAGCCACGACGCTTCCTCGTGCTCCTTTCGATACCATTGGGGGTCCTTGCCGGGGTAGGCATCTATAGGCTCTGCCACCAACTTCCAGGCAGGCACCGTCCAATCCTGGCTTGGGGAGCCATCGTTGTCATATGTGTGGAGTTCACCGTATACCCTTGTCCAGGGCAGCCCGTCGCGACACCGGCATGGTTTGAGCATCTCGCTCAGGAGCCGGGCCGGTTCGGCGTTTTGGACGTGCCTATGTACCGGCAACAGGACGAATCGTACATGCTCTATCAGTTGACGCATCGCAAGCCCTTGGTTCACGGACACGTCTCTCGCCCACCCAAGGAGGCCTTTGCTTTCATTGACAGCGTGCCGCTATTGGCGCATATGCAGCACGAGGTCTCCAGTCTGCCTCCAGCACCCCCTGTAAACATCACCCGGCAGATTGCACTCCTCGATGAGGCCAACATCCGATACGTGATTCTGCATCGGTTGTTTCTGACGTCGGCTCAACTCAGCGCATGGCGTACCTGGTTCGTGGTATCCCCTTATTATGAGGATGCAAGCCTTGTCGTCTATCGGACCTCGCCGTCTGTTTGGATGGATGCTTTCGATGATGCGCCGTCGCTGTTTCCGGGCCTACGCATAGCTCACGGGACGACCTCTTCGGAGGAGACGGTCCCCGGCGGCTGGGTCAGTGTTCAGATCCACTGGTTCATCACGGAGGAGGCTCTGGGCGCCCCTAATGCCGTGTGTCTTATCTGGCGGGGAGCGGACGGACGCGACTTGCCTGGCAACTGCGATTACCCATTCTACGACGGCGACGGCGAGCGGATCGCTACGCAAGGATTGGTGGAGAACTCATACCTCGTCCATGTGCCGTTCGCAATCGAGGGAGGGCCTTACACCTTGGCGGTCTCGCGATCTGGGGGCGGTACTTCTGCGGCCGATCCCTCCCTCGTCGTGTCCACCGGCATAACGTTGAACATCACTCCGCTCCAGCGCGGCATGGCCCCTCCATCTCCGGATCAACCCATCTACGTGGTTTTCGGGGATCAGATCGCGATGGTCGGATATGACTTCACAATGGAGACCCCGGAGCGAGCGAGTCTGGACCTGTATTGGCATGCGCTTCAGCAGCCCTGCGCTTCCTACAAAGTGTTTGTGCACGTCGTCGACGTTCAGAACGGTCACGTTATGCTGCAGCAAGACTTCGTTCCGTTGAACTGGCTCTATCCGACGAACGAGTGGAAGTCGGGTGAATACATCCAGGATCATGTCTTTCTTGATCTGGCTTCTTTGCCGCCCGGCAACTACCAACTGCGAGTGGGCCTCTACGATCCCGAGACCGGTGTGCGGCTCCTTACTACTCCGGCGTACCCCGACGACGCCGTGTCGCTACCGATGCAGGACACGGCGTCTGGGGTCGGCACGGAGTAACCACAGCTGACATAGTCTTCTCCAGGAGCCCTGGAGCTTGCGCGTCGAGGCTTGGCCGAAGTAGCGGTGCCATGTCTGCCGCTCGCCGCCGGCCTCGATGAGGATGGAGCCCAAAAGACGGATGACCACGGCACTGCAAGGGAAGATATCCGCCACGTCCGTGCGGTGTTTGATCTCACGGTTGGGTGGCTCCAACGGGTTCGTGGAGTAGATATGCGTCCAGTGCTTGATCGGGAAGACCATGTACGTGAGTACCTCCTCCTCGCCAGCCAGAAACACCTCCACGGCTTTTGACCAGCCGGGCTGCATCGCTTTGGCAACCTCCTCCAGCTGTTGGTGAGCGGCATCGGCGTCGGGCTGGGTAAAGACTGTGCTTCCCGCTGTGGCCACCACCCACCTGTCACCCCTGGACACATGCGCCAAGACGTTGCGCATGAAGCGCACATGGCAGCGCTCCTGGCGCGCGCTGGACATTACCTTGGCCACCGCGGCTCTGGGGCCCGCGCTGAGTGAGAGTGTTTACTTACTCATCGTTCGGTAATGTGGTCAAGTCGCATCCCGACCGGTGCTTAATCTAAAACTGCTGCATCTGACTATGCTCCAGCCCCTTGGTCCGCCTGCCGGGAGCTGCTTTTTGCTTTCTCCTTAGTGGTGCAGAATATCACGTCGCGGAACTTCCTGGATTCAAATTGTAGGTGTAACAGGCGGATATTGAAGTGCGTCCCAAGATCTGCCCAATAGGGTAACTGAAATAAGAGTGTTCAAGAGGAGGCGCAATGATGGGAAGACGACGAAAGTTCACCCCCGAGTTCAAGGCACAAGTGGTACTGGAAGTGATCAGCGGCAGGAGGACAGCTGCAGAAATATGTCGTCAGCACAAGAGCGAGCCACAACTGTTGTCTGAGTGGAAGGGGATCTTCCTGGCAAATGCGGCGAACGCATTTCAGGGCGAGGCTCGTTTGCG
>CAYLRT010000187.1:0-4134 GCA_964385885.1 uncultured Anaerolineales bacterium | reverse complement strand
GCTCATCGGTCGCCCCGGCCCACAGTGCCGTCTTGCCCAGTCGTGAGTGCCCCATAACGATGACCCGGCTGGCGTCCACACTGGGGTCTGTCTCCAGGTAATCCAGGGCGCGACTCAGGCCCCAGGCCCAGGCGCTGATGGCACCCCAGGCCTCACCCTCGCGGTCATTGCGCGGGAACAGCGCATGGACCCCGTTCTGGAAACCATCATCGAAGTCGGGGTCGATGTCACCATAGTACATCGTCGCCAGGCCGTAGCCCGCCTGCAGGATCTGGTGTACGGGCCAACGGCTGCTGGCTTTGCCCCGTGAGGCCTCCGTGGCACGGTGGTCGCGGATATCCTGATTCCGAGGGTCGTCGCGCATCCAGGCGCTGGAAAGGATGATGTTGGGGTCAGGATGGATCGCGTGATTGCCCCAGAAGTTGAGCCCCAGCACGATGGGCGCAGGGTGTGGATCCTGGGGCAGGTAGAGCAACAGATTGAGCTCGACGCTCTCTCGCTCTCCCTGCAGACGGATCGCCACCTGCTTACGGGTAGCCTTGCCTTCCAGAGCATCCTCTGCGAGCTCCAGCACTTCATAGCTGATGGACCAGGGTTGAGAGGGAACGCGGCCGTAAACGTGGTGTTCGAAGAGTTCTATGATCTCCCCACGCCGGGTCTCCATCCAGGTCTCTGCGTCCGTTACGGGATCCCCTGCCGCGGTCGTGAGGGGATCGGGCAGCTTGAAAGCGGGCACGCGGGATTCATCGTAGTTCACACTCTGAGGGGCCATGATCACCTCCCTGTTTCTCCTGGCAACGGTGTTGCGAAGACCGCTGATAGAGTATGTAATCTTCCTGCAGGGAAGTATACCCACAACCGGACGTTTCGCGAAAAACGCGGGATAGGCTATGATTGTGGGGTGTTGCGCTCTTCCCCTCTCTTCTGGGGCTGGCGCAACGCCAAGACGTGGGACTGATGGAGGTGGCTATGCGAGCGATCATGGTGATGTTTGACTCCCTCAACCGGCGTATGTTGCCCCCGTATGGCTGTGACTGGGTGCATGCGCCGAACTTCCAGCGGCTTGCCCAGCGCACGGTGGTGTTCGACCATAGTTACGTGGGCAGTATGCCGTGTATGCCAGCGCGGCGTGAGCTTCACACCGGGCGTTACAATTTTCTGCATCGTAGCTGGGGACCTCTGGAGCCCTTCGATGACTCTGTGCCGGAGATCCTGCAGGCACACGGGATCTACACCCACCTCGTGAGCGACCATTATCACTACTGGGAGGAGGGGGGCTGTACCTACCACACACGGTACAGTTCTTGGGAGATCAGCCGTGGCCAGGAGGGGGACCCCTGGAAGGGCGAGGTCGCTGACCCTGAGATTCCAGCTTGCGTAGCCCCCCGCTCGGGTAAGATGTGGCGCCAGGACTGGGTGAACCGCAAGTACATGCAGCGGGAGGAGCTTCAGCCTCAGGCCAAGACCTTCGCCATGGGCCTGGAGTTCATGCGAACCAATGTGGATCAGGATGGCTGGTTCCTGCAGATCGAGACATTTGATCCTCACGAGCCCTACTTCACTCAACAGCACTACAAGGATCTCTATCCCCATGAATATGACGGCCCCCACTTCGACTGGCCGCCGTACCGTGAGGTACAGGAGACACCGGAACAGGTCCAACACGTGCGGTACGAGAATGCGGCGCTCGTCAGTATGTGTGATACCTACCTGGGTAAGGTGCTGGACCTGATGGACGAGCTGGATATGTGGCAGGACACCATGTTGATCGTCTGCACCGATCACGGGTTTCTGCTGGGAGAGCATGGCTGGTGGGCGAAGTGCGTCCAACCTTTCTACAACGAGGTGGCGCATACGCCGCTGTTCCTGTGGGACCCGCGTACGGCGCGGGCTGGCGAACGGAGCCAGGCCCTCGTTCAGAATATCGACTGGGGCCCCACGCTTCTGGAGTTCTTCGGGGTGCCCCTCACGCCGGATATGCAGGGCATCCCACTGGCAGCTACGCTGGCCGCCGACCATCCCCTCCGTGAGGGCATTCTCTTCGGCATCCATGGTGGGCATGTCAACGTTACCGATGGACGCTATGTCTACATGCGGGCGCCGGTGACACCTGACAACAGCCCTCTCTATGAGTATACGCTCATGCCCACGCACATGCGCCACACGTTCGATGTCAGTGAGCTGCAGGAGATCGAGTTGGCGGGGCCTTTCTCCTTCACAAAGGGCTGTCGGGTTATGAAGATTCCGGCCTGGCGCCCCGGCACGAGACACAATTTTGAGACGCTGCTCTTCGACCTGCAGGCCGATCCTGCGCAGGAGCATCCCATCGAGGATGCTGCGGTCGAGGCACGGATGGTGGACCTGCTGGTCAAACTGATGAGGGCTAGCGATGCCCCTCCGGAGCAGTTCGAGCGTCTCGGCCTGACAGCATAGGCAGGCCCTGGTTTGCCCCTGACGTATAGGGTTTATCCTGGAGAATTGGGGGAGTGAAGCAATGCCTCAAGGAGAGAATCGGTTTACCTATCGCGGTCACCGAACGCGGGAGATATCGTTTCCTCTGGGGGGACTCGGCACAGGCTGCATTGGACTCGCTGGAAATGGGCGCTTGATCGATTGGGAGATCTTCAACCGGCCCAACAAGGGAAGTGTGAATGGCTTTTCCCATTTTGCCATAAAGGCTGAGCACGGGGAGACGGTGCTCGATGCACGAGTTCTCCATGGGGACCTGCACCCACCGTACATGGGTGTGCTGCATGGCCAGCCGTTCCAGACCTATGGCTTCGGTCCGCCGCGTCAATTCCTGTCGGGTGTACCACATTTCGAGGATGTGGTGTTTCACGGGAGGTTCCCGTTTGCCGAGTTAGAGTTCATCCATGGGAGTTTCCCGGGTCAGGTCACGATGCGAGCCTTCAATCCGTTCATCCCTCTGGATGACCGTGATTCTGGGATTCCCGCGGCGTTCTTCGAGATTGAGGTGTACAACTCGACGGAAATGCCGCTGGTCTATACGATTGCAGGCACGCTCAACAATCCTTTACCGGCGAACAACCTCAATCGCTACCACTGTGCTGATGGGCAGCACTGGATTTCGCTGACCTCTGATGCGCTCAGCCCCGAGGATCTGGCATACGGCACGCTCGCGCTGGCGACCTCCGTGCATCCTGGGACGACGGTGGATGGTGTGAGCTACCAGGAGTACTGGTTTCGAGGTCGCTGGTATGATGACCTGGAAGTCTACTGGCATGATTTCACATCGGTGGGCAGACTGAGCAATCGCCGCTATCGCGCCGAAGAGAGTGGCCAGAACAACCCCGCAACTCTTGCGCTTCACCTGCCTGTGGCTCCCGGTGAACGGGGAGTGGTGCGGTTTGTGATCGCCTGGCATTTCCCGAACCGCACGAATGACTGGAATCCTGCTGCGGCGGAGCGGGCGGCGCAACTTGGCATTCCCAATCGGTGGCGCAATTATTACGCCACGTATTTTGAGCACGCAGTAGAGGCCGCCAGGTATGCGTTGACGCACTGGGAGGACCTCTATGGCCGCACCCGTACCTTCCAGGAGGCGCTGTTTGCCTCTACTTTGCCACCGGCCGCATTGGATGCAGTGTCGGCCAATCTGTCGGTGCTTAAGAGTCCGACGGTGATGCGCCTCGAGGACGGTACGTTCTATGGCTTTGAGGGCTGCCACCCGACGAGTGGCTGCTGCGAGGGCTCCTGCACCCACGTCTGGAACTACGCCCAGGCCTTGCCTTTTCTGTTCCCGGCTCTGGAGCGCTCTATGCGTCAGGCCGACTACGCGCACAACCAACGGCCTGACGGCGGCATGGGTTTCAGATTGCAGCTACCTCTGGGGGTGGGTCCGAGCAGTTTCCGTCCGTGTGCCGATGGGCAATTCGGTAACGTCATGAAGGCTTACCGGGATTGGAAGGTCTGTGGTGACACAGAGTGGCTGCGTGCTCTCTGGCCTGCGATTCGCAAGTCGGTTGAGTTCGCATGGTCGCCAAAGAACGCCGACCGCTGGGACCCCGACAGGACCGGTGTCCTGTGGGGTCGACAACACCATACGCTTGACATGGAACTGTTCGGGCCCAATGCGTGGCTGACGGGCTTTTACCTCGGTGCGCTCAAAGCCGC
>CAYLRT010000186.1:2473-4253 GCA_964385885.1 uncultured Anaerolineales bacterium | reverse complement strand
TCTCGGAAGACGCGCCTCTCTGGATGTAGGACAGGCTTTCTAGCCTGTCCACATGAGGACAGCCTCGAAAGGCTGTCCTACAAGGTGGAGGCGCGCCTGTCTGGACAGCCTGGGCCCTTCAGAAGGCCTGGAGCACCGCTCGCATAACCCGCGCCCAGTTCCCGGTGAGCACGGCCTCGATATCGGCGGCTTCGTAGCCCCGCGAGGCGAGCAGCGCCCCGACCTTACCCAGGTCGGCAATGGTGTCCAGTCCCTCGGGCGTGGATTCCACGCCGAATCCGCCATCCAGGTCGGAGCCCAGGCCCACCGCCTGGGCGTGGCCGGTAATCTGGCAGATGTGATCGATGGCCTCGACCAACCGCGTCAGGGGGGGACGGGGGCTGTTGCGGGTCCAGCTCGGGATCAGCATCCCATTGTTGGCGACCACGCCGATGACGCCCTCCCGCTCCGCGATCTGACGGATGAGGTCATCCGGTAGCTGGCGGGGTGTATCGACCAGAGCTCGCGGATTGGCGTGCGTCGCGGCGATCGGCCCGGGGTAGAGGTCGACGGCCCTGTAGGCGGCATCCTCCCACAGGTGGCTGATATCGAGGAGGAGGTTGAAGTTGGCCATCTCTCGCAGGAGCGCCCGCCCCTCATCGGTGAGGGGCCCTGGCGCTGCGTTGCCCCCTGCGTAGCGGCTGCCTGTGGCCCAGGAGAGCGCCACCCCTCGCAGGCCGCGCTCCACCCACCAGCCTAGAGCATCGGGGCGGATGATGGGATCGGCCCCCTCCATGACGATGAAAAGGCCTACCTGCGGGGTTGATGGGTCCAGAAGTGCCTCCAGATCGGCTGAGTTCGTGACGCACCGGATCTCCTCGCGCTCATCGCACATTCGCCGGTAATAGTCGAGCTGAGCGACCGCGAGGTCACGGGCTTGCTCGGGGGTCTGGTAAGTAGGGGTCGGGCGGGGTCGCGATTTGCGGCCTCGCTCCACGAAGAGCGTGGCCCCGACCACCCTGATGTGGCCCTCCAGCAGCGCAGGCCAACTCACGGTGCATGTCCCCGCCCGCGGATCGGGGGCTGGTGTCTGCTGCTCCCGTCCGCGGATCGCCGTCACGGGCTGAGTGAGATCGCGTCCCAGCACCACAGCGTTGTACGCCAGGTCCAGGTGGGCATCCACGATACACTGGGGCTGGCCATCGATGTCTTCTTCTGTCATCGCGCTTTTGCCTCCTTCGGCTACCCTGTTGAGCCAGAAGTATAGAGGGGCCCCGTGGTTTGACAACGGGGGCGAGGTTGACCTATACTTGGCGTGTGGCGCGGATCTGGCAAGAGGAGGAAGGTATGGAACAGCACGTGTTAATTGTGGTGGAAGGGCCAGAGAAGGGACGGCGTTATCCGCTGGAGGGTCTGATCTGTACGCTGGGTCGGGCAGCCGACAATGCCATTGTCCTGGACAGCCCACGGATCTCAAGGCATCATGTACAGATCCGTCTGCTCCCTGGAGAGGCGGTCATCGAGGATCTGGGGAGCACCAATGGCACCTGGGTCAACGCTCAGCGTCTCATGGGCCCTCATACCCTTACACCTGGGGACCTGATCCGCCTGGCCGACTATGTCACACTGGAGTACGTGTTGGAGGACAGTGGCGCCACCGAGACGGTGCTGGCGGGCGTGCCCGAGGGGACGCAGGTCATGGCTGGGGAGCCCTTCGAGCCAGTGTCGCCCCCCGAATTCGAGGCCTCTCAGCCTTATCAACCGGCACCGGAGATCGCGCCGTACGCATCCGAACCGGTGG
>CAYLRT010000186.1:0-2373 GCA_964385885.1 uncultured Anaerolineales bacterium | reverse complement strand
CACAAAAACAAACAAAAATCAACGTCGCAACGGGCCTGTGACTGTCCCATAGACGGTGGGCGAAAGCAAGCGCTCCACAAAGCCTATCAGACCGGCCAGAGTACGTCATGTTCTCCCCGAGAGGTGACTGTCACTTGGAGAGTGACAGTCACCTCTGGAGTTTCAGTCTTACGGGCCTTGTGGTGCGGAATATGCCCCGAAATTCATTTTGGATCCCAGCGGCGCGAGATAAATCTCACGCTACGTGGCCGTCCTTCCGATGTGGTCTGTATCCTGACATTCGTGTCGGACTTCAGCGGTGGGGGATGGATCCCGCGGTACACAGCGGGCCTCGCGGTGTGGTTGCGGCGGGGAGTGCCCACGCTAGAATCAGCAGCGTAGGGGAGACACAGCGGCTTGGGGGTGAGCAGTGGCAGTGATTCGGCTGTTACGAAACGTCAGTGAGTACCTTGCCCAGCGCAAGGGATTGCCCGTCCTGTTGGGGGTGCTGTTGGTGGCCCTCAATTTTCTGGTGGTGCTCCTGTTGCCGACCCACTGGCTTGCACACACCCATCTGCTGCTGCACCTGGGGGTCGTGATTGGGCTGCTGGGCGTGCTGTTGGGCGACGCTCTGTGAGAGCGCCTAAGGGAGAGCTCAGACCGTCCGTTGAGGGGCTGCGTCGGCCCTACACGCGCTCCATAGGATCAAAGAGTTTGGCATACTCCTGGAGCGCGTAGCGGTCGGTCATGCCAGCAATGTAGTCGCAAACCACCCGGTGGAGTGAGCGATACTCGAGCTTGGCCTGTTCATCATAGGGCAACTGACGTGGCTCGGAGACGTAGGCGTCGAAGAGCGCAGTGATGATGCGCTCAGCCTTTAACTGCATGCGCATCACACGCGGGTGTTGGTAGAGGCGCTCGAACAGGAAGCGCTTGAGCTCCATCAGCTTTCGCCGCATGTCTGACGAGGGCGCGACCAGGTTCTGTGGTTGCCGCCGCACGTCATCGGCCGACTTGGGGGCCGCGCGTTCGATGCGCTGCGCCGTGGCGGTGATCACGTCGGTGATCAGGATCCCTATCAAACGTCGGACTATCCGGCGACGCCACATAGAGTTGAACCCCTGTCCATCCCAGCCCACGCTCTCTTTGACCTCCTCCCACAGTTCGATGCCGGCGAGGTCATCCGGGGTGATGAGGCCTGAGTAGAGTCCGTCGTCCAGGTCGTGGGCACTATAGGCCAGCTCGTCGGCCGGGTTGGCTAACTGCGCCTCCAGCGTTCCGCGCAACTGGGGCTCGAAGCGGCTTGCGTCGGCGATGTCGTACTCGGTCTCGTGCTTGACGATGCCCTCCAGCACTTCCCACGATAGGTTGAGGCCATCGAACTCAGGATAGCGTTTCTCGAGTTTCTCCACGATCCGCAGGGATTGCTTGTTGTGGTCAAACCCGCCGTGATCAGCCATCAGGCGGTCCAGGGTTGCCTCACCGGCATGGCCAAAAGTGGGGTGTCCCAGGTCGTGGGCCAGGCAGATCGCCTCCACCAACGTCTCGTTGGCCCCCAGGGCCACCGCCAGGGAGCGTCCGATCTGCGCCACCTCGAGGGTATGGGTGAGCCGTGTGCGATAGTAGTCCCCTTCAGAGTACACGAAGACCTGGGTCTTGTACTCCAGGCGCCGAAAGGCCGCTGTGTGGACGATGCGATCGCGGTCACGCTGGAAGCGGGTACGATATTCGGCTTCGTCCTCAGGGTAGGCGCGCCCCCGGGAATCCCGGCTGCGAAAGCCATAGGGAGCTAGAGTCTGATCCTCCAACTGTTCCAATACAGCACGGGTATATAGACTCACGTTGGCTCTCCCTGTTCATTCAATTCTGTGCGTCAATGGCTGATATAGATGGCGAGGGTGCTGATGGCCAGGGCCACGGCCAGCACCGCCGCCACAAAGATACCCAACTTCACCTCAAGCCGTGTGGGACGGATGAGCCGGCCGGTGATCCACAGGAAGAGAGCGCCCGCGATGGCGAAGCCGGTGGCCACCCCCAGGGTATAGACCACGGCCCTGGCCACCAGACGGGGCAGATCGACGGTGACGATCAGGTGGCCAAAGACGGCGATAGCGAAGCGGCTGCCCAGGAAAGCGTAGGCGGCAGCGATGAGAAGGCCAGTTGCCATCATCAACGTGCCCAGGGTGCGCTTGGGAGGAGTCTCGACCCACCATGTGAAAAGGCCAAGCCCCAGAAGTGCCAGGGCAAAGGTGAAAATGGCGATGGAGACGAACTCGACTGCCATGTCTCTTCTCCCTTACAATAGGGCGCAGGACGTCGGAACCTTCCGTGTGCGTTGCTCTCTCACGTCGCAGACGTTCTCATCATAAGGGGGGTGTTGGAGAAGTCAAATCA
>CAYLRT010000185.1:2865-4353 GCA_964385885.1 uncultured Anaerolineales bacterium | reverse complement strand
CGTGGGCCGGGCGTCGATTCGGCCACCAGCCTCCACCATACGAGCTCGAACCCGCACCGTCGCACCAGCGCCAGGTTGGCCTCGGTGGTGTAATGGCTCCAGAACATGGGGACGCCCATGTAGTCGTCCAGATCGACCGCCAGGTCCTCCGCGCCCAGACAGAGCAGCGCCAGGCCGCCCGGCTTGAGCATCCGGTAGAAGTTGCGCAGCAGCGGTTCATGCTCCTCGCGGGGGATGTGGATGATGGCGTAGTAGGAGCAGACCGCGTCGAAGCTCTCGCCGGGCAGGGCGAGCTCGGTGAGGTCCTGGCACAGGAACTGCGCCTGCGGTACCAGGGAGCGCGCCAGGCGGATCTGTTCCTCGGCGAAGTCCACGCCGGTGACGGCGAAGAACTGGCTCAGGGTGCGGGTCACCGGTACCCCTGCGCCACAGCCGGCATCCAGCACTGTGGCGCCTCGGGGTAGCCGCTGCACGAGTTCGTCGAGCAACTGGATATCCTCCGAGTCGGTGCTGCGGCTCGCCAGGTACTTGGCGGCAATCGCGTTGTAGCCTGCTTTGACCATTGCTTTGTAGTCATAGTCCATGGTTGGTTCTCCCTGGGTTCTTTGCAGCTCGGTAGGCCATTGTACCCGAGGATGGGCGCTGTGCTGTGCCCTGAACCGTACCCCGAGCCGTACCCTGAGCTTGTCGAAGGGTAGGCGAGGGGCGTATCGACGGGGGGGCCCCGTTGGCTGGCTTTGGCAGGGTCGGCGGACGCTTCGGCACGCTCAGCGTCCGCTTGGACAGGCTCAGCGGACGGTTCGGCAGGCTCGGCGGACGCTTGGACAGGCTCAGCCACCTTGGACTGCGGCGGCACCTCGCTGCACTCTATGGGTTAGACTCCGCCTGATGACGTAACATCTGATTAGGTTCCACATCCCAGGAGCGGGACCGGAGTGTATCGTCCCTCGCCGAGTGTACCGCCCTGGGGTGGGCGTACGCGCGGATCCAGCCTGGCCTGCAGGCCCGTGAGCCGCGTGGTGCAGTCTCCGCTGGAGGGGTGAGATCCCAGGTGGAGGTGACGACCGGGGGCGGAAGCGCTCTATCGAGTAAGTCAGCATAGGGAACACGCGAGGTCGAGCATCCGCCCGCCGCTCAACCGAAGCTCGTGTGCTCTGAGGACGGACGAAGAGGGAGATACATATGTGGAACGAAGCATCCGTCCTGACTATAGGTTAGCCGAAATCAGTCTTTTCGCCCTTTTGAGGCAACAGGGAGAGCCTGTGGATGCCGATCGAGCATTGCCACTTTGGCAGTTCAGGTCCCGCCCAAGCACAAAAACGGGCGAAGTGTGCACCGATCCAATTTCAGAAAGAGTAGGGGCGCACGGCCGTGCGCCCCTACTTCGCGTTGGGTACGGCCTGCGAGATAAGTCTTGTGCGGTACAGGTGAGCCGCGCGGTAGCGATATATGGGGAGGCACGGCTCTTTCCAGGGATACTGATCTGTT
>CAYLRT010000185.1:0-2765 GCA_964385885.1 uncultured Anaerolineales bacterium | reverse complement strand
CGCGCGGTAGCGATATATGGGGAGGCACGGCTCTTTCCAGGGATACTGATCTGTTCTGTTGCAGACATCTGGTCCCCCCCCCTTGCTTGCTAATCGGTTATTCCTGGCCTATCCTGGGGCGGCATCCGTGGTTGCCCATGTCGATTTCCGCAAAGAGGGCCGGGCTCTTGCGATGTGGCAGGGCCAGTTCGCCCGTTGGCCCTCCCCGCCTCCCCAAGCGGCGTGATGGTGGTAGACTAGGCCCCACACCCTGACGCGCGCGAGGTGAGGGATGATGACGTTCCTGTCGATCCTGCGGGGATATCTGGTCCTGCAGGGGATGGCGCTGGTGGGCCTGCCCCTGGCGTTCGCGCTGCTGCGCCGCCTGCCGTCGCGGGGCTACGCGGCGGCCAAGCCACTGGGCCTGCTGCTGACCGGTGTGGTCTTCTGGTGGGGCGGGATCCTGCATCTGTGGCCCAACACTGCCGCCGGCGTCCTGGCTGCCGCCACGCTGGTGGTCGGCGGCGGGCTGTGGGCGCTGCGTGGGGCATGGCCCGACCTGGGGGGCTGGTGGCGACGGCACCGGACCCATGTCTGGGTCACCGAGGGCCTCTTCCTGATCGCGCTGGCCGCCTGGGCCGTGGTGCGGGCCAGCCAGCCCCAGATCCAGACGGCAGGTGGCGAGAAGTGGATGGAGATCGCGTTCCTCAATGCTGTACTGCGCGCCCCCTTCATGCCGCCCCATGACCCCTGGCTGTCGGGGTTCGCCATCTCCTACTACTACCTGGGCTATCTGCTGCTGGGGGTGCTGACGCGCCTGACGGCGTTGCCGCCCACGGTGGCCTTCAACCTGGGTAACGCGGCGTGGTTCGCGCTGGCGGCGGTGACCGCCTATGGGGTGGTGTATGATCTGGCGCCGCGCCGCCCCTGGCGTGCGCTGCTGGCGCCGCTCCTCCTGCTGCTCACCGGCAACGGTGAGGGGCTGTTGGAGGTGCTCCACGCCCGTGGCCTCCTTTCCCCTGCCTTCTGGCGCTGGCTCGACATCGGTAAGCTGCGTGAGCCGCCGCAGCCGCCCTTTAGCTGGGTGCCACATCGCTTCATCTGGTGGTGGCAGGCGTCACGCACGCTGCAGGACCGCACGCCGTGGGGCGATGTGCTGGAGATGATCGATGAGTTCCCCGCCTTCAGCTTCCTCCTGGGGGATATGCACCCCCATCTGCTGGCACTGCCCTTCGTGCTGCTGGCGGTGGTGCTGGCGCTCAATATCTACCGCGCCGCGCGGGAGGGCGCCGTGGAGCTCGACCATCGTGCCGTGGGGCGCTGGCTTCCACTGCTGGTGGCCTATGGCCTGGTGGTGGGGGCCCTGGGTTTTCTCAACACATGGGACTTTCCTATCTATTGGGCGCTGATGGTGGCGGCGTGGGTGCTGGGGCGCTACGAGGCGACGCGCGAGAGCGCCCCCATGTCATGGTCGACGCTGGGGCAGGTGGTCTGGCAGGCGTTGCCCGGCGCGGTGACACTGGGTGTGCTCAGTGTGGGGCTTTACCTGCCCTTCTGGCTGGCGCTGCGCTCGCAGGCGGGCGGGGTGCTACCCAATCTCTTCAGTGCCACGCGCATCCAGCAGTTCGCGGTGATGTTCCTGCCGTTGCTCCTGCCGGTGGCGGGCGCCGTGACGGCGGCTGCACACCGCCGTGGCGTCCGTTGGACGCAGGGGGTGGGCACCGGCCTGTTGCTGTTGGTGGGTGTGGCGGTGGCGGGGCTGGTGCTGGGCTTCCCGGCGGCCTACCCTTATCTGCAGGCTATCGTGCGCGGCGAGGCCGTGCAGGGCTACAATCTGCCATTGGACATGGCGCTGGCGGCGCTGGTGGGGCGCCTGCGCCACCCGTGGACCGCACTGCTGCTGGCGGTGGGGGTGGGAACCGTGGTGCATGCGCTGTTGCGCCCGCTCCCCGCCCAGGCGGAGGAGAGGGGACCGGACGAGGTGGCGGCCAGGGGTGGTGACGATGCCTTCCCGCTGTTGTTGATCGCCGTGGGGCTGGCGCTCACGCTGGCGCCGGAGTTCCTCTATCTCAAGGATGTGTTCATGACGCGCATGAACACGATCTTTAAGTTCTACTTCCAGGCCTGGGTGGTATGGAGTCTGGCGGGGGCATGGCAGCTCATGCGCTGGTGGGACGCGCGGCCTGGGCGCGGTGCGAGGCTTGCCCTGGTGCTGGCGAGCCTGTTCATCGCCGCCGGGCTGCTCTATACGGTATTGGCAGTGCCCGCCCGGGCGCGTGAGCAGGGGGTGCCGTGGACACTGGACGGCGCCGACTGGCTGGCAACGCGCGCGCCGGAGGATTATGCGGCCATCCAATGGCTCAACGCTCATGTGAGTGGCGCGCCGGTGATCGCAGAGGCGCCCGCCAGCGAGCACCGGGCCTATGTGTACGAGGGACGGGTGTCGGCGTTCACCGGGCTGCCGACGGTGCTCGGTTGGGGCGGGCACGAGATGCAGTGGCGCGGCAACTACGACGAGCCCGCGCGGCGTGAAGTGGACCTGGACGGGCTGTTCCGGGGCACGGATCTGACGATGGCGGAGGCGGTGATCCGGCGCTATCGGATCGCCTATGTCTATGTGGGGCCCACCGAGCGCCAGCGATATGGCGCGCGGGCACTGGAGAAGTTCGAGGGCCGCTTCCCCGCCGTCTACCGCCAGGGTGCGGTGGTCATCTATGATACACGGGCGGTCTGGGCGTCCGCGCCGTGAGATTGCTCTCGTCGCTACTTCGGGTAGTATTGCTGGG
>CAYLRT010000184.1:0-4357 GCA_964385885.1 uncultured Anaerolineales bacterium | reverse complement strand
TCGGGGGGCACGGTGAGCGGCCCGTGCCCCCCTGCCGCTCAGGGAGCGGGAGCGGCCAGGATATACATCTCCATGCCGTCGATGGTCACCCGCACCACCTGGTCCAGCAGGATGCCGTGCACGCTGAGGCCGTTGAGGGTGGGATAGGGATCCGGGCTGTTGGGATAGTAGCCTTGGATGGCGAAGGGGCTGACGGCGGTGGCGGGCAGGGTAGGCGGTGCGACGGGCGAATCGATGCCCAGATAGTGACCAATGGTCTGCGCAGCAAGCGACAGGCCGATGAGCATGAGCGCGGCCAACAGAGCCAGGATGGCGTTGCCAAGCTGGCGCCTGTTCTGCTCAGGCAGTTCGAGCTTGGGTGGGTTTTTGATCCTCATAGGCTAACCTCCTGACGGTCGGTGAGATAGGCGATGAGCTTTTCCACCTGGGCGCGGGTCATCAGTCCCGCCAGCTCCTGGGCGCTGTAGGCGCGCAGGTCGCCCAGGGTGTGGATGCCAGCGGCGCGCAACTTGCGCGCGGTGGCGCGGCCAATGCCGGGCAGGTCCTCCAGGCGCACGGGGTCCTGGGCTGGTGACGTCCCGCCAGCGGATACCGGCAGGGTCACCACCCGTCCCCCGTACAGATAGAGCACCAGGCCCTGCGGCGTGCGTCGGGTGCACATGATGGGCACATCGATGCCCAGCTCCAACACGGCGCGTTTGAGTTCGTCGTTCATTGATACATCCTCTCCAAAGCCCCGGGCCAGCCCTGTACCGTCGCCGCCTTCGGGCCAGGGGAGGCCGCACTGGTGCGGTCCCCTGGCCCATGCGAAGGAGGAGGAACTAAAGGCCTGGCCCAAGGCCCTTAGCCCTCTTGATAGGTGAGCACCAGCGTGACGTCCGCCGCGGGGGTGCCGCTGATGCCGTCGAAGTCGATGGTGATCACGACTACCTCGTCCTTGCTGATGCGGGGGTAGGTGTCGTAGCGGAAGTCCCCCGGCTCGTCGAGGACGGCGGGGGTGCCGCTGTCGCCCAGGTTGGAGTAGAGGAGATAGCAGTCGTCGTCGCTGCTATTGCCGATCTTGAAGCGCCCGTCCGAGTCATTGGACGCCACGCTGCTGACGTGGACGATGCGACAATCACTCGGCGCGGTGTATCTGGCGATGACGTTGGCGGTCAGGGTGCCGGGCACCACGATGATGTGACTGAACTTGCGAAGCATGGGTTACTCCTTTCGGTTGTTAGACCATCACAAGCGTGGGGGTATCGGATTAGCTGACGATGTGCTTGTAGAAGGCGCGGTAGTCGGTGGGGGCCACGGCGAAGAAGAAGCGCACCTTGATGGGCATGGTGTCGTTGGAGAACATGAGCCCGGCCGTGGGGCTGGCCACCGAGTAGATCTCGGGGGCACGCCCGTAGCGATAGCCCAGGCCGATACCCGGGTAGAGGCGCGGGTCAGCCTGGGCTACCCAGTCGTTGGCGTCGCTCCAGAAGGGGCAGGTGATGACGCGCTGACGGGCCAGGCCCAGCCGGCCGGTGAGGCTGTCGCTGCCGGCCTCGACGTTGACGTTGTAGTTGGCGCTGCCCACCTCTCCCTCGCCGGTGGCCAACTCGGCCAGGGCGTCGGCCTCCAGGTCCACGGGCACCCAGATGAGGTATCCCTTGGTGAGGGCACCCATGCGCTCGCCGCTGTTTAACTCGGTCTGCTTCATCATGGCGAGCTTGGTAGCCACCCAGGCGGCGTGACTGAAGGCGGTGGTCCCGAGGTTGCCATGGTTGGCGCTGTCGAAGAGGTAGTGGCCGTCGCTCATCACTGCGCCGTAGCCAGAGTTGGCGGTGAAGAGTGCGGCGATGGTCTTGCCCAGGGTGAGCCAGGCGGCCTGAGCCAGGGCACGGGGCGCGGCCTGCAGGCGGCGGGTGTCGTCCTTGTCGATGGCCTCGATGGTGATGCCCAGATAGCCGCCCTTCTTGACGAAGCTGGCGGTCTCGGTGGCGTCGTCCCAGGTGAGTTCGGTATAGGCGGCGCCCTCGGGCACGGTGGGCAGCTCGCCGATGCCGCCCAGGGTCACCCACCGCACGTCCTGCAGGCTGGCGAAGTCCTCCTCGGTGACGGCCGGCTCCCACCAGCGGGGATAGGACTGGAAGGCATTGACCACGCGCTTGTTGAGGGCGTTGGCCACCAGCCCGGCCATGGTAGCGCTGGTGACGTTGGCCAGGCTGACGCGGTCGGCCTGGAACGTGCCGGTGAGTTCGTAGTCGCCGGAGAGCAGGGTGTACAGCTCGCGGATGCCAGAGAGGGGGCGGACGCCGTCGGGCGGGCGGGTGCCGGCGATCAGCGCCTCCACGGCCAGGGTCACCTGGTCCATGCTGTCGCGCATGTGACGGACGGCAGGCGTCTCCATACCATGCACGGCGGTGCGCTCCTGCACCACGCTCAGGGCCTGCTGCAGGCGCTCCAGATGGATCTCCAGGGAGTCCAGCCGGCGGTCGTGGGCGCCGAGCACGTAATCCAGCTCCCGATCGTCGGCCTCCGCCGGGTGCAGCTCCGCGGAGCGAGCCTCCGCCGGGTTCCTACCCGCCGGGCCGTTCGCCTGGGTTAGCAGGGGGCGTGTGTCTTCGGTCATCGTTTGGTCTCCTTTCGGTTGTTGGGCTGAGAGGGCAGCGCGGATGTAACCCGCGGCGCCCGGATCGTAGACCAGGTCTACGGACTCCACGTAATGGATGCGGTCAGTGACGGTGAGGCCGGTGGCGGCGTCCAGGTGGGTCTCGTGGTAGAAGACGGCAGACAGGCCCACCGGCGGCACGGGCCGCCCGGCGGCCTGGTCGGCCAGGATCTGGTCGAAGAGCACGCGCACGAAGTGCCCTGGGCTGTTGGGGTCCTCGTCGTAGAGCGTGATCTCGCCCACCACGGCCAGCTCCGCGGGGTCCCACTCGGCGGCGGTGATCACCCCCACCAGGCGGGCGACCTTGGGCTCCTGGTGCCAGCCGAAGCCGTAGGCATCGGCATGGTCCAGGTAGACGGGGCGGCCCAGGTAGAGCCCCGCGGCGGCCTCCAACACCTCGGGGGGCAGCAGCCAGGGGGCCGGTTCCTGGTCGGCCTGCTTGACGCGCCCCGCCGCGGTGAAGACCGCACGAAAGACGCGCCGATCCGCCGGGTGGGGCGCCGTGAGGTGCATGCGGCCATCCCGCCGCCCCTTGCGGCGGCCACTCAGGGTTGGGGCCTCAGGTACAGAGACAGATACGGCCATAGGTCAGCTCCTTTCATCGGGTTTGGCGTGCGCCAGGATGGCGCGGATCTGTTCCACGGGCAGGGTCTCGCCCGCGAACTTGAGCAGCAGGGTGAGGGCGGTCTCGGCATCGATCCAGCCATGGGCGGCGGCCACCTGCAGGGCGTTGGCCATATCGCGGGCGGCAGCGGCCAGGCCGGCGTTGTCGGCGCGGGCGACCTCAGCCACGGTGACCCGCAGCTTCAGGTCTTGGGGTGCGGGGCGGGCGGTGACCTGGCAGTAGCGCTGGTAGGCGACGGTGAGCAGGTCCATGAGCATCCAGATAATGGCCTGCTGGCGGTCGGCGAAGAAGCGCGCGGTCGGCTCGCCCATCTCGCGGGCGGTGGCGTAGTTGGTCCCCTCCCCCTCGCCCAGGTAGTGCAGGGCCAGGTTGGCGCCGGTGGCGATGGCCAGGCGGAGCACGCGGCCATCGGCCTCCGCGTCGTCGGCGTTGATCTCCAGGTTGTGCAGGGTCACGGTCTCGCCGTCGCCGTGGACGTAGATCCCGGCCTCCAGCGGGTTGGTGCGGTGGAGCTGGCGGCGGCGGGCCTCGATGGCGGTCTCGTCGGAGACAGTGATGTCGAGCAGGCCAGCGCGGGTGCGGGCGCGGTTCAGGCGCACGCGGTCCTTGAGCCACTCGCTGTAGCGCAGCGCCCAGGGCAGGATGGGCGTCAGATCCGATTCGCCGCGGGTGGCGTCGATGGGCTTGTTGATGGTCCAGTGGAGCATGACCGGGCGTTCCGGACGGCCCAGCGTGATGATGTGGTTGGGGCTATACCAGGTGCGCCCCTCGGGGCTGTCTGTGCGCTCGATGTAGGCCAATTCGGTCTCGTAGTCGTCGGGGTCGGTGACCACGCGGACGATCTGGCGGGCGGTCTTGAAGCGCAGGTAGCTCATGCCGGTGACCAGGTTGGTGAAGAGCACGGGGAAGAGCTCGCCGTCGCGGGTGAGCTGGTCGCAGATGGTGGGCAGGCGGCGGTCCACGCGGTTCTTGGGATGGTGCCAGAAGTCGCGGATGAAGGCATCGATGTCAGGGTCGGCTGAGGTGATGGCAATGCCGGAGCCCACGGCGTAGGCGCGGGTGAGGGCCACCACGCGGCGGACGAAGGGGTT
>CAYLRT010000183.1:0-4512 GCA_964385885.1 uncultured Anaerolineales bacterium | reverse complement strand
GCGACCTTCCGTTCCGCCGCAACGCGTGTATAATGCCCGCCATGCGTCGTCGTGCTGAACGCCAACCATCAAAAGTCGTGACACGGGTCCGGACAGGGGTTGCCAAGGCAAAGGCGATACCAGCCGCAATACGCGCCTACCTTTGGCGCGTAGACCTGTTCGGACTTCGCGGTGTACCCCAATCATACCATCGGGGTATGCGTGCTTTCTGGTTTGACGGGCTCCTGGCAACCACATCTGACGCCTTCTATGCCAACTACATCACCCTCTACCTGTTGGCCCTGGGAGCCACAGGCACGCAGATTGGCTGGCTCACATCCATCGCCAGCCTGTTGGGCATGCTTGCCCCACTGCCTGGTGCAGCTCTGACCCAGCGCATGGGTCAACGTAAACGCATGGTCGTCATCTTCTCCGTCGCCTTCCGACTGATGCTGCTCCTGGCGGCGATCATGCCGTTAGTTGTAGAGGGCCAAGTCGCTGTGTGGATCGTGTTCGCGCTTTTCGCACTTCGGGTGGGTTTCATTAACCTATTCGCCCCCGCATGGCTCTCACTCACGAGGGACATCATCCCCATGACGGCACGCGGCAACTTCCTCTCCACCCGTAACACGCTCATGGCGGTGGTCTCCCTGATCGTGGTCCCTATCGCTGGCCAAATGATTGAGTGGCTGGGTGCCCCAACAGGCTATCAGGTTGCCCTGGGCATTGCGTTCCTTATCGGAATAGGCGCATCGTATGCCTTCAGCCGTATCCCCGAACCGCGCCGTCACGACAATTCAGGCGTTGCGATCCGCGAACAGCTCCGGTCGCTGTGGCACGCGCTGACGGCCAATAGACTCTTCCTGAACTTCGTCCTCCTCCGGCTGTTGTGGGACTTCGCGGTGCAAGTCGGTGGTCCGTACTTCTCGGTTTACCAAGTCGAAGTCCTTAACTCGCCCGCCAACGTCATCGGCCTATTGGCAACGGCATCATCGTTCTCCCGCATGATTGGCCTGCGGGTCTGGGGGCGGTTGCTCGACCGCAAAGGAGCTCGTTGGGTGACAACAGTGGCGAGTCTCACCATCCCAGTGTTGCCTTTCATCTGGGTGGTTGCGCGCCAGCCGTGGCACATCGTCTTCGCCTCTCTGCCGGGCGGCTTCCTTTGGGCGGGTTTTGAGATCGGAGCATTCGCTCTGCTTCTGGAGTTGCTCGGAGAGGAAGACAGCACCCAGGCTGCCGCTGGTTACACAGCCCTGCTGAGCGCAGCAAGCATTGTTGGCCCGCTGGTGGGTGGCTGGGTAGTAAGTCAACTAGGCTACCGATGGGACATGGCACTCTCAGGTATCTTGCGATTGCTGGCCGGCTTGCTCTTCCTATGGGCCTTCCGCCCCTTTGGACACCAGGAGACAGCATCTAAATCTAAGTAGAGGGAGTACAGGTGGACAGCCTGGAATCAGATAGGCCTCATTCCAACTGAACCGCCGGGACTCCGAACGACGAGACTCCCTGGAGTGCTCCCTGCTTCTCCACCCACATGGGTCTTGACGCGTCGACTGACCCCGCGTACATCCACGGGAAAAGCACCTCTCGCCGATAGTGGACAGGCTACGTGACCCTAACTCCTTGCTGAACATCTTGACCCCGGTAGAATGACTCACCATGAAGCGCACACAGTCCCGCTATTTCTGGCCATTGGCGATCCTCTTCCTGCTGATCGCCGCAGGGGTTCGTCTATGGGACCTGGGTGGACCAAGTCTGTGGTACGATGAAGCCTACACTTGGTGGCTCGCCACGCAGATTTCCCCTGCAGAGGCTGTGGCGTCCAGCTTGCACGAGTTCATTCCCCCGGGGACCTATTTCGCCTGGCGCGGCTGGGTTGCACTCGTCGGCACGTCAGAATTCGCGTTACGCGCTCTCTCAGCGCTGCCTGGCATACTGGCGGCTGCGGCGGCCGCGCGGGTCGCAGGACGTCTATCTGGCAGTCGCAGCGTGGCCATAGCCACGCTGGCAATCTGGGCAATTGCCCCCCCACTGGTCTCGGCATCACATGTGGCACGCATGTACGGTCCCCTTCTGGGAACCATGCTGCCCGCACAGGTCGCCCTCATCGAGACTGTCCTGGGCTCAGCACGGCTTCGGCGTCGCTGGGCATGGGGCTGGGGAGCCCTCCTGCTCATGACTCTCTACGCCCTGGCTCCGACTGTCTTCTGGGTCGCGGGCCAGGGGGCAACGGTCCTGTTTCTGTTAACTCAACAGCCGAGCGGAAAAGCACGCCGCGCAGTGATAAAAGCACTATGGGGCCCCACCGCGCTTGCAGGCCTGCTGTTCCTCGCGTGGCTGGTGCCTGCCTTAGGCCACCTCGGCGAGAACTACGGTTTCTGGCCCGGTAACCTGACCCTTCGGGTTTTCTTCGAGCGTACGGTTCTGGGGATAACGGTCCTGAGGTACATCAGGCCACCATCACTGGCTTCTGACATAGGGGCTGGTGTGCTCGGTCTGGCTGCAGCGGGCCTGTTGCTGGCTGCACCCCGCCGTCGTGCCTGGCTTGCGGTGGCGATTATGGGGCTGCTTCCCCCGCTGCTGGCGGCCCTGCCTTACCAGCGCGTGCCCAAGTATGAGCTCCAGCACACCGTCCTCTTCGCTCCGCCCCTCTATCTGGCGCTGGGTCTGGCATGGTACGACCGCAAGAGGACCCGCCACCCCCAGCGGTTGCGTCTGTTGGCCAGGTTGACGACCATATTGGCCGCGCTACCGATGTTGTGGGCCGACGGAAACCTGCTTCTCAACCCAGCGTTTGCCCGTGAGGACTGGCGTGGCGCAGCGGCATTCGTCGAGGCGCACCGCACAGATGCCGGCGAGCTGCCTCCGTCTACCCACTTATGCCCCTGCACTCGGTCTTCAGCCAGCGGCAGGGGTGATATTGTCATCGTCGAGACTGGCTCGGCCGCTCCGGCATGGATCTACTACGCAGGTCAAGAGAACCTGCTACCGCTGCCGCAGGACCCTCTGTTGGATGTACGCCATGTCCTTCACTACACGAACACAGCCCCGCTCCTCAACCAGCATCTCGCTAATCGGAGTGGCGTGTGGGTGATAAGCTGGCTAGACCACATCACCGATCCAACCGATATCGTCGTCACATTGCTGGCGCAGATTGGCGACGAGCAACCTGTACCCCAGTTTCATGGCCTGAACCTGCGCTATTTCAAGTTGAGACAAACACCGTCTTTCCCCCCGCTGCCTGTCACGACCACCCGGGTGGACAGCGAGATGTTGCCGGGACTGCGGCTGTGGGGGGTGACGTTACCCCAAGTCCCCGCCCCAGCAGACCAATCGCTGCGCGTGCTCACCTGGTGGACTACCACTGACGCCTCAGCACACCGTGGCCGCGCCTATCAAGCCTCGCTACGCCTCGTCGACAGCACGGGACACGAATGGGGGCGCGCCGATGCACCTCCTGGGGGCGGAGACTACCGTCCTGAACATTGGCCAGCAGACACCCCTATCCTCGGGCGGTTTGTGCTTACCCCGACGCTGGGCACGCCTCCTGGGGTGTATACAGCCACCCTACGGCTCTATGAATTGGGAGGGGAGACCTCCCGTGCCATACCCGTGGGACAGGTCAGGCTTGAACGCCCCACAACAGCTCCGCCTCTGCCCCCATGGATGGACCCGATAGATGGCAATCCATCAGTGAACACGCCACTGCGCTTGCTGGGCATTCACGTGGACGGAGACACCGTTCAGCCCTGCGAGAGCTTGCCCGTGGCGCTCTTCTGGGAAGTCATGACACCTCCCGTAGGAGGGATTAGTGCTCGCCTGGAGTTGGACGAAGCAGGTGCGACCCTGCCCTGGCCCACCGACCTGGAGCAGATGCAGCCGGGTGATCGGTTCCTGATGCAGGCCACATTGCCGGTTGACTGCCGGGCACGCGCCTTTACCGGTCCGCTCCGGATCGTACTGACCGACCAGGATACAGCTATGCCCTCGGCGGAATGGAAGGGCACTCCTGTCTCAGTCTCTATCCAACGCACGTTCACGCCACCTGACAATATAGCACCGCTGGAGGCCGAGTTTGGCAGCGGTCTGGCACGGTTGATTGGCGTGCGCATCGAGCAGACCGGAGACCACCAACCGGTCTTCCCCCCCACCCTGGAGGCCGAGACACCCTTCACTGTTACACTGGCCTGGGAGGCTGGGCACATCACCGATACGCATTACACTGTTTTCGTGCACATCACACCGCTCGATGCCCCATCGCCCCTCCTCGCACAGGACGACTCTTGGCCGGATCGGGGTGCCCGGCCCACGATTACCTGGGTGCCGGGCGAGGTGGTACTGGATACGCACCCACTGCCGGGCCTGCCGCCGGGAAGCTATCGGGTGCGCGTGGGGCTCTACGGCCCCGACGGTACCCGCCTGCCCTGCACCTCCGCCGGGCCGTGTGCGCCGGACAACGCCGTTGATGTCGCGACGCTGCGGATTCGGTAAGCGCCGATCCCGGCGTAAGTCAACACAGCGTTAGCGAAGGAA
>CAYLRT010000182.1:0-4522 GCA_964385885.1 uncultured Anaerolineales bacterium | reverse complement strand
AGGTAGCGGAGGATCCCCCGGATTTTCCGCGCGTAGGCATGCACCGCGGCCACCGAATGCATGTCTGGTTCGGATACGATCTCCAACAGGGGCACACCCGAGCGATTGAAATCGATCAGGGTATAGGCCGCCTCATCGGGAGATGGTGCCGGCACATGGTAGCTCTTGGCGGTGTCCTCCTCCAGATGCGCCCGCCGTATCCTGACCCGCACCCGTTCCCCCTCTTCATCCTCCACATCCACCCAGCCCGAGATAGCCAGCGGATGCTCATATTGCGAGATCTGATAGCCCTTGGGGAGATCTGGATAGAAGTAATTCTTGCGCGCGAAGATCGTCAGTGGGTTGATCTGGCAGTTCAGCGCCAGCCCCACCATCATCCCCATCTCCACCGCCCTCCGGTTCACCACCGGCATCGCGCCCGGCAGGCCGGCACACACCGGACAGATCGCTGTATTGGGCTCAGCCACCGTGGTGTCCACCACCGCACAGCGGCAGAACATCTTCGACGCGGTCTTCAGCTCCGCATGGATCTCCATGCCAATCACAGCTTCGTACTCAGTCCCCATCTCACACCTGCCCCAAACTCAATGTCGGTCGCGCCGTGTGCCAGGTGGTCGTCGCCTGATACGCAGCCCCAACGCGCAAAACGGTCGCCTCCCCCAGCGGAGGGCCGATGATCTGCATCCCCACCGGAAGACCCTGAGAGAACCCACAGGGCACCGACAGGGCGCACACGCCAGCGGGATTTGCGGCCACCACATGGACATCCGAGAGGTACATCTGCAACGGATCATCCAGTTTCTCTCCTAACTTGAAAGCTGGTGTGGGAGAGACGGGCGCGATCAAAGCATCAACACGCTCAAAGGCCCGCTCGAAATCCTGGGCCAACAGCGTACGCACTCGCTGGGCGCGCAGATAGTAGGCGTCATAGTAGCCCGAGGAGAGGGCGAAGGTACCCAACATGATGCGTCGTTTGACCTCATCCCCAAAACCCTGCTCACGGGTCTGCAGGTAGCGCTCGATGATATCGACCCCGTGAGGCGGCTGAGAGAGCCCAAAGCGGATCCCATCGAAGCGGGCCAGGTTGGAGCTGGCCTCAGCGGTAAGGATCAGATAGTAGATAGGAATGGCGTAGGGCGTGTGGGGCAGGGAGACCTCCTCCACCACCGCGCCCAGCGACGCCAGGTGAGCCAGGGCCTCCTCCAGGGCCTGACGGACGCCAGCCTCGACGCCTTCGGCAAAGTACTCCACAGGTACGCCCAGCCGCACCCCCTGCAGGTCAGCAATATCCAGCGCCTGACTGTAGTCTGGCACCGGCGCCTCGAGGCTGGTGCTATCCATGGGATCGTGTCCGGCAATGGCCTGCAACACCAGCGCTGCATCCCACACGTCGTGGGTGATGGGCCCAATACTGTCGAAGCTCGAAGCCAGGGCGATGAGGCCATAGCGCGAGACCCGGCCATAGGTTGGTTTGAGGCCCGTCACGCCACAGAACGCGGCAGGCATGCGGATCGAGCCGCCCGTATCCTCACCCAGCGCGAAGGGCACCATCTCGGCCGCCACAGCAGCGGCTGAGCCGCCGCTGGAGCCGCCGGGGACACGCGTCAGGTCCCACGGATTGCTGGTAGCGAAGAAGGCAGAGTTCTCACACGAAGACCCCATGCCGAATTCGTCCATGTTGTGCTTGCCCACCAAGACCGCGCCCGCCCTACGGAGTCGGGCGATGACGGTGGCATCATAGCGCGGGACGTAACCCTCCAGGATGCGCGAGGCACACGTAGTCTGCACCCCACGGGTCGACAGGCAGTCCTTGACCGCGTAGGGGATCCCAGTGAGCGGCGTCACATCCTCTCCAGTTTGCAACCTTCTGTCGGCCTCCGCGGCCTGCTGAAGGGCCATCTCCTCACATACGGTGATGTAAGCACGCACCACCGGATCGATCTCGCGGATACGATCTAATACAGCCTGAGTCAGTTCCATGGAGGTCACAGCACCCGCCTGGAGAAGCTCATGGGCCTGACGAACGGTCAGCGTGTGCAGATCGGTGGGCATGACTATGCCTCCTCCGGCGTATCGAGCACCACCGGCACCCGTACATAACCGTCCTGATGCTGAGGCGCGTTAGCCAGGAGGTCCTCCCGCGCCATGGAGGGTCCCACCTCGTCGGGCCGCAGACGGGCTCGGGTCATGGCGGGCTGCTGGTAGGGCAGCACCTCGCTCACATCCACTTCCTGAAGACGATTGAAGTACTCCACGATGGCGCTGAGCTGATGGCTGAAACGTGCCACCTCCGCCTCTGTGAGCGCGAGGCGGATCAGGAATGCGATATGATGCACATGCTCCTGGTCAATCGTATGCGCAGCATCAAGGTTTCGCTTTGGATCATCTGCAAACGTGGTCATGGTCTTGTCTCCCTCTAGCCGTGCCTTCACCGTCCCACCGGTGGGTGCGCTAAACGCAGATGCAACTCGGCGAGCTGCGACGCCGATACCTCGGCAGGCGCCCCCATCAGCAAGTCCGTCGCCTGGCGGGTCTTCGGAAAGGCGATTACATCGCGTATCGTATCGGTACCGGCCAGAATCGCAACCAGACGGTCCAGGCCGATGGCGATCCCGCCATGAGGCGGCGCGCCATACTCCAGAGCCTCTAACAAATGTCCAAAACTCTCCTCAGCCTGGCTTGCGGTGTACCCCAGGACACTGAGGACCTGCTCCTGGACCTGCCGCTGATGGATCCGTATCGAGCCCGAGCCAAGCTCCCATCCGTTACACACCAGGTCATAACACTGGGCCCGCACCCTCGCCGGCTCGGTAGCCAGATAGGGCAGGTCCGCATCCCTGGGACTGGTAAAAGGATGATGCTCAGCCACCCATCGTCCTAACTCTGGATTCCAGGCAAAGAGCGGGAAGTCCACCACCCAGGCAAAGGCCAGCGTATGATCGTCGAACTCCCCAAGATGTGTGCCCCAGCGACGACGCACGCTGTCGAGCGCCGCGTTCACACCAGCCTCCGCCCCCACGGCGATCACGGCCACCTCCGCTGGGCGCATACCCAACTCGCGCTCCAGCGCCTGGCGGGCGGCTGACGAAATGCTGTCCCCAAAGGTGAGGAGCGTCGTCTCCTCGACACTGACCCCTTGCACCACATCCCGCAGCGATGTCTCGGTCCCACCCGGGGCTTCTCCGGGCACCACCAGCACCTTGGCGATGCCACCGGCTCGGACGGGGTCGCGGAGGCTGGCATCGGAACACTCCCTTGCCCACGCCGTGATGTCCTGCAGCTCCACATCCCAGCGGAGGTCGGGCTTGTCGGTGCCATAGCGCGCCAATGCCTCTGCGTGGCTCAGACGTGGAAAGGGGAGAGAGAGCGCTCGCCCGGGCTGAAGGTGCGGGATCACCTCGGCAAGCATGCGCTCGATGAGATCCAACACAGCCTCCTGGTCCACGAAACTCATCTCCAGGTCCAGTTGTGTGAACTCGGGCTGACGGTCGGCACGCAGGTCCTCATCACGGAAGCAACGGGCGACCTGGAAGTAGCGGTCGACGCCGGCCACCATGAGGAGCTGTTTCATCTGCTGGGGGGATTGGGGCAGCGCGTAGAACGCCCCCGGATGGAGACGGCTGGGCACCAGATAGTCACGAGCACCCTCCGGTGTACTGCGCGTGAGCACCGGCGTCTCCACCTCAAGGAAACCCTCGCCATCCAGGAAATCCCGACAGCGCTTGATCAGGGCATGGCGTAGCCGCAGGTTCCCCAGCATTTGCTCCCGGCGCAGGTCCAGGTAGCGATGGCGCAGCCGGACCGCTTCATCGACGCTCTCTGCCTCGTCGAGGGGAAAGGGCAAGGGCTTAGCCCGATTGAACACCTCGATCCGACTGGCGGCGACCTCGATGTCCCCAGTTGCAATACCCGGGTTTTCCGTCCCCGCCGGGCGCTCCCGCACGGTCCCCTCGACCAGAACGACCCATTCGTCCTTCAGTTCACGGGCCACGGCATAGGCCTCAGCGTCCGACCGGACATCCGCCACCACCTGGGTCACCCCCTCGCGATCCCATAGGTCCAGGAAGACCAGTCGGCCATGGTTACGGTGATGCCGCACCCAGCCCATCAGAACCACCGACGTGCCGACGTCCTCCCGCCGTATGCCGCCACAGCTATGCGTCCGTCTCTCCATCCCTCTCCTCCCTGGCCTTGACATAGAAAAAGGCCACGGGCTCTTACGCGAAGCCCGCGGCCTGTTCCTAGCAAAAAGCCACGGGCACTACCGTGCGCCCGTGGCTGGATCCCCCTGTTACTTTCGGTGCCGATCCTCCCACAGGCGCACGCTGAGATTATTGTTCTTCCAATTGTGCTGATTCAATCTTCGCACGTCCATCAATCTCATCCGTCCCCCTGGGAGGATTATCCTTCCACTGTATTCATTATAAGGAAACCCAGGTCCGTGTCAAGCCTCGCATTCCATTGGGATGCACCCATTCCAGGATAGGGGCGGGCTGGCAAAGGACTCCTGACCACAAGTCAT
>CAYLRT010000181.1:0-4552 GCA_964385885.1 uncultured Anaerolineales bacterium | reverse complement strand
AGATACCCTGTCAGGGTTCATCAAGGTGTGGTATCCTTGGTGTGCGGACAACCGGGTTTCACTTGTTTTGGGCGTGGTCAAAATATGGGAGCCATCCCATCACTCCCGCCTGTAGTGATGTGTGGATTTCGCGAGAGAAACGGTTGGTGCTTCGCAATGACTCTTGAGGAGTTTAAGGAGAGCTATGGCAATCACAGCAAAAGAGGTCGCCGCTGTTCTTGAACGTATCGCGCCGCAGGAGTCCGGAATCCCGGGCGATGAGCTTGGTTTCATCTACGGAGATCCAGGGAAGTCTATTTCCGGCGTTGCCTGTCTTTGGAATGTCCACGCCAGAAGCCTCCGCGCATGTGCTGCGCTGGGCTTGGACATGCTGATCTGTCACGAGGCCATCTGGCTGCAACCACAGACCAGCCCCTGGTATGAAGGACCATCAGCGGATGAGATCTTCTCCAATCGGCTGCGCCGCACATTGCTTGACCAATATGGCATGGTGGTTTATCGGAGTCATTCCAATTGGGATGCCCTGTTGGGCGATGGCGTGCCGGATCAGGCGGTCGCTGCGTTAAGGATCGAGGGCCTGCGGGAAGTCGCGCGACAGCGTTTCTTCGCTGTGCACGAGTTACCAGCGCCGATGTCCGTAGCCGAGTTACGGGCCCATGCGGCCCGCGGGTTGGGCTACAACGCCTGCCGCACCTTTGGGGATGCCCAGAAGATCATCCGTCGGTTTGCTTTTCTGATCGGGGGATTCGGCGAGAACCAGTTCCACATGCCACAGGCCGCGCGTGACCTGGGGGCCGAAGCTTTGATCATCGGCGAGATGAGTGAGTTCATCGTGATCAGCGCCCTGGAGATGGGGCTGCCGGTGATCGAGACGCTTCATAGCGTCAGCGAGTCCCCAGCCATCCGCCGCCAGGCCGAGATGCTGCGACAGCTTCTACCTGAGCTTCCAGTGCATTACATCCCGAGTGGGGCACCGGCGTTCAACGAGTAGCACCAGGTGACAGTCACCTCGCGGGCAGGGGGCTGAAGGTGGATCTTATTTCTAGGGCAAAAGGGAGAGAATGGTCTAGAAAAAAGGACTCTACCTTCCTTAGTGCTTGCCCCCTCACCCTATCCTTCTCCCCAAGGGGGGAGAGGGGATTGGGCAAGAGGCGCACTGACGAGCTTTGCTTTTCGCTTCGATGACTTGCGATCAAGAGCCCTTTGCCAACCCGCCCCCATCCTGGAATGCCGCTGGTGGCTGAAGGTGACTGTCAAGCCTGAGCAAGGTGTGGTATCCTTAAGAAGCTGACCATTGAGTTTCACCCACCTTCCCTCTCTGTGGTCCAGGAGTGGATATCACCCTCAGAGCGACCACGAGGGAAGTTCCCGAACCTACAGCAAGGAGTGTGGATGATGAAAGGGCGTTTTTTCGACAAGCCTCTGGCAGAGCTGGACCCGGCGTTGGCCGAGCTCATCGCATTTGAGACGACGCGTCAGGCCCAGAAGTTGATTATGATCCCATCCGAGTCGTTGGTCCCCCCCGCCGTCCACCAGGCGGTGGGCTCTGTGTTCTCCCACCTCTACGCCGAAGGTTACCCCGACCAGCGGACCCGCAGGATGTCTGAGGCGGAGATCCTGGACTATGCCACGGAGTTGGCGCACTACCGACGGTACAGCGACCCGCGTTACTACAAGGGTGTGGAGTACGCCGATGTGCTGGAGGCGCTGGCCAGGCGACGTGTGGCCGAGGTCTTCGCCACCGAGCGGGCACCGGCCAACAGCCTCTACGTCAACGTGCAGCCGCTCTCGGGCGCCCCGGCGAACACAGCGATCCAGTACGCGCTCCTCGAACCTGGGGACACCATGCTCTCCATGGCGCTGCATGTGGGCGGGCACCTGAGCCACGGGAGCAAGGTGGCCTTCTCGGGCAAGACCTACCACGTGGTGTATTACACCGTAGACGAGAGGACGGAACTCCTGGACTACGACGCCATCCGGGCGCTAGCCTTGGAGACGCAGCCCAAGATGATCGTGGCAGGCTATACCTCCTACCCATGGGCGCCGGATTGGGAGCGATTCCGGGAGATCGCCGACGAGGTGGGAGCCTACCTGCTGGCGGATATCGCCCATGTGGCCGGGCTCACGATTGCGGGGGTCTATCCCAGCCCCGTCGGCATCGCAGATGTGGTCATGTTTACGACCCACAAGACCTTTGCCGGCCCGCGCGGCGCGGTGATCCTGACCCACAAGGCGCGGATCGCCCGGTCGATCGATCGGGCGGTCTTCCCTGGATTTCAGGGTGGCCCCCACATGGAGACCATCGCCGGCATCGCGGTGGCGGCCAAACTGGCGCAAACCGATAAATTCCGCGAGATCCAGCGGCAGACCGTGGCCAATGCCGTGGCGTTGGCCGAGGCGCTGCAGGAGCATGGCGTCCGGGTGGCCTACGGCGGCACCAACACCCACATGGTGCTCATCGACTGCAAGACGGTCAAGGGCCCCGATGGAACCCCGCTCATGGGCGATCCCGCGTCCAGGATCCTGGATCTCGCGGGCATTGTGGCCAATCGCAACACGATCCCCGGGGATTCAACCGCCCTCTATCCCTCCGGGGTGCGGCTGGGTACCCCCTGGGTGACCCAGCGGGGGCTGGTCGAAGACGACATGCGCGCGATCGCCGAACAGATCGCGCGGCTCCTGCACGCCACGCAGCCTTACGAACTGGAGAAACGTCGCCCACGCCATGACTACCGCGCGCGGGTGGACTTTGATGTGCTGGAAGAGGTCAAACTGGCTGTGAGGGAGATCGCCGCCCGCGCCTACACCCCCTATGAGGGTCTCTCGGACCTGGGCTACCCACACGCGTACTTCATCACCGATGCCCCCAAAGGTGAGGGGGCCTATGAACGCCTCAAGCTCCAGGGACAACGGGCCAGGAGCTTCATGGGCTGGTTGACGCCGTCGGATACCGCCGCCATGGCCGATGGCGAGACGCGGCCCATCACCCTGCTGGAGCCCGACGGACGTGTGATGAGCGTGGGCCTGTTGACCCGCCTGGCCTCCGACAGCTACACGCTGGACGTACCCAGGGAGCGCGCCTCCCGCGTGATGACGTGGCTCCGCGCACTGGTTGATGGCTATGTGGCCACCGACGATGTCTATGGGCGGCTGCCCTTCCTGGACGCGGTCTGGGACCTGGGCGCGGCGCCCGATCCTGCGGAGCAGCCCGCGGCTGAGGAGGGTCCTTACGTCAAGCCCTACTTCGTGGGGGTCCGGGCGCACACAGAGCCAGCCGGTGATCCACTCCCGCGGTTCGTGTGGAAGGAGCCCGAGGACGGGGAGCTGCGCCAGACGCGCCTGCACGAGACGCACAAAGCCATGGGGGCACGGATGGTCCCCTTTGGGGGCTGGGATATGCCGGTGTGGTACACCGGTACCCTGGACGAGCACCGCGCCGTGCGCCAGGCGGCCGGGCTTTTCGACGTCAGCCACATGGGATGTTGGGATGTCCGTGGCCCGGAGGCCGCCTCCTTCCTGAACCTGGTGATGGCCAACGACGTGGATCTGTTGGACGTGGGAGAGTCGCAGTATTCGGCGCTGTTCGACGTCGACGGCCTGCCGCTGGACGACCTCCTGGTCTATCGCATGGCAGAGACGCACTATCTGGTGGTCGTGAACGCGGCCAACAACGACAAGGATTGGGCGTGGGTGAACGCGGTGCTCCAGGGAGAGGTCATGATCGACCCCGCCCGGCCGTGGGCGCGCTGGCAGGCCCCCGAGGGAAGCGTGACGTTGCGGGATCTGCGGTCCCCAGAGAGCGGAGAGGATATGCGGGCCGAGCTGGCGTTGCAGGGGCCCAAGTCCCGCGACATCCTGCTGGCCCTCGGCGGTGAGGCCGGGGATCTGCGCAGCGTGCGGACGCTGCCCTGGGCGGGTATCACCCACGTGACGCTGGGAGGGTTCGATCTCATCGTAAGTCGCACCGGATACACCGGCGAGCGCGTAGCCTTCGAGATCTTCGTGCATCCCGATCGGATCGTGGAGCTGTGGCATAAGCTGCTGGAAGTGGGGGAGCCCTATGGCCTCAAGCCCTGTGGCCTGGCGGCGCGGGACAGTCTGCGCACCGAGGCGGGCCTGCCGCTCTATGGCCATGAGCTGGCGGGGCCGCTGGGGCTTACCATGGCTGAGGCTGGCTTCGGGACCTACCCCAAGCTCTACAAGCCGTTCTTCGTCGGCCGTGGAGCCTATATCGAGCGGCTCAAGCGGAAAAAGGGACAGGTGGTGCGCTTCCGAGTCCCGGAGAAAGGGCAACCCATGCCTCAGCAACTCGATCCCGTGGTCGACGACCGGGGGCGCGTCGTGGGATGGGTCACAAGCTGCAGCATCGATACCGAAGGGTACCTGCTCGGTCAGGCTTACGTTCGTGAGGCGTACCGTAAAGCCGGGACATCTCTGGCCGTACTGGTCACGCCACGCCGGGCGCCCAAGCCACGCGAGAAGCTGAAGTTGGGGGATCGAGTGCCCATGCCGACCCCCATCGAGGTGTTGACGCGTTTCCCCCGCTGATCCG
>CAYLRT010000180.1:2852-4563 GCA_964385885.1 uncultured Anaerolineales bacterium | reverse complement strand
ATATGGATAACCACGAGATGGACTACGATGACCGGGTCACGCTGTCGGATGAGGAGCTGGACGCACTGGCGACGGACTTCATCCGCCAGGCGGTCGTGGAGGACATCAAATCTGGGCGCTTCGACCGCCGCGTGCGCACCCGCTTCCCACCCGAGCCCAACGGCTACCTGCACATCGGTCATGCCAAGGCCCTGTCCATCGACGCTGGTATCGCCCGCGACTTCGGTGGGAAGTTCAACCTGCGCTTCGACGACACCAACCCGGCCAAAGAGGAAGAGGAATACGTCGAGAACATCATCAACGATGTGCGCTGGCTGGGGCACGACTTCGGCGACCGCGTCTACTTCGCCTCGGATTACTTCGAGCAGATGTACGAATGGGCCGAGCAGCTCATCCGTCAGGGGCAGGCTTACGTGGACGATCTGAGTCCGGAGGAGATCCGTGAATACCGGGGGACGCTGACGGAGCCGGGCAAGAACAGCCCCTATCGCGACCGCTCGGTGGAGGAGAACCTGGACCTCTTCCGTCGCATGCGCGCCGGTGAGTTCCCGGAGGGCTCCCGTGTCCTGCGGGCCAAGATCGACATGAGCTCGCCCAACCTCAACCTGCGCGATCCGGTGATGTACCGTATCCTGCATCGCCCGCACCACCGGCAGGGCGACAAGTGGTGCATCTACCCCATGTACGACTGGGCGCATGGGCTGGAGGACTCTATCGAGCGCATCACCCATTCGCTGTGCGATCTGGGCTATCGGGATCATCGCCCGCTCTATGACTGGTTCCTTGATCAGCTTGGCATCTACCACCCCCGTCAGATCGAGTTTGCGCGCCTGGAGATGACCTACACCATGCTCAGCAAGCGGAAGCTGCTGCAGTTGGTCGAGGCAGGCTACGTGAGCGGGTGGGATGACCCGCGCATGCCGACCATTGCGGGCATGCGACGACGGGGGTACACGCCGGAGGCCATCAACACCTTCTGCGAGATGATCGGCGTCTCCACCTCTAACAGCGTGGTGGATGTGGCACTGCTGGAGCACTGTGTGCGCGATGACTTGAACACCCGCGCGCCGCGCGTGATGGCCGTGCTGGATCCGGTGAAGGTGGTGATCGACAATTACCCCGAGGATCAGGTGGAGTGGATGGAGGTGGAGAATCACCCACAGCGGCCCGAGCTGGGCACGCGCCTGCTCCCCTTCTCGCGCGAGGTCTACATCGAGCGCAGCGACTTCATGGAGAACCCGCCGCGCAAGTACTACCGGCTGGCCCCAGGGCGTGAGGTGCGGCTGAAGGGCGCCTATCTCATCCAGTTCAAGGAGCTGGTGAAGGACGCCGAGGGGAACGTGGTGGAGATCCACTGCACCTATGACCCGGCGTCGCGCGGCGGCGAGGCCCCCGATGGGCGTCGCGTGCGGGGCACGCTCCACTGGGTTTCGGTGCCCCACGCGGTGGACGCCGAGGTGCGGCTCTACGATCGGCTCTTCCTCACGGAGGATCCAGAGGAGGGCGGCAATTTCATGGACAACCTGAACCCCAACTCGCTGAGGGTGCTCACCGGCTGCAAGGTCGAGCCCCGCCTGGCCGCGACGCAGCCTGGTGACCGCTACCAGTTCATGCGCCTGGGGTACTTCTGCACCGATCCTGACAGCACACCCGATCACCTGGTCTTCAACCGCACCATTGAGCTGCGCGATTCCTGGGCCAAGATCCAGCG
>CAYLRT010000180.1:0-2752 GCA_964385885.1 uncultured Anaerolineales bacterium | reverse complement strand
TGGGCCAGCCGGTGCGCGAGTACTTCATCCTGCAGCGCATCAACCAGCATGTGTTCCGCCGCCCGGAGTGGATCATGGCCAACCTGCGCACGGTGAACGCCCATGTCCTGATGGAGATGCGCACCTGGGAGGGACGACGTTGGGAGGTCATGGAGATCGTGCCCACGGCCAGCGGCGAGGACTACCTGTTCGATGAGGAGGGCGACTTCTGGCGTGCCCTTACCTATATCGAGGGCGCTCACACCCACCTTTCGGTGCGCGATGCACGCCACGCCGGTGAGGCGGGTTTTGCCCTGGGCACCTTCCAGCGCTTGATCAGCGATCTGGACCCACGACGGCTCCATGACACGTTGCCTGGCTTCCATGTGATGCCGCGCTATCTGGCTCACTATGACGAGGTGGTGCAGACCCACGAACTGCCCTCGACCCCTGAGGTGCGCTACGGTATGGCCTGTGTGGAGCAGCATCGCACCTGGGCCACGCGGCTGGATGAGGCCTGTCGCGCGGGCGTGCTGCGCGAGCGCCCCATCCACGGCGACCCGAAGATCGACAATATCATGATCGACGATGAAACAGGCCAGGCCGTCAGCATCATCGACCTGGATACGGTGAAGCCGGGCCTGGTGCAGTTTGACATTGGTGACTGTTTGCGGTCGTCGTGCAACCCGCTGGGCGAGGAGACCGACCGCTTTGATGAGGTGCGCTTCGACCTTGATCTCTGCCGCGTCATTCTGGAGGGCTACCTGCCTGAGGTGGCTGCCTTCTACACCCCCGCTGATTACGCCTACGTCTATGACGGCCTGCGCACCCTGGCCTTCGAGATGGCCCTGCGCTTCTTCACGGATTACCTGGAGGGCGATGTCTACTTCAAGACGCGCTATCCGGAGCACAATCTCAACCGCGCCATGGTGCAGTTCAGGCTGCTGGAGAGCATCGAAGCGCAGGAGAGGGAGATCCGACAGCTCATTGAGACCATGACGCCGGGGTGACGATGGACCCGCACGAGGATACGCACACCTGGGAGGCGCTGACCTCGGCGCTCAGGCGCTGGGCGTGGGTGGGCGTGTTGGCGGTGGCCGTACTCACGCGGCTGACGGGATTGGCGGCTACTCCCCTCACCCCTGTCGAGGCCACGCGCGCGCTGCCCTCGCTGGATGCGGCGCGTGGCGCGGACTGGCCCCTCATCAGTGAGTCTCCACTGCTGCTGGTTGGCAACGCGTTCCTCTTCTTCGTCCTTGGCGCGGGCGATGGCGTGGCCCGCCTGCTGCCAGCGGTGGCGGGGGTGGGCCTGGTGGCCGTGCCCTGGCTGTGGCGTGGAACGCTGAACCGGGTGGGTCGTCTGACGGCGGCGACGTTGATGCTCCTCAGCCCGCTGGCGCTCTTTGGGGCGCGGCACCTGGTGGATGCGGCCCCGGCAACCCTGGCGGGCGCATTGCTGGTGACAGGGCTGGCCTGGGCGCTGGAGGGTGACGAGGTACAGCGGCATCGGGCCCCACGCCTGGTCGCCCTGGGCCTGGGGCTGGGCCTGATCGCCGGTCCCACCTTCTACGTGGCGGCGCTGCCGGGCTGCGTGGCCCTGTTGCTGTGGCGCCGACCCTGGCCGGCGGGCTGGACGCGGACGCTGGGGCGGGCGGCCTGGATAGGGGGAGCGGGGGCACTGGCGGTGAGCACCGCGTTGGGCCTGCGCTGGTCCGGTTGGGCGGGCCCCCTGGAGCCGCTGGCGACCTGGCTGACCGGCGGTACCCTCCCCTTGAGCCATGCGCCGTTGACCGGGCAGCTCTTGCTCTACGAGCCGTTGCTGGTGGCGTTGGCGCTGGTGGGCCTGGGCGTGGCGCTCGCGTCGCGGACATCGGTCCTTGACCCCTGGCTGCGGCGCTGGCTGGTGTGGGGAGCGCTAGGGCTGCTGTTGTTGGAGGTGTGGCCCACGGCCGATGCGGTGGCGCTGGTGGCCGTGATCCTGCCCCTGGCACTGGCGGCGGGCTACACCGTGGCGCACCTGGCGGCCGGGGTAACGTTGGAGGCGCGCCGGGCGATGGGACTCTACCTGCTGCTGGCGACCACCGTCTGGCTGGTGGGGCTGTTGATCTGGGCCGAGTTGGCCTCGGGCTTCCTCTATCTGGGCGGGCCGCTGGTGTTGGCCCTGGGTGGGGTGGCACTGCTGGCGCTGGAGGCGCTGTTCTACGTGCTTTTCCTGCTGCGCGTGCCGTCTACAGCCCTGTGGCGCGGCGCGCTGCTCAGTGTGTTGCTGGTGATAGGGTTGGTCCAGGCGGGGGCCGCGTTTGGGCTTTCGTTCGTGCGCACCGATACCGCCGTTGAACCGGCGGTGGACGCCGTCACCTCCCCTGACATGGCAATGCTGCGGACGGCCCTGCTGCGGGCGGCTGTGCGTCAAGGCCTGCGGCGCGATGCTTTCCCCGTGACCCTGCTGGGGATGGACCCGACGCGGGTAGCATTGTTGCGTTGGACGCTGCGCGACTTCGGCGCGGTGAAGGTGGACAATGCCTGGCCCGAGGCGGTGTCTGGGGTGGGGGCGGTGATCACGTCGGATCAGGCCACGGGCCTGCCGGAGGAGGCCTCGTCCTGGCGGGGGATGCCGTTCACCGCTTGGGTCGAGCATCGGGGCGGGCCGAAGCCGGGCGACCCGGGCTTCGGACGTTGGGTGCTGTACCGCATCGCACCGGACGCCGAGACCCTGGTCCGTGTGGTGCTCTGGCTGCGCCAGTGAGCGCGGGCTGAGCGGCTCCGAGGGCTG
>CAYLRT010000179.1:0-4578 GCA_964385885.1 uncultured Anaerolineales bacterium | reverse complement strand
GGCATTGTCCACCAATTCAAGCTTGCCGGAGGCGGCTGAGCGGACGCCAGCGTCCAGGATCCCCATGACATCAAGATTGAAGGTCATCTCGAGGGTGGGGTGCAAGGGCTCGCCTGTATCGAGATGATGGATAAGCTCCTGGGCGATGTTGGCTCGACCGTTCGGCAACGGCTCCACATCATACACGGTCGTTTGCCCGTGGCCGCGTTCAAGTCTGACAACTGGCGCATCATCCCGACGATCGACGACCAGCGTTCCGGTGGTGCCATATACAATAGGCCCTGTCGGGACACCATGGTCCAATGTTGTCCATGAACCCTCCAGCAGCGCCATGGCATCGGGGAATCGGACCACGATGACCGCATTGTCCTCAGCATCACCCCAATGGCTATCCAGATTGGCCTTGAGGCCCAGCGCGCCGACGGCTGGCTGGCCAATATACCAGTAGGAGACCAGAGCGCCGTAGCAGCAGAAGTCTAGCATGGCGCCGCCCCCAGCGGCAGATTGATGCCACCAGGTTGCCGCACGCTCAGGCCCGGACATGGGTTCCGCCGTCTGATTGACGCCCTGGTGGGCGGCTGAAGGGCCCAAAGGACCAGTGTGGCCCGCGCGCCACTTCACTTCGAGGACTCTGCCGATGATGCCCTCCTCAATGAGCGCCTTTGCCTTGCGCGCCGCCGGCGACCATGTCAGTGGCCAATTGACCACCAACTCCGTACCAGATGCCTCAACAGCCCGCACCATGCGCAGTGCGTCAGAGAGCGAAGCCGCCATGGGCTTCTCAACACAGACATGGACACCCGCCGCCGCGCAGGCCTCCACCACGTCTGGATGCTGGGCATTTTCGCTGGTCACGATGGCAATGTCGAGTTCTTCCTGCGCTAGCATAGCACGATAGTCATCATAGATTCTGCCTACACCGAGTTTCTCCTGCGCGAATCTCTTGTTCCATTCGCGAGTGTAGGGTGCGACTCTCTGTTCCGGCTTGAGCGGGGTGGTGTCCGCTCCTGCCGCCATCACCACCTGTGAATGCTCGGCGAAGAGCGCCGCCACATTGTTGATGTGCATGTGCCCAAAGCCAATGATCCCCACTCGATACGCACGTGACATCCTCTACACCTCCTCAATCAAGTAGGACCTCACGGCCCAACTCAGCAGAGCGATAGATTCCTTCCAGGGCACGCATAACGTTGATGACCTCATCCCGCTTAACGATCTTCTCCTCCTCACCACGTAACACACGCAGGGCGTGAGCCATCGCCCAGTAGTGACCGGAGAATGGCTTGTCGGGACCAGATGGTACCTTCAGATTGATATCCGCCTGGTATCGTCCCACGTTGGCAATGTACTGCAGGGGGTGAAGCTGGAGACCCCCCTTGGTACCCAGGACAAAAGTCTTCGCAGGATTCTCTGGAACGTTAGCCGCCCACGATGTGCGTAGCACGACCGTCGCTCCCCCCTCGAGCCTGATGTAGGCCGAGGCGAAGTCCTCAACGTCGAACTCCCGGTAGTCATAGGGGCGTGGTGTCAGCACCCCCACAGGAGCGCCACTATCCGCCCATGAGGTGGCCAGCTTCTCGTCGATGTTCCCAAACTTGGTATACGTTTGGCCACTTACGGCCACAACTCGTGGGTTTCCCATGATCCAGAACAGCAGATCTATCATGTGCACACCCAGGTCAAAGACGGGGCCACCGGCATTGTGCTCCTTAATGTGGAATACCCCCCATGTGGGAATACCCCGACGTCGCAGTGCAGCCGTCTCTGCATAATACATCTCACCCAGTCGACCCTCGTCCGCCAGCTCTTTGGCCGCCATGCTCTCATGATTGAACCGCGCAGTCTGGGTCACGAACAGCTCACGATCGACCGCCTCGGCCACGTCAAACATCTCCTCCGCATCCGCTACACTGACGCTCACCGGCTTCTCACACAGGACATGCGCCCCCGCCTTCAGGGCAGCAATGGTGGGGGCCTTGTGATGGACGTTGGGTGTGCAGACAGAGACGATGTCTGGCCTCACCTCATCCAACATCCTCTGCCAGTCCCCGTATGCTGCAGAGATCCCGAAGTGCTCAGCGATCCTGCGAGCACGCTCCTCAATGATGTCCGCAACGGCCACGATCGTGGCATCCTCACCTAGCGCCTGCCAGGCCGGTATGTGTGCCATCTGTGCAATCATTCCAGTGCCAATCACTGCTACACGATACGGTTTGGCTCCCATCCAATCCTCCTTGTTACCATGCCTGCCACTACGATCCTTACTTCAAGCCGTGGTATTGAACCCCATCTGCACCTGCCCCGTGCTTTCGTTCACAACTGCTTGATCGGTGCGGAAAGCATTCCCCACAATCGACGCCGCAGTGAGCTGGCCACCGAGCCGCACGGCCAACCTGCCGGGATCCATGAAGTCACAGCCATTCACAATCAGCCTGCCCCTGGTCGCTTCAATGCAGGGGCTCCCTTGCTCTTGCGCATCCCACCCGGTGAAATGACAGGCGCTGAGGATCAACGTGCCTTGCCCTTCCATCACGACGTGGGATCGCGTCTCCGGCACTCCCCAGAACCCACAGTTGGTGAACTTGACTGTCCCCATGTTAGCCTCGCCCACCTCGACCGTCGCCATGAACTGACCATTCACGAATTGGACGCCGGCATGCGGCTGAGTACGATCAACCCGCACCGCCACCGGGCAGATATCACTGCCTGACTGGGTGATGACGGCGTTGCCAGGGCCGTGCCCGAAGTCGTCGAAGTGGAAACCAATGCGTGGGAAGATCACAAAGCTATTGCTAATATACTCCCAGTCGGTCTTGCCTATCTTGAAGCCGATCAAATGCTCCTCAAGGTACGGTTTGATGCCCTCCGTAGTCGCGGGGAAGCCCGGCTCCAAAGCCATCCGTGTCCAGAAGTTTGGGTTGAAGTGAACGTTCTCCAATCGCCCGATATCCGTACACTGATCGACATAAACGCCAACACTCAATGGACAGGCGAAGACATTCCGCACGGTATGGAGCTCATTCCAGCAAGTCCCCAGATCCAGAGCTTGAAATGGATTGGTCAGGACCATATCGGCGATCTGACACAGCTCTCCATCTACTCGGATGCTCCATGGATACGGCGCTACTTCAGGTAACGATTGCTCCGGATAGTGGATGATCATCCGTTCAATCTTCGCATTCGGTTTGAGCGTTATCAGAGGGGCACCGTCTGCGTCGCCGCGGCCCCCATACGCGAGCAGGACCGTGCCAATTGGGTGCTCTGAATGAAGTACCCCTCCAGAGGCACCCCGGAATGTCACACCAGAGGGAACAGTTAGAGCGCCCTCAACCCGATATCGCCCGGGCGGAACATAGCAGGAAACACCCCGAGCGCCAGCAGCGTGCAGGGCCATTTGCAGCGCCTCGGTGCTATCGTGCACGCCATCGCCCAGCGCCCCGAAGTCGCGAGCATTCACGCTATCGCTCATGACATCCTCCATACCGAGCTCTAACCAAACACCTCAGTTCAGGAGCGTCACACCCCTGAACTGAGGTGACTCGTCTCCGCACATCACACGATCCGGCCTAGAATGTGACCTCGCGTCCTTCCCGGGCCGCCTGATAGGCTCGCTCCAGCATCTCGGTCAGATTGCGACCGTCCTCGATGGTGATCGTCATTGCGGTATCATGCAGAATCGCACTGATCCACTGGTCGATCGGCAGAGGCAGAGGATCCGGCAGGTCAGTGGGTTTGATGTAGCCGGCAATGCCCTGTGGTTCGAGTTGGGTGCTCCGCAGCAGCAACCCGCCGTTGGGATCCCTCCCCAGGTACCCATCGGTGCCATAAATCTCAATCGGATTGGGACCTGTGCGGTGCACCCATGAAGTATCGAGCACACCCAAGGCCTTGTTCTTGAACTCGACCACGATGACCGAGTTATCATCGATCGAATAGGCCCCTGAGAAGTCCTGAATCTTGGCTACCACGCTCTTGGGCTCCCCCATGAACCACCGCATCACATCGACGGTATGACAACCGAGGTCGAAGAGCGCGCCACCACCAGCCAACTCCACGTCACCGAACCAGGCACTGCCGCCGTGGAACCAGTGGTCGAGGGCCGCCATATGGGCAATGCGCGCCCGCATCATGGTGATCTCCCCCAGCCAGCCCTGATCCAATACGTGCTTCATAAACAAGGTCTCTGGTCGCGTGCGGCTGGGCAACGAGATCATGAACTTGATTCCGCTCTTGTTCACAAGATCCACCAGCTCATCAGCATCCTCGGTCCCGATGGTCAAAGCCTTCTCGGTAAACACATGCTTCCCATGCTTCACCGCGGCCTTGATCAGCCAGGGATGCTGAGAGGTGTAAGCATTGATGACCACCCCATCCACATCGTCTCGGCTCAGAACGGCCTCCAGGTCATCAAAGACCGGCACGCCAAAACGTTCGGAGGCAGTCTTCCCTCGCTCTTCATCGTCCTCCCAGATGCAGACAATCTCCGCCTCAGGGTGATCCACCACATGCTGAGCATACATATTGGCATGGACATGCGCGAAACTGAGCATTGCAACCCGTAACATAATGCTTCACCTC
>CAYLRT010000178.1:0-4603 GCA_964385885.1 uncultured Anaerolineales bacterium | reverse complement strand
GCTCATCGAGAGAAGCGGGTCAACATGACGGTGCGATTAAGCAATGATGGGGGGCAGACGTGGCCTGCGAGACGGACGCTGTATGCTGGCCCCAGTGCCTACTCATGTCTCACTGTTCTGCCAGATGGTGACGTGGCCTGTCTGTATGAGGCGGGTGTGGAAAGCCCCTATGAGTGGCTGGTGTTTGCCCGTTTCCCGTTGTCCTGGTTGGTTGATGGGGAAAGGCCTCTGTTGCCTGGATGTTGTCAACTTGACAATCGCTGTTGAGCCGCTCTCGGCGGTTGGAGAAGAAAGCCCAGAACACCTTGGCCGTGCTTCATTTTGCCTGTGCCCGGATTGCCTTCCGGGCACCTGTCGTTTTCGGCTAGGCTGTTAGTCCTCGATTGCTGCCAACGCGTGAAGAAGCGGCGGCGAGACACTCTGTCCGCTTGCGCGAGGCGCATCCAGGAGATCTCAACCCTCCTGACCCGCATGACCGTTCCCCAACACGTTGACACCCCCGGTTGGCACAATGGGCTGTGCGGGAGTGCCCGTTTCGAGCCGGTCGTGGCGCAGGACCCAACCCATACGTTGAGATAACCCCAAATATTTGGGGAATTTCCCCGATATTACCCTTATATCTCTTGACAAATACCAACGTTTTTGGTATAATATCAACAAATGAACCAAAGGGGGTTGGCGATGCGCAAGATGTTGGAACGTTGTCCATCATGTGGGGGCGACCTGTTGGTCACCCAAATGACATGCCCGTCCTGTGGCACGGTGATCACAGGTAGCTGGGCAAGCTGTCGCTTCTGTCAGCTATCGCCGGAACACACACGGCTGTTGGAGGCATTCATCCGCGCTCGCGGAAACGTCCGCGAGATGGCACGGAGTCTGGAGACTTCCTATTGGACGGTGAGGAAGCAACTAGACGAATTGGTGGCCGCGATGGGATATGAGGTTCCTGAGTCTCCACTGGATGAGCTGGGGTCGGAGGAGGAGGTGGCGCAGGCGCGTATGGAGATCCTGGAACGGCTCGACCGTGGAGACATCTCTGCCAAGGAGGCCAGGGAACTGCTCGAGGCGTTGGAGGAGTAGGGAGCGAGTTACGCGAGCGTACAAGCCGCTCTCCGTGATGGGAAGAGCAAGGGGGCAACAACAGATGAACGAGGAAGCTGTGAAGGTCTTGGAGATGGTGGAAGCTGGGAAGATCAGCGCCGAAGAGGCGTGGCAGTTGCTGGAAGTGATGGACGCAGCGCCAGCCGACGATGTGTCAGCGACAGGCCTCACCGCCGAGAGCGCTGGTGACGCATCTGGCGCCGAGCAGCCGCTGCCTGACATCGCAGGCATTGTCAACCAGGTCCTGCGAGCGGCATTTTCGGAGGTCGAGCGTGAACTGAGTCAGCTCAATATCCCGGAAATCGTTCGAGAGCAGGTACGGGTGAAGCTGAAGGCGCCAGTCACACGGATACTGGACCAGGTGGCACAGACGGATCAACAGGCAGCCAGCTAGAGATGCGTATGAGCTGCTTGCCGTTGCAGGTAATCCTAGAGGAGGAACTACGATGAATGATGAAGTGATGAGAGTGTTGCAGATGCTGGAGGATGGGAAGATCAATGCGGGGGAAGCACGCCAACTCCTGGAGGTTATCAACAGGACCGGCGCTCAGAAGAAATCGGAGCCGGAGCCTGCGGACAGCACGTCCGGTGTCGGGGTGCCGCTCCCTGACATCGCTGGCATTGTCAGCCAGGCCCTGCGCGAGGCGTTTTCGGAGGTCGAGCGAGAGCTGAGTCAGCTCAACATCTCGGAAATGATGAAGGCAACGGGGACCGTGACAGCACAGGGTGCCAGGTTCGCGGGCGCCAAGTTGAGCAATACCAACCTGATGGATGCCAAGATGGATGCTGGTACCCGCTTCGAAGGCGCAAACCTGCGGGGCGCCGTGTTTGTGGATGCTGACCTGCGGGGGGCTGACCTGCGGGGCGCGAACCTGGCGTTCAGCAACTTCACCGACGCCAATCTGAAGAACGCGGACCTGCGTGGAGCCAATATGAGCCACAGCAACTTCGTCGACGCCAATTTCCTCAATGCCGACATGCGTGGGGCCAACCTGAGCCACGGGGCCTACACCGATGCCAACTTCAGCGACTGCGATCTGAGAAAGGCGGACCTGAGCCGCAGCAAGATGGTCGGTGCCAACTTCCACGGAGTACGCCAACCTGGACTCACGTTGCGCGGTGTCAGGATGCCCGGCGTGAAATTCACGGGTGGTCAGGCTCCAGAAGGGCAAGTCGACGAATCAGGACTGGAGGAAGTAGCTCCGGTACAGGACATGGATGCCGTTCAGGAAGTGGTAGAGCCTGTTGAATTGGATACGGAGGAACCACCTGCGGAGGTGGAGAACACAGATGTTCCACCCGAGTCGACGGAGGAGGATGCCCAACAGCCCCAGCGAGGGTGGCCCTGGACACCACGCAGAGGCAGGTCGAAGCCATCATCCTGAGACCGGGCAGGCGTCGAGGCCCTGGAAACGGTCAGGCAGGGACGGGGCTGCAGCTCCAGGTCTTCATCTCAAGGCAGATCTGATGGGATGGCATTGGCCGAAGCTGAGGATATATGGGCAAAACTACGTAGCACAGGGTACGCTACACGAGTGCAGAAAAGGAGCCAGCAGATGAACCCGAACCATGTCATGGCCTACGAGCTCGCTATGCAGAGAGCGCATGAGATGCAGCATCGGGCAGCTCAAGCAAGACGGGCGAAGGAAGCCAGTAACCGCGCGACTGAACGACGATCTGACACAGGCAAGGGCCTACTACCATACCTTCTTCGCCTGGCGCTGGGTTAGCAGCAACGAGCCCAAGCCAGAGAGGCAGGACGGCGGGGCACACGCTAGAAGGCGTGTGCCCCGCCGCTATTTCTATTTCATGTGGAGGATCTCAGCACCTCGGCCCTGCTGGATGAGAGGCACGAACGTCTCGAGCTCCTGCTGGACGGCCGGGTCAGTTAAGTCTATCGTCTTCTGTCGCTCGGCAGCCATATACGCTGCCATCACCAGCTTCGTGACCTCCAGTCCATAGCTCCAGGGCAGGAGGCCGTCCCGGCCCGCGAGGAACGACCGGATGGTATCTTCGTGCTCATCGGTGTAGCCGTACAGATCGGCTTCGTTGTACTGGACGGCCAGCAGGCCGCGGGAAGCGGTTGCCTTCTCCAGGGCCATTTCAGCATCTGCCACGGCTTCCGCCGCCACGTCACCGATGAACACCTGGAGCGGCGAGTTGAGCGAGTTGATCTCGAACGCATAGCCTGGCCCCATGCCGTCGATGAAGAGCCTCAGGCCCTGCTTCTCGAACATCCACGAATCGGTGAACTGGGCCTTGACGATTTGCCCGGTTTCGGGGTTGCGGTAGGTGATCATGCCGGTGGCGAAGTCCTCGGCGGGGGTCCTGGTGTAGTCCACGCCAAACTTGTTCAGTAGCCTCTCCCGCCACTGGGGCAGGCCCCACTTGAGCAAGGCGCAGTCCGCCGAGACGGAGATCGGCTGCAGGAAAGTCAACGGCTTGCCCAAAGGAGTAAGCGCGTACCAGCCCACGGCGATGCTATGGCAACCCATGTCGCTGAGCACGCCTCCTCCCTGCTTGGTGGGATCCCAGAACCAGGCGGCGTGTGGCCCGCCGTGTTCCTCGGCGGAGCGCACCAGTGTCATCGGACCCATCACCCTTTGTACGGGTTCGAGTTGGGCCAGTTGGGACCGCACGGGCTTCATAAAGATCTGGTTCTCAAAGTAGGCGGTCTTGAGCCCGACTTCTTCGACCAGCGTGATCATGCGCCGTGCCTCTTGCACGTTGCGTGCCAGGGGCTTTTCGCAGATCACCCCCTTCAGCTCAGCGCCACGCTTTACAGCGTCTACGATCTGCTCTACGTGCTCTACGCGGACGAAGTTAGGTGCAAACAGGGCAATCACATCCACGTGGGGGGCCATCTCGGCGATGTCCTTGTAGGCGACCGCTTCGCCAAGCCCATTTTCCCTGACCAGTGCCGCGTATTCCTCTGCTCGGGCGCGCGACCGCGAGGTAACCCCAACAATCTCCGCGCCCCTGACCTGCCTGAGTGCCCGGGCGTGGAACCTGGCCACGAAGCCAGCACCTACCACGCCCAATTTCAATGTCTGATCTGTCATCTGTCCCTCCTTCATAAGTTATGAGGCCCTGTTGCAGGGCTTTTGCTCCCTTGAGATATATCGTGTCGCGTCCAGGCCGTAACTTCCTACATCACGAAACAGGTTTATCCTGGATGCTTCACAGGGTGCTATCTCTTGCCGTGAAACGAATGTCTTCGGTTGTGTACTCTACTTCCTGCTGTTCGCTGAAATAGCCCGTCTTCTCCATCTTGGTTGGGCCCTCGCCGTGCCGTTTGGGCCACAGACGGGTACCGACTATACCCCCGGTGGGTGTGAATGCCCTATGTCGCCTCTCGGTGTTGGAGACGTCTAATCCAGATCGATCATCACTTTGAGATATCTGCCGCCGGACTCCTCGATTGCGTGGTATGCAGCAAGATAGTCGCTGAAGGGGAAACGGTGGGTGATCATCTCTTTCAAGTGCATCTTGTTGGCAGCTA
>CAYLRT010000177.1:2129-4620 GCA_964385885.1 uncultured Anaerolineales bacterium | reverse complement strand
CCTTGACATTCTGTTGGTTTTCGCTAGGATTGTAGTGCATTTGTCTGGGCTACAGGCTGTACACGATGCGTGCTGGGGATCGGGTCCTGCGCGGCGGAGCCCTTCGAACCCCGCCAGGTCCGGAAGGAAGCAACGGTAAGGAGGTCTCTCCGGGTGCCGCAGGGGTGCCTGATCTCCAGTACGCCTCGGGGACAGGCTGACCAGCCCCAGAAGGTGACGTACAGGAGAAGGGGCGATGAGGATAGTCGCCTCTTCTGTGTTTAGAGCGGAGGCGCATCTGATAGAGAGGCAAGAGCGGGCGGCGCAGATTCAGCAGCTATGGGCGTTGCTCATCGCTGTGGTAGCGGTGTTTGGCCTGACGGCTGGCTATCGGGCGACGCGCATCCCGATCCGACTGACCATAGACGGGGAGACCACCACGGTGCAGACTCATCAGCCGACGGTGGCCATGCTCCTGACGGACCTGAACCTGAGCCTGCGCCCTGAGGACCACATCACCCCGCCGCTGGACACGCCTCTTGTCCCCGACCTGGAGATCCGCATCGAGCATGCCTATCCTGTGGTGATCGTGGCCGACGGACGGGATCGCCTGGTGTACACCCACGAGGGCATGCCCCTGGATATCCTCTCCGAGGCTGGGGTCCACGTCGATGCGCGTGACGCTGTGTCCGTGCATCCTCCCCTGGTGACCGACCCAGTCGACACGCGCTTCCGGATTGAGGTCCGGCGCGCCACCGCCGTGACCCTGGAGTTGGGGGGGACGGAGAGCGTGCTCTACTCTCACGCCAACACGGTGGGGGAGGCGTTGCTGGAAGCAGGACTCTCCCTCTATCGCGCGGACCGCATCTCCCCAGATCCGGCGACGCCGCTGGAGCCAGGGATGCACATCCGGGTGGAGCGTTCGATCCCGGTGGAGATCCACGTGGACGGCCATGTGTTGCGCACCCGGACCCACCGCAGTTATGTGGGTGAGGTGCTGGCCGATCTGGGCGTCGCCCTGACGGGGCTGGACTACACGGTGCCGGCGATTGACGAGCCGTTGGGCCCCGAGGCTGTCATCCGCGTCACCCGCGTGGCGGAGAGCGTGATCGTGGAGCAGAGCCCGATCCCCTTCGAGTCTGAGTGGCGACCGGACCCGGACTCTGAGATCGACACACAGCGGCTTCTCCAGGAAGGGGAACCGGGTGTGCTGGAACGCCGCATCCGGCTGCGCTATGAAAATGGCGAGTTGGTCTCGCGGCGGGTCGAGGGGGAGAGTGTGGTGTTACCCCCTAAGAACCGGGTGATGGGGTACGGCACGAAGATCGTGGTGCGCACCCTGCAGACCGAAAGCGGGCCTGTGGAGTACTGGCGGGTGCTCCGGATGCTCGCCACCTCCTACAGCGCCAGCACGGCAGGCGTTCCCGCCACGGCCTCGTACTACGGCCGGACGGCCCTGGGGCTGCAGATGCGCCACGGTATTGTGGCGGTGGATCCACGCATCATCCCGTTGGGCAGTCAGGTGTATGTGCCCGGCTACGGGGTTGGCCTGGCGGGTGACACGGGGGGCGCGATCAAGGGTAAGCGCATCGATCTCGGCTTCGACGATGACAACCTCGAACTCTGGTATAGCTGGGTGGATGTCTACCTGCTGACCCCGGTGCCCGACCACATCAACTATCTGGGGCCGTGAGCACGCCATGGATGATGCGCGCACGCTGCTCCGTCGGTATGGCCTGCGCCCACGCAAGTCCCTGGGACAGAATTTCCTCGTCGATCCCGCAGCCCTCAGGAGGATCATCGGGTGTGCTTCCGTCGCGGATGAGGACACGGTCCTTGAGATCGGCGCTGGCCTGGGGACATTGACGGCGGCACTGGCGGCGCGGGCTGCCCGGGTGGTCGCGGTGGAGACCGATCCGCACCTGGTCCAGGTGCTGCGGCAGGAACTGGGCGGCGTTGCCAACGTGCAGCTCATCCACGGCGACATCCTCGACCTAGACCCCGCGGCGCTACTGGGGGTGGATCTGCAGCGGATGTCCCCCGCGCCCGCCCTGTGGGGCCCCCGGCTCCCTCACTACCTGGTGGTGGCCAACCTCCCCTACTACATCACCAACGCCGTGGTGCGCCATCTGTTGGAAGCCAGGGTGCGCCCTGAGCGGTTGGTGCTCACGGTGCAGCGGGAGGTGGCCCAGCGCATGGTCGCCGGGCCGGGGGCGATGAGTCTTCTGAGCGTCAGCGTTCAGTTCTATGGCAGACCCACGCTGTGCGCCAGGATAGGTCGCGGGGCGTTCTTCCCGGCCCCAAAGGTGGCATCGGCGGTGGTGCGGATCGATTCCTATGAACAGCCGCCGGTGGCGGTTGACGACATCGCCCGCTTCTTCAGGATCGTGCGTGCGGGCTTCGCCCAGCGCCGCAAACAGCTTCACAACACGCTCTCCGCGGGGCTCGGGCTGCCCGGCCCTCAGGTGGTGCAGGCCCTCGAGGCCCAGGGCCTTGATCCCCGCGCGCGGGC
>CAYLRT010000177.1:0-2029 GCA_964385885.1 uncultured Anaerolineales bacterium | reverse complement strand
GCCGTGGGCGCAGCGGTGGGCGATGCACTGGGAATGCCATTGGAGTTCAGGTCCCCGTGTCCGCCCGACCGGCTGGTGCGTGATATGCAGGCCGGGCGGCTGCCCGCTGGCACCTTCACTGACGACACGGAGATGGCCCTGGCGCTGGCGGAGAGTCTCCTGGCCCAGCGCCCCCTGGATCCGGCCGATCTGGCCCGCCGCTTCGTGGTCTGGCTCCGCGCCGGTCCGCCTGATGTGGGGAATCACACCCGCGCCGTCCTCTCGCGCGTCGCCGCCGGGGAGGATTGGCAGCAGGCCGCCGAAGCCGTCCAGCGCCGGCGGCCCGATTCGGCGGGGAACGGCTCGGTGATGCGCTGCTGGCCCGTAGCGCTGGCCTATCGGGATGACCTGGACCAACTCGTGGCCGACAGTCGGCTCCAGAGCCGGGTCACCCATCCCCACCCGGAGTGTGTAGCCGGGAGCGCCTTTATCAACGCGGCGATCTATCACCTGCTGCGGGGGACACCCCCGGCGGAGGCGGTGGCGCGGGCGCTGGAGGACGCCGACGTGCCGGAGCCGCTGCGGGCGGTGATCGAGGCGGCGCCCGGCCGCCGCCGTGAGGAGTTGGCGAACACGGGGTGGGTGCGGCACACGCTGGAGAGCGCAGTGTGGGGGCTGCTGACCACCGACTCGTTCGAGGAGGCGGTGGTACAGGTGGTGAACCTGGGGCGGGATGCGGACACGGCGGGGGCGGTGGTGGGGGCACTGGTCGGGGCGGCCTACGGCCTGGAGGCGATCCCGCTCCGGTGGCGGGAAGCCCTCCGAGGGGAGTGGCCCCTGGGCAGCGGACGCATCTGGCGGGTAGGCGACCTCATCGAGTTGGCAGATCGGCTGGGGAGTTGATTGACGCAGGGGTACGAGTTGTGTCTTGCAGGCGGATACGGGTGGTTTACTTCGTCCAGCAGGGTACAGATGGCCCAATCAAAATAGGGCTGACAACGATGTCGCTGCTGGATGGTCGGGTAAGACAACTGCAAACCAGTTCGCCATATCCTCTGCATCTGTTGGGCGTGATGGAAGGTGGACAGGAATTTGAGCAACAGCTTCACGATCGATTCGCTACCTACAGGCTGCAAGGCGAATGGTTTCAACCAGAGGCGGATCTGCTACAGTTTATCAACACATACGCCGAGCAGCCAAGTGCCCTGAATGAGGGCTGTGCAGGTGATGGTCAGAACGCGAGTCTCGATCCACAGAACGAGCGGGCGACACATGAATGGGGACGAGCCACCGCTGCTGGTCTGGGAGGAAAAGCTTCCTTCTTGCTTACTACTCTCGCGGGCCAAAACAGAGCCATCTTCACCACCGAAGAGGCTCACGAGATCCTCGGTGGCTCCCGTTCGGCGGTCTACAAGTTGATTCATGACCTGGTTCAAAGGAGGTGGCTTCACTCGCTGGGTAAGGGCCGCTATGCGATCATACCTCTGAAAGCGGGGTTGGATCGTGTACCATCCATTCACGAATTCTTGATCGCTCACCATCTGGCCCCGGAGGGGTACATTGCCTACTGGACCGCCCTCCATCACCACCATCTGACCGAACAGACCCCGCGCTCTATCTGGGTCGCCACACCCCGCCGCCGGCAGGAGACGATCCTCATCGGTGTGCGATACATCTTTGTCACGCTGCGTCCCCATAAGATATTTGGTCACCACACAGCGTGGATCGAAGGGGAAGCAGTGCCCATCGCCGACCTGGAGAAGAGCCTTGTGGACAGCCTTGATCACCCGGAGCATTGCGGCGGGATCGGTGAGGTGGCGAAGGCACTGGCAACGGCGTGGGAGGAGCATGAGGTCAACCTGGAACGGCTGACCGAGTACGCCCTCCGGATGCGCAACCGGGCCATCCTCAAGCGGTTGGGGTACCTGGTCGAGCACCTCTCGCTGCAGGCAGGGAACTTCCCAAAGAGATGGCGCGCCGTGCTGTCGGCGGGGTACGCCCGGCTGGACCCAAGCCTTCCGCCCTGCGGGCCACGCAGCCGCCGTTGGCG
>CAYLRT010000176.1:0-4694 GCA_964385885.1 uncultured Anaerolineales bacterium | reverse complement strand
ACGCCCGGCTGGACCCAAGCCTTCCGCCCTGCGGGCCACGCAGCCGCCGTTGGCGGGTGCAGGTCAACGTGCCGGAATCCGAACTCACTGGCTGGAGGGATTCGTGATCACCGGACTGGAGGGCCAATCGTGGGGGCTCACCCTCCTCCCTGGGCTTCGATATAGGCCTCCAGGACACGCTCGGCGCGTTCCAGCCGCTTGAGGGTGCGGGTGCGCCCTAACGCCTGGATGCTCCCAAACAGCGGCGGGGAGACCTTCTTGCCGGTGACGGCCATGCGCACCACGCCGAAGAGCTGGCCGGCCTTGAGCCCCAGCCTGGCGGCGAGTTCGCGCATCGGCGGCTCCATCGCCTCAGCCGTGAACTGTACCAGCCCGCTCAGGAGCCGTCGCGTCTCGCGCAGCGCATCGAGGCTCTGCTGGGCGGTCATCTTCCTGCCGATAAGTGCCTCCGCTGGCGGCGGCTCGATCTCCTGGAAGACGAAGTCCGTCCAGGCCACCACATCGCGCAGGGTCTTGAGCCGCTCCTGGACCAGGGGCACCAGGAGCCGCAGCGTGGGCAGCATCTCCGCCGGTGCTGGGGTGGGAATGAGCCCTGCATCCTGCCAGAAGGGGATCAGACGCTGTAGAAGCTCCTCCTGGTCCAGTTGTCGGATGTAGTACCCATTCATCCAGTTGAGCTTCTCATAGGAGAAGACGGCCGGCGCCAGGTTGATGTGGTGGATGTCAAAACGTTCGATCAGCTCCTGGCGGGTGAAGATCTCCTGCTCCTCGCCCTCGCCCGGCGCCCATCCCAACAGGGCCAGGAAGTTGAATAGGGCCTCGGGCAGGTAGCCCTGCCGCCGAAAGTCGTCCACCGAGGTGGCCCCATGGCGCTTGCTCAGTTTCTTGCCGTCGGGCCCCAGCACCAGCGGCACATGGACGTAGGTGGGAGGCTCCCAGCCGAACGCCTGATAGAGCAGGATCCGCTTGGGTGTGCTGGGGATCCAGTCATCCCCGCGGATCACGTGGGAGATCTTCATCATGTGGTCGTCCACCACCACGGCCAGGTGGTAGGTGGGATAGCCGTCGCTCTTGAGCAGGATCTGGTCGTCGATGAGCGCATTCTCAAACGTGATGTCGCCTCGCAAGAGATCATGAAACGTGGTGGTGCCCTCGCGCGGCACCTTCAGGCGGATCACGTGGGGCTCATCGGGGGAAATCGCCCCGGGCGGCTTGTTGCGGCAATGTCCGTCATACATCGGCGTCTTGCCCTGAGCCCGCATCTCCGCCCGGATCCGCTCCAGCCGCTCGGGCGAGCAGTTGCAGCGATAGGCCTTGCCCATGGCCACCAGCTCCTCGGCCTTCTCGCGATAGATATGCAGGCGCTGTGACTGGATGTAGGGACCGTAATCACCGCCCACCCCAGGACCCTCGTCCCAGTCAATGCCCAGCCACTCCAGGCTGTCCTTGATGGCCCGGATGGCGTTCTCTACGTAGCGTTCACGGTCTGTGTCCTCGATGCGGAGCACGAAGACGCCGTTGTTCTGTCTGGCGAACAGCCAGTTAAAGACCACCGTGCGGATATTCCCGATATGGGGATATCCGGTCGGACTCGGTGCAAAGCGTACGCGAACCGTCATCGATAGCCTTCTCCTTGTGTTGGATCGAATCCACTCCGTCCCAGAGGGATGTGTCCTTGGGGGATATCTTCCCCCCTCGGGTGCACAGTCCTGAAACCCAGGACGAACCACGATTATAAGGGGTTTCGTCTAGAATTCCAGACGTCCCTGGCGCATGGCCACGCTCTGTACCAGGCCCAGGCCGATGTAGGTGACCACCAGGGCGCTGCCACCGCTGCTGATGAAGGGCATCGGCAGGCCCGCCACAGGCAGGACGTTCAGGTTCATCCCCAGGTTCACCAAGAGTGGATAGAAGATGAAGGCAATGACGCCCGTCACGATCAGCCGACCCGTGACATCATCGGCGTTAGCGGCAATGCGCAGCATGCGCCATAGAAGCAGTGCAAACACCCCTAGAATCAGCACTGCGCCCACGAATCCCAACTCCTCGCAGATGACCGAGAAGATGAAGTCGGTGTGGCGCACCCGCAGGAAGTGGAGCTGGCTCTGGGTACCTGTCGCAAAGCCCTTACCGAACAGTCCCCCGGAGCCGATGCTGATCAGCGCCTGCTGCACGTTGTAATACGCACCGGGGTCGCGCGCCGGATCCAGGAAGTTGGCGATCCGGTCACGCATGTAGGTGTCGAGGTGGGACCACACTACCGGCAGGACTGCCAGCACAACGGCGCCGGTCCCGGCGAAATAGCCCAGGCCCACTCCTGAGACGAAGAGCATGGCGATCCAGCAGGCCACATAGAGCGTGGCCGTGCTCAGGTTGGGCTGGCGGAACACCAGGAAGGCTGCCGCGCCGGTGAGCAGAGCCGAGGTCGCTATCTCCCTCAGCCGCGGTGGATCGGGCGCGTTGCGGGCCAGAAGGCTTGCCTGACTCACCAGCACCAGAAGCAGCGCCGGAAAGGCGGGCTGGATCGACGTGCCGCCGACATAGATGAAACGGCGCACCTGGCCGATCTCACTGGAGCCGAAGAGGAGGGTGAAGATGAGGGTCGCGACAGCGGTGAAATACAGAGGCCACTCCAGACTCTCGAGGATTCTATAGTCAATGGAGGCAACCATGACCATGAGGGCAACCCCGGCCACGGCATAGATTGCCTGACGCCGCCACAGATCCGCCAGGTCTGTAGCCCCACGGGTAGCACTGTAGATCATCGCCACGCCGATGCCTGTGAGGATGAGAGCGATGAGCGACAGACCCCAGTCAAACCGCTGCCAGGGTGAACGGCGCATATCAGCTCGAGGCTTTCCTCCGGTGCGTGCGCGGCGTATTGACAGGGATGTCTGCCATCAGCCGGGTCTCTCTCGCGTCCTCGGTGAAGTTGACCACGACGTGGTCGGTGTCGATGTCGAGGTGTTTGGAGATCACCGCGATGATCTCGTCTTTGAGAACTTCCAACATCCCAGGAGAGATGTTCGCGCGGTCATGGGTGAGGACCAGGCGCAAGCGTTGGGCAGCGATGTCTTGACTGGATTTTGATTTACGACGGAACATGTCGCGTAACCTCATAGTGTGCCTCTTTCAGTGAAGGCCAAACAACCGCTGGAACAGGGACTGCTTTTGAGTGTCCTCGAAGGGAACATCCTCACCGGCCAGTCGGCGGGCGATGTTGCAGAAGGCCTTACCAGCCGGCGAACGTTCATCCAAAGCGACTGGTTGTCCCTGGTTGCTGGAGGTCAGGATTTTAGGATCCTCCGGCACCACGCCGATGAGTTCGATCGCCAGGAGGTCGACCACCGTGTCCGCGTCGAGCATCTCGTTGCGACGGACGAGCTCCGGCTTGAGACGGTTGATCACCAGTTTGGCGGGGGCCAGGTCCTCGGCCTCCAGGAGCCCAATCACCCGATCCGCATCGCGGACGGCCGTGACCTCCGGGTTGGTCACCACCAGCACCAGATCCGCCGGGCTCACTGCATAGCGGAAGCCATGCTCGATGCCAGCGGGCGAGTCGATCAGCACGAAATCCACGAGCTCGGCCGCCTCCTGTGCCACGCGGACCATATCCTCGATGCTGACCGCGTTCTTGTCACGGGTCTGGGCCGCCGGGAGCAGAAAGAGCTCCGGGAAGCGCTTGTCCCGCACCATGGCCTGTCTCAGGCGGCAGCGCCCTTCGATGTAGTTGACGATGTCGTAGACAATACGGTTCTCAAGTCCCAGCATGACATCCAGGTTGCGCAGCCCGATATCCGCGTCAATACACACCACCCGGTATCCGAGCTTGGCCAACCCGACGCCGAGGTTGGCCGTGGTCGTTGTCTTGCCAACGCCGCCCTTACCCGAAGAAACGGTGATAATCGTCCCTGCCATACCTACCCTCTCTTGCTGTTCCAGGCCTCAACCACAATCTGTCCATCCTCGACCTTCGCAATCTCGGGTCGAGGGACCCGCCTGGTGCTCTTCTCGGGCGACCGACCTATGAAGCCCGCGATGCGGATCTGCGAGGGCTGAAGCACCAGTGCGCAGATGACGGCGGTCTCGTCGCCAAATGCGCCGGCGTGGGCGACACCCCGCAGCGTGCCCCACACCAGGATGTTACCCCCGGCGACGATCTCGGCGCCCGGGTTGACGTCGCCCACCAGGGTCACATGTCCAGGAAAGCGGATCGTCTGTCCAGAGCGCAGGGTTCGATGCACAAAGACGGCTTGCAGCTCAGGGGGCGCGGTCTCGATCAGGGTGTGTTTGGGCTCCGTGCGTTTGGGGATGCGCGTCAGCAGGCCATGCGAGCGCGCCAGGTGGACTGTCTGCTCATCATCGCTGAGCACTGCCCAAAGCTCGATGCCGTACCGCGTCAACAGGACGCGCATGGCATTGAGCTGTTCCGCACTCAGTTCACGGGCCCCCACATCGAGGATGAGCCGTCCCCCGCGGAAGAAGCTTCCGCCGTCGATGAGTGCGTCCTCGACAGCGTCGAGGACCACCGCCCAGTTCTCCACTCGGGGTTTGAGCAGGATTCCATCCGCGGTTCCCTTGAGCGTGATCGGCATTTCTCCCATATTGACTTTTATTATAGCATATCTTGTGTTATATGAAATTGCTCCAGACGCCCAAGGGCACGCATCCGCATGGAGAGCGATGCGGGACGG
>CAYLRT010000175.1:3297-4746 GCA_964385885.1 uncultured Anaerolineales bacterium | reverse complement strand
GGATGATATGTTCATAGTAATTGCGTTGCCAGACAGGCACCCCACGCATACCCCGATGGTCGTTGATCCGCCGGGCGGAAAACGTTTTCAATTGACGTACGATTTCCGGCAGCCCGTGGCGTTTGGGTGGGGTGGGTGTTGTTGTGGTTGTTGTAGGGGCGGGTTCCGTTGTCGTGGGGGTGGGTTTCGTCGTGGTAGGGGCGGGTTCTGAACCCGCCCCTACGACAACGTCGTCGTCGACAATGATGACAATCCCATGCACATGGTTGGGCATAACCACAAATGCATCCAAAACGATGCCGGCCACATGATTGGGCAAATCATGCCATGTCCGTTCCACGATTTTCCCAAATTCGTTCAACCGCATGTCCCCATCCACCACCTCACCGAACAGGTATTGCCGGTCATGCGTGCAGATGGTGATGAAATACGCGCCCAGCCGGGAATAATCGTATCCCTTCAGGCGAATGGAACGGCGGTGGTGTTTCTCGGGATTGTATTTCATGTTTCGAGTCCAGACAAAAGCGCCACGATGATCATGTCGCTCGTCTCCCCTCCGCCGTAATGCCATGTTCTTCGTAGTTGATCAGCAAAACGTCGCCTTGAGCAAGCCCGAATTGAATGTCAGCCACCCCCATCCTCATGTCGGGTCTTGTGGCATACTCGGGCCTCAGCCCCAGGCGTCACCCGATGGCCCTTCATTGGGCCAGATGCAGAACCATGACCCAGCCTTCGCCCTCCGCCGAGGCACCATCCTCCAGCGGGAAAGTCAGGTCCATCTCGTGACGACCCTCCCAGGGGTAGTCCCCCTGAAAGCCTTCCGCTCTGACTTCCACCATCTGCTCGCCACTCATCGTCACGGTGAGGTCCAGCGCTTCCCTTCCCTGATCGCCGCCGCATGTTCCTTCAATAGTACCCTCCATGTCGAGGCTCACGCTGTACGTGCCCCACTCCTTCTGCAATGTCTCCTGATACGAGAGAGCCCCGTCTCCCTGCACCAGGTAGCCTTTCTCGTCAGATACGACCGAGAAAGGTATGGCTCCCACTGCCACGGGCTCCAGCCCCACAGCCTCGGCCGGCCCCACCAGGACCTGAACCTCCAGGTTGCCCCTGAGCCCCTCGCATCGGCTGGCAGGGGGAGGCGTCGTCACAACCATGACGCTGCTCTCCGGGGTCGCCGTTGGGGTCGGGGTCGCAGGAGCGGGAACCGTCGGGGACGGAAGCGGAGTCGGAGTCGCCGTTGGGCTCGGAGTTGTCGGCGGGGCGCAGGCCCCGAGGACAATGAGCATCCCAACAGCGACAGCCAGTACCGCCCGCCTTGAGGTCTGATTGAGGGTCACAACCTATCTCCTTTCGCTGAGGTTGCTAGTGCAAGCCACCGTACCATACAAACGTGTTTTGCACCAGCCAGCTTCTGGCCCAGACGGGCCGCCCAGATGGGCCGCCCAG
>CAYLRT010000175.1:0-3197 GCA_964385885.1 uncultured Anaerolineales bacterium | reverse complement strand
GCTGACATGCTCCGGAGCGACGACCGGGAAGGCGATCGTAACCTGCCAATCCCCGGATGTGAACTCGATCGTCGTCTGGCCGACCAGGTTCGTCGGGGTAACATCCTGCCCACGCCAATCCGAGATCGACGTCAGGCCGGATACGTCCATCGAATGCTCGACATACGTCAGCGCGGCATCGCGCGCCATGATGGCACCTTCCGGTGCTGAGTAGTCCGCATGGGCGGGCTGGTCGGTCGCCACCTCAGCCGCCTTTGAGGCGGAAGAGCAGGCCTGTACTGGGCCAAGCAGGCTGACCGCAGCCAACAAAAGGAAAAGCGTTCTGTGTTTCATCGGGACGTCCTTTCAAGATATTGTTGCACCCCGGTGTTCTGATGCCGGATTGCGCCTTCACAACACTATAGACGTCCGATCTATGGCTGAAGTTCGCGTCCCTCACTGAGGAGGGAGATCTGAGCCTGGCTCACGCGCCACCGGGGGTTCAAAGGGGGGCAGGATCTCGTAGTCCGCTTCGGGCGGACGAGCGCGCCGGTTGATGCCCAACCATGCCAGCCGCGCCAGCATGGGAAGAAGGCGCCAGCTACGCAGCAAGCGGTACTCAGTGAATGGCTTGTTCACACGTTCCAGAAGACGCACAAGTGCCGCCGCCGGCACTTCAGGCGGGTTGGCGAGAGCCTGGAGGATCATGGGATAATAGCGCATGCTCGCTATAGACCGCGTGCCCACGACCTGGCGCACGGCAACCATATCCGTCGTCATCATGCCTGGCTGGAAGCCGATGATGCGGAGGGGTAAGTCCTTGTACTCGGCGGCCGCGGTGCGGGTAAAGGAGGTCACCCACGCCTTGCTGGCCCCATAAAGGCCGGAAAGCGGCGCTGGCCGCAGGTCACTACCACGACCGTACAGGTTGACGATCGTGCCGCCACCCTGACGCGTCATCGTCCAGACTGCCGCTTGTGTCCCGTGCAGCGTGCCTAGGCAGTTGACGCGGAAGACCCGTTCGGCTTGCTCCGGTGGGAAGTCCAGAACGGCGCCCGGCGGCGGGCTGATGCCCGCGTTGTTGATCCACACGTCGATGGCGCCGAATTGGGCAACTGCGAAACGCGCCAGAGCATAGACCTGCTCCGCCACACTGACGTCACAGGCCAGGCCTGCGGCCCGCTCACCCAATGCCGCGGTCACGCGATCCACGTCGGCCTGCCTGCGGCCAGAGATCACCACACGAGAGCCACGCGCCAGCAGGGCGCGCGCCACCGCGTGCCCGAAGCCACGGGTCGAACCGGTCACGACGACGACTTTGTCCTTGAGATTCATGGCCTCCCCCTTACCGATCTCATGAAGAGCATGAAGTATACCACTGTACTCGTTCTCTGACGTGCAGCGCTGCGCCACCGCTTTCCCTCGGGGCACCGGGCGGAGCCAGGTTCACCTGCCCTGCCCGCCCTCCTGCGGGGCTTGGAGATACCAGGCGCGGTCCTTGAGCAGGAGCGCCAGAGGGAACACAGTGACGGCCAGGACTGCCAGATCGACCAGGCCGAAGTCATCGAAGAGGGTCACGAGAGAGAGAACCGCGAGAAGGGCAACCGCCAGGACATACGTCACCCGATTGCGGCGACGCAGGCTGGTGCTCAGCCCCAACAGGGCACCGACCACCGCCAGGGACAGGACAGCCATGCTCCATCGGACCAGGGGCACGTCTGGCAGAGCCGGATGAGCCCCAAGAGCCACGATCAGGCCGAACGTCAGCCAGATCAGGGCATCCAGGAGCATGAAGACAAACGCAATGGATACAGAACGAGGCTGCTGGGTCATAGAACGCCACCTTTCCAGCTCAATGGGCTGATCCAGGGAACCTCCACGCACCGATCCTGATCACCGACAACGCTCGCAGATCGCCTGGACCAGCGGAAGATGGGCATCGATCTCATCCAGGGTATCCAGGCCAGCCATGCGGTGGTGCATCTCCAGCTCGACGATTCTCCGCAGCTCCGCACGAGCCAGGTACGGACAGAGGTTGTCAATCTGCTCCGCCACCATATCAAGCAGAGTGAGGTCGGCGCCCTCCCACACGATGGCGTCAGCCACCACAACCCCAACCGCAAACTCAACCGGCCGCCAGTAGGGCGAAAAGTCAATAATGGCAGGCGGCAGACCATCCGCGAACAGCACGTTGCCGCCGAAGTCCCCGTGGATGAGCTGTGGCCTGCCCTCCACCGGAGCGAGGCACCGGGCCAGCCGCTCAATCACAGGTGCCACGCGCGGATGGTGGTCGATCCTCATCTCTCCCCATACCACTCTGTCCGCCACCACCCAGGGGTTCAGCGCCCGGCGGGCGAAGAAAGCTGGCCTGGGAACGTCCGCGATGGCCCGATGGAACCGAAGGCAGAGGTCGATCTTCTCCTGCCAGTGCCCCTCTCTGTGTTCTCCCTCCAGATACTCCATGGCCTGCCAGCCTCCCCAGACGAAGCGTCCGTTGCTGGCGCGGACCGGTTTGGGCACGCGGAAGCCGTCGCATGCCACGCTCAGGTAGAACGTGGCCACCCAGTGTGTCTCTTCTGTGTCTTGGGCTGGCTTGAACACGAGTCTGCCCGCGCGATAGGCCTGCCCCTGTCCCCCCGGCATGCGGACCGGCGTCTCGGTCGCGCCAAAGGCCCGCAGGACCTCTTCGGAAGGTGGCCCTTGATCACCCATGTCGATCCTCCTGCCGCCTGTGATGAGATGAACGGCCCTCCTCGTCGCCCGGCGCCATGGTCGAGCGCGGATGTGGCACCACGTCCCCGGAGCGGATCTGCCTCGCGATGCCATATAGGGAACCCGCCACCGCGGCGTTATGCCTTGTCTCACCCGTGTCGGACGCCGAGATCCGCGTGGGTCTGTGCGAGAAGATCCGCGGCAGCTCGCGGCGCTGCGTGAGCGTGCTCCCCTCCTGCAGCGTGCTCAGCCTGAGATGATCTCGCGGGCCGCGGCCTCGGGTGTAGGCACGTCAACCGCCGCCGCGCCTGGTATAGTGCAGGAAGGGCAGCGGCTGAGATTGTGATCGATCAACAATCTGCCGTTCTGAGCGTGTCATCATACATAGCCTATGCCGTGCCCTGTGCAATGTCAAGCAGGAGCACGGCAGCGCTGTGTGCCCTTGGGCGGACGCACGGCTGTAGCACTCCCTATTGGTTGCTCAGGGGCTTGACCGAAGTGGGGGG
>CAYLRT010000174.1:0-4816 GCA_964385885.1 uncultured Anaerolineales bacterium | reverse complement strand
TAACTTCATTATAATGTAAGCGATTACAGTAAGCGCTTACAGTTGGCGAAAGGGAAAACCAAGTGAACGAGCAGCGACTTCGTCGCGCCACAATTGCCGACGTCGCCCGTGTGGCGGGCGTGTCAACCGCGACAGTCAGTCGCGTTATCAACCAAACTGCTCCTGTGGCACCGGAGACAACCGCGCGAGTGCAAGCAGCCATTGCGGCGCTTGACTACCGTCCTCACACGGCTGCTCGGGTGCTTGCCAGCAACCGTACCAACACCATCGGGCTGGTCTTCCCCCAGATCAGCGGCTACTACTTCGCGGCGCTGCTACGCGGTATCGCTGCCGGGGCAGGCGACCACGGCTACGACCTGCTCATCTATTCCGCCCAGGAGAGCGCCACCCAGCGCACAGTCTGCTCTTATCCAGTGGGCGAACAGAACACCGACGGCCTGCTCGTCTTCACCGATGGCCTGCCCAAAGACGAGTTGCGACGGCTTCACGCGCGTGGCTTTCCCGTGGTGCTGATCCATTGGTCACCGCCCGAGGGGCTGGACATCCCCAGCGTCACCATCGAGAACAAGGCCAGCGCCTATCGACTGGTGGCCCACCTGATCACGGTGCACCAGCGACGGCGCATTGTCTACCTGGCTGGACCTGAGGCACATGAGGATTCCCATTGGCGGGAAAAGGGCTACCGCCAGGCCCTGGCGGAGCACGGCATCCCCTTCGACCCCCGTCTGATCGCCTCAGGGGAATTCAACCGTGAGATCGCACACAAGACGGTGGCCCGACTGTGCCAGGACGGCGTCCAGTTCGATGCCATCTTCGCCGGCGACGATGATTCGGCCACTGGCGCCCTCACTGCTCTCCTCGAGGCCGGCAAACGTGTCCCTGAGGACGTTGCCCTGGTGGGATTCGACGACATCGAGATCGCCCGCTATCTGCAGCCCCCCCTGACTACCGTGCGTGCCCCGGTGGAACGAGTCGGACACGAGGCCGTGCAGCAGCTTGTGCGCCTGATTCGCTCAGGCGAGGCTGATCCCCTGACATTGCTCCCTACGCAACTGATCATTCGCCGTTCATGTGGGTGTAATGGGAGTCACCAATAGATAGAAAGGAGGTTGAGCTGCTATAACTGCATGTAGACCCCAAATAGACAGAATCCGAACCATGTTCAAGACCCAAGTCCGTGCCTATTGAGTAAGTTCACAGAAATGAAGGAGGATGGCAACATGTCTAAGCGATATTGGCGTTCTGCGCTGGCCCTGGTGGTTCTGATCAGTCTGTTCGCAGCCTGCAAAGCCGGCGGGACGACGTCAGGGACGGGCGGCGCAGCAGGTGAACCCGAAGTCCTCAGGGTTTGGATCACATGGGGTGACAACCCTGCCCAGCTCCAGGAGCTGTTCAACCGCTATGCCGAGGCCAACAACGTTAAGGTGGAGGTCAACTCCCCCGTCGAGGATGACAAAGTGATTGCTGCGCTCTCTGGCACTGAACCCCCTGACGTCCTGGTGCTCGGCGGCCCCGACAACGTAGCCTCCTGGGTTAACGAGGGGCTGGTGACCCCGCTCGATGAGTACATCGCCGAGTATGGCATTGACCTTGACGATATCTATCCCGCCATGTTGGCCCAGGGCCGATATCAGGGCAAGCTCTATGCCCTCCCATGGGGCTCCGATACCTATGGCTTCTACTGGAACAAAGACCTCTTCGAAGAGGCGGGGCTTGATCCCGAGAGGCCGCCTGAGACGATGGAGGAGCTACTGGAGTATGCTGACAAGCTGACCAAGGTGGACGAAAACGGCCAGATCACTCAACTTGGCTTCGTGCCTGACTTCTCCTGGGGCCATATGGAGCAATACATCAGGCTCTACGGCAGCTTCTGGTTCAATGATGATGGCACCAAAGTGCAGCTTGACACCCCGGAGATGGCCGCAGCGCTGCGCTGGGAGCAGCAATTCTACTCTCGGTACGGCGCCGAAGAGGTGCTTCGCTTCGTCTCGTCGACGGGTGAGTACGACTCCTCTGAGCACGGCTTCATGGCTGGCAAGATCGCCATGATGGTCGACGGTGAATGGATGGTCGGTGACAACTTCATCGGTGGCCTGGCACCCGACCTCTGGTACGGCGTGGGGCCGATCCCCTATCCCGCTGCGCATCCTGAGCGCAAGGGGACGAACACCGTTGGTGGCACGGTAGCCCTCATCCCCAGCGGCGTCAAGGACAAAGATGCCGCCGCCAAGCTGCTGGCCTGGATGATGACGCCAGAGATCGTTGCTGATGAGATGGTCGCCAACTTCAACCTCCCCTCCAGCAAGAAGGCCGCTGAGGATCAGCGCTTCTATGAGAACGAGAAGTTTGTCGTCTTCATGGATCTGGCAAGTTCTCCCAACGCCACCTACCAGATCTTCACCCCCATCAGCTCTGATCTTCTGGACGAGCTTGACCTCATCGAACAGCAAGTACTGCACGAAGGAGCCGACCCGGAGCCGCTGCTCCAGGCCGCCCAGGCGAAGTTGCAGCCCATGTTGGATGAAGTCGTCGGGAAATAAGCCCGCGGCGCCGTTGGCGGATCGGCTGACACGCCGGTCCGCCAACGGCAGCCATCTCCGAAAGTAAGAGGCAACCACTGATGGAAGCCACACACACATTGCCTGCGCCGTCACAGGCCCCGCTACGTAAGCGCTGGAGTGCACGCAAGAGGCGGTCACTGGTAACGGGGCTGCTGTTCATCTCACCCTGGATCCTTGGGTTTCTGCTGTTCAACGTCTACCCGATGGTCAAGTCGTTGGTGATGAGCTTCACCGAATGGCACCTGCGCATGCCCTCCGTCTGGATTGGGCTAACGAACTACACGGATCTGCTCCAGGATCGGCGCTTCTGGACATCGTTAGCCAACACGACCTACATGGTCCTCTTTGCGGTGCCGCTGAACCTGTTCTGCGCCTTCCTCTTCGCGGTGCTGCTCAATCTGAAGATACGCGGCCAGTCCTTTTACCGGGTCATCTATTACCTGCCGTCCATCGTCCCGGTGGTAGCCAGCAGCATGCTCTGGATGTGGATCTTCAACACGAACAACGGCATCCTTAACGCGTTCCTGGGTTACCTGGGTATCAAGGGCCCAAGCTGGCTCACCGATCCGGCGTGGGCCAAACCTGCTCTCATGATCATGGGGCTATGGGGCATCGGTAATACGGTGATCATCTACCTCTCGGGGATCCAGGATGTGCCCGTCTCACTGCTTGAGGCTGCGGAGATCGACGGGGCAAACTGGTTCCAGCGCCTCTGGTACATCACGATCCCTATGGTCTCGCCCATTACCCTCTTCAACCTCATCATTGGCGTGATCGACATGTTTCAGTACTTCACTCAGGCCTACATCTTCGCATCCGTGCAGGCGGGCAGCAATGCCCAGCGATTGGGAGCCCCTCTCGACTCCACCCTCTTCTACAGTGTCTATCTCTATGATCGCTTCCAGACCTTGCGGTTGGGCTATGCCGCGGCCATGGCCTGGATCCTTTTCATCATCATCCTCATCTGTACGCTGCTACTGATGCGCTCCTCTCAACGCTGGACCTACTACGAGGCCGAAGGGAGGTAGGCATGAGCGCTAGCACTGCCGTCCAGCTCAGACACCACATTGCACCGCGCAAGATGCTCTCCAAGATTCTGGGTCACATCGTCGTTTTTACAGTCGGCCTGTTCTTCCTGGTGCCCACCCTATGGATGTTCTTCACAGCCTTTAAGTCGCGGACGGACGTCTTCCGCTTCCCTCCTACGCTCCTGCCTCACGATATCAAGGAAGTGACCCTTGATGGCCAGAGCTACCCGCTATATCGGGTACCGGTTGATGGCCAGGTCCGCGAGATGGCACGGCTCAAGGTCGAGGAGGGCAATGGTACCTTCGTAGACCCCGAGAATCCAGAGGATGTGGTGGTAATTCGCGCTCGCCTGGCTGAGCCAGTCATGACCATCAAGTTCCACTGGCACAACTTCAGTGATGCCATGAACCGAAGCACACGACCTGGTCTGACCGTGAACTTCTGGACCTACCTCAAGAACAGCACGATCGTTGCCGCTCTCACAATCATTGGGACGTTACTCTCCTGTGTCCCTGTAGCCTACGGCTTCTCGCGCGTCGAGTGGCCAGGTCGCGACCTTATCTTCATCCTGGTCCTGAGCACGATGATGTTACCCTTTCAGGTGACGATGATCCCGCTGTATCTGGTGTTCACTGACACCCTGCACTGGGGGGATACCATCCTCCCGCTGGTGGTACCGGCGTTCTTCTCCAATCCCTTTGACGTGTTCCTGCTGCGGCAGTTCTTCCTCACCATCCCCAGGGACCTGATCGACGCCGCTAAAGTCGACGGTGCCTCTGACTTTCGCATCCTGCTGCAGCTCATCGTCCCACTCTCCAAGCCCATCCTGACCGCCATCACCATCATGACGTTCCTCTGGGCATGGAACGACTTCCTGGGACCATTGCTCTACCTGAACAACCCGGAGCACTTCACACTGGCCATTGGCTTGCAGGACTTCCAGGGTCAGCGCAACACGGCCTGGAACCAACTGATGGCAGCCTCTGTGGTCTTTACCGCACCCATCATCATCGCTTTCTTCTTCGCCCAACGGACCTTCATCGAGGGCATCAAGTTAACCGGCACCAAAGGCTGAGCCTGCCATAAGCCGAGACCGTAAGGGATTAGCAGATGATGATTAGGAGGGCTCCAGCGAAGGAGCCGTCCCATCACGACAAAGAGGTGATAATGATGAAAGTAACCGTGATTGGGGGAGGATCCACCTATACCCCAGAGCTGATCCAGGG
>CAYLRT010000173.1:2522-4831 GCA_964385885.1 uncultured Anaerolineales bacterium | reverse complement strand
CAGAATGAAGGCCAAGCGAAGTCGGCGATCAAGCTGTGGCCGCGAGCAGGCTCACGTACGGATATCATCGCATCACCGCCCAGTTTCGTCGCGATAGGAAAGCCTGAGGTGCCTTCCATGTTTTGGGTCGCGGCAAGGGGAAAATGGTGAAACTCAGTAGCTGACATAGCAGGGATCCCACACCTTGACCAACCTCAACCGGGGCCACATAGCCCAGGCTTTGATGAGGGCGCTCGGAGTTGTAGAGGGTGAAACGGCCTGGAGCGTAGCCTCTAGCTCTCTCACGGAGGCATGGGCGTGTAGGTCGACGTCCTCATGTTTTAGGGAGCGTCAGAGGCATTCAATGAACACATTGTCCAAGGCACGGCCCGCTCTCCAGCCTGCTATCTCCTGCCTGCTGATGCTGCGTTGCCGAGCTTGGGTATACCAAATGGGACAAAGGCGCCTCTATCCAATATCGTTGTTTTTAGGTAAACTGTGTGTACACATCAGTGCACCTTTTACTTCGGTCAGTGGGGTAGGTTTACTCTACCGCAGCCTGCCGCCTTTTCGGACCCTGTAGGAGTTGCACTTACGAAATCTACTGCTTGGAGAAATCGAACGGCAACCGCATGATGAACGTGACAGGAATCGCAGATGAGCGTGGGAATCGTTTCAACATGAGGTTACCTTCTGGTTAGGAGCCAGGCTGAGCCTTTCGCCTGGCCTACCAGAGGTGGCCTCGCCACAGCAATGAGGCCGGATTTGTCGGAATCCGGGTGTGGATAGGACAGCGCAACCTAGCGCCAGAACATATCGGCCTTCATGGCGGGAGGCAACACATGGCCAGGACAGAACGAGAGCCCAAAGGGCCTTTCCGGGGCTTGAAGGAGATAGTGGACATCAGCCCCGGGAGCCATATCTGCCTGCTCTACCGCAGCGAGGAGGAGCACCGGGCGCTGCTCACCGAGTACATCCGGGCAGGCCTGCAGCGGGGAGAGCGGGTGGTATACATCGTGGATGCCCACACCGCCTGTAAGGTCCGGAGTTACCTGCGGGAGGCAGGGATCGCCCCCCGGGAGGCCGAGCGCCGCGGCCAGCTCCGATTTCTCACCTCCGACGAGGCCTACCTGCGCGGAGGCACGTTCAACCCCCAGGGCATGATCTCCCTCCTCGTCGAGGAGACGCAGCAAGCGCTTACCGATGGCTTCATTGGCCTCCGCGTCACCGGCGAGATGAGCTGGGCCCTGCGCGGCCTTCCCGGCTCGGAGCGGCTGATCGAATACGAGGCCCTGTTGAACGAGTTTTTCCCTGGGTCAGCCTGCACCGGCCTGTGCCAGTACGACGTCCGCCGGTTTTCTGCTGGGATCCTCCTCGACGTCATGCGCACCCACCCTGTGATCGCCGTGGGGACCCGTGTCCACGAAAACCCGTTCTACATCCCACCCGAAGAGTTTCTGTACGGCAGCACCAACCAGGCCACGCTCAACCGCTGGCTGGAAACCTTCGAGGAGCGACTGGCGCTCCTCACCTCCCTACGGGAAAGCGAGGAGAAGTATCGCACCCTGTTCGAATCAGCAAGCGACGCCATCTTCCTGATGAAGCACGACCGTTTCATCGATTGCAACGAGAAAACGCTTGAGATGTATGCCTGCGAGCGGGAGGATATTCTTAACAAGACTCCCTACCACCAATTCTCGCCACCGCAGCAACCCGACGGGCGGGATTCCAAAGAGAAGGCTCTGGAGAAGATTGAAGCGGCGCTTGCCGGTGAACCCCAGTTGTTCGAGTGGCAGCACCGTCGGCTGAACGGCGAACTGTTTCACACAGAAGTCCACCTCAATCGACTGAAACTCGGGGAGGAATACTTTCTGCAGGCCGTCGTACGCGACATCAGCGAACGAAAGGAACGGGAAAAGGCCCTGGCCGATCAGCAGGCCTTGCTCAGCGCCATCTATCGCAACGCGCCCGTGGTGATGATGGTGGTGGACGGGGAAAGACGGATTCGGCAAGTCAACAGCTTTGCGACGGGATTCGCCGGCCGGCCGGCGAAGGAGATGCTGGGCCTGCGCAGTGGCGAGGCACTGCGCTGCCTCCACGCCCTGGATGATCCGCAAGGCTGTGGATTCGGCGAATTCTGCCATCGGTGTGTCATTCGCAATGCCGTGCTCCACACCCTCGAAACGGGCGAAACGCATCGGCAGGTCGAGGCGCCGTACTACTTCCAAGACGCCGACGGCGAGGTGCGGGAGATGACGCTTCTCTGTTCTACAACGCCCCTGAGTATGGGCGAGGAATCCCTCGTCCTGGTCACGCTGCTGGACATCACC
>CAYLRT010000173.1:0-2422 GCA_964385885.1 uncultured Anaerolineales bacterium | reverse complement strand
AGCGCAAACAGATGGAGGAGGAGCGGGAACGGCTGGTGGCCGAGGTCTCCGCGCAGGCGCGCCAACTGCAGGCCATCCTCGATACCGTGCCCCAAGGGGTGCTGCTGCTGGATGACGAGGGGGGCATCCTGCATGCCAACCCCATGGCCGAAAAGGCCCTGGCCGTGCTGGCCAGGGCGCGAGAGGGCGACGCCCTCTCGCGCCTGGGGGATCGCCCGCTGGCCGAACTGCTCACCTCGCCGCCGGTCAAGGGGCTATGGCACGAGGTCAAGGTCGATGGGAGCACCTTTGAGGTCATCGCCCGACCGGTAGAGCAAGGAGCGGCGCCGGAGCGGTGGGTGCTGGTGCTCAACGACGTGACCCGCGAGCGGGAGGTCCAGACGCAACTTCAGCAGCAGGAGCGGCTAGCCGCGGTGGGCCAACTGGCAGGGGGTATCGCTCACGATTTCAACAACATCCTGGGCGTCATCATCCTCTACGCCGGCATGCTGGCGCAATCGGAGGCGTTAACCGACCAGGATCGGGAAAGGGCAGCCATCATCAGGGAGCAGGGCTGGCAGGCCAGCCGGCTGATCCAGCAGATCCTGGACTTTAGCCGACGAGCGCTGCTCGAGCGTCAGCCGCTCGACCTCCTGCCGCTGCTGAAGGAGCAGGTCAAGATGTTGCAGCGGACGCTGCCCGAGCACATCGAAATAGTCCTGAACCACCGGGAAGATCAGTACGTGGTCAGCGCCGACCTGATGCGCATCCAGCAGATGATCATGAACCTGGCCCTCAACGCGCGGGACGCGATGCCGGAGGGGGGAACCCTGCGCATCGGCCTGGACAAGATCGAGGTCCGGCCTGGCGAATCCCCCCTGCTGCCGGAGATGGAGGCCGGAGAATGGGTGCAGTTGACAGTGTCGGACACCGGCACGGGCATCACACCGGATGTGCTGCCGCACATCTTTGAACCGTTCTTCACCACCAAAGGGCCAGGGAAGGGCAGCGGGTTGGGCCTGGCCCAGGTGGAGGGCATCGTGGGCCAGCACGGGGGGCGCATCGGGGTGACAACTGAGCTGGGCCGGGGCACGACCTTTACTGTCTACTTGCCTGCGCTGGCGGCGCGTCCGACCGAGCCGCCCACGGCGGATGTCTCGATCATGCCCCAGGGCCGGGGCGAGATGGTGTTGGTGGTGGAGGACCAAGAGGCAGTGCGGACCGCGTTGGTGCAGAGCCTGGAGCAAATGAACTACCGGACGCTGGAGGCGGCGAACGGCGAACAGGCGCTGGCAGTGATGCAAGAGCGCGGAGAGCAGGTTGCCTTGGTGTTGAGCGACGTGGTGATGCCGGGGATAGGCGGCATCCGGTTACTGCACGCATTGCGAGAACAGGGATGGCAGACGCCAGTCATCCTGCTCACCGGCCACGCTATGAGGGAGAATCTCGAAAACCTGCAAGCGCAGGGGTTGAGCGCCTGGTTGCCCAAGCCGCCCAATCTGGAGCAACTGGCCCAAGCGATAGCCGGCGCGCTGGGTTCCACTAATGGAGACCTCTTGCAAGGCGAGGAGGGAAAATCATAACCAGGCCAGCCTGTGGGATCCGAATCCGGTTGCTCTCGATCCAGCCGGTGGGTATAGATCTCCGATCACGCCTACGAAGGTAGCGTGCCTTTCCCCCACAGCGGGAACCGGGCGGCCTCCAGTGGACACTAGGATGGTACAGAAGACCAGCCTGCGGAGCTATGGATCATTGAAGTGAGGTGATGCCCGATCGTGTACAGATGCAGGATCGCAGATACAATCCGGCGTCGGAGGCGCTGTCGGCTGCAACGAGTGTTGGGTGGGCTTCTCCATTTCAATTCTGAGATGGTAAGCGGACTTCGTGAATGTGAACCCACTCCATACCGTTTTGCTGTTCGGGATTCTTACGCAAGACGGCTGTAATGAGGGTTGATTGCTTTCCGTTCGCCGTTGTGCCATGTTCTTCGTAATTGACCAGAACGATATCACCTGCTTCAAGCCTGAGCTGGACATTCTCAACCCACATCTCGATATCCGGTTTCGTGGCATATTCGGCTCTCAATAGGGCAAGCAATTGATTCCTTGCAATGATCTGACCGCCCGAGGTTATCAGAGTGAAGCCGGGGGCTAGCGCGTTTTCGACTCTGCTGAAGGATCCGTCTGAATCATCGATTGTTCCCCGATACCAGGCCTCGAAAAAGGCGTGGAGTTCGCGGATTTCTTTTTCGTATGGTTTCCGCACTCTTTCACCTCTGTGGTGTGGTCTCTTCAAGGATGGCTGCCAGGCTTGGTCCGAGGAGCATTGCCACTATCAACACGGGAAGCTGTTCCTCAGAAACCGGAAACCCGTCGACCGATATGAGAATAGCGCCCCATGAGATGGCAAATGCCAAGATGAAGTAGATGGGCAGTGAATACGC